>JAJFKH010000074.1 GCA_021773305.1 Gammaproteobacteria bacterium | reverse complement strand
CACGTGTTTTTTTCGAGGAGCATAGTCACTCTATGTGACGGAGAAAAAAACACGTGAAAGTGGGCAAGATGCCCCCAAATGAGACTCTGGCAAGGAAAATATGATTCGCTTTGGGTGTAGTTAGATGGCTTGCCTAACTTTTGAGCTGGTTAACAAAGTCTGTTAGTGGAGTGGGAGCAATGACTCGGATCATTGGTCTCTAATTTGCCTGGTTGTGACAATCTATTAAATGATATAAAAACTCAGCTTAAACTATTTTAGGCTAATTCCCCAATTGTTGGGAATAGAAGCCTAACGGATACCTTTACCTATTTTCATTTCGACTTCTGGCGTGTTATGGGCGCCGAGCTGGGTAAGTTCTGCAACTTTTGTCATGCTAGCAGATTGAGAGGTTCTAAGGCATGCAAACAGGCTTCGTTGGGTTTTTAATACGGCTTCATTTTTAATAGCTCGGCCATTCTTATCATGTAGTACAGATGCATTTTTCCAATCTTTTAGGATTTGCTCTAGGGTAATCGGTTCATCGCTTTGTTTTGCAAGCTCAATACGACGTTCTAAGTCATGCCAAACTTTTGCTTTGAGTTTTCCACCTGTTGAGAGGAGAGACCAGCGGTTTAAGCGAGTTTGTTGGGATTTTACCGTTTTTGTTAAATAATTTAAGCGCAGCTCGTCAAAAGAGCACACACCCCAGCGACGCAGCTGGTGAGGATGTTTCGCACCAATTTTAAATGTCATTTGGTCGTTGAGGATCCCTTTGGTTCTAAAATAACCGCGCATTTGAACAACATGTCGGTGCTTAGGTTGAAAGTGACCGCTTAGATTATCCATGTAGTCAATTTTGCCTTCTTTGCAAAGCAAGGTGCCAGAAAACATGACGGAACTTCCTTTGGGCAGGAATGAAGAATGGTGAAATTTGCCATTTTCTTTATCACCGACAAAAATATCGCCCTCCAAAGAAACAACAAAAATTCCAATACGTCGGATATTCGCTTTTTTCTTTAAATTGGTATCAAAATTTTCTACTCGCAATTGACGCTGGTCTGCTTTACCGTGCTCATTTAACTTGACTAATTTCCCTTGGTAAGGAATTAGGCGGTGGGCTTCTCGCTCTTCTGGAGTTAGGTAGGTCAAATTAAATTTATCGTCTTTGATCCTGCCATGCTCTGATAGGCCAATTGCGCGATTTTCTTTGCGATTTTTTGAGTTTTTTAGAATGTGTTGAACGTTGAATTTAGGGCGTGAGATATCAGGGGCACAATCCCTGCGAGGATCGAGTGCTGTAATAGGTTGCGTCCAGGGCATAAATTTTTCATTAATCGCTTTGTATTCTTCTCGTTCCTTTAATCGCTTTAGGATTTCTTGGTGATCGGTTTCGTTTAGAATACAGCCGGTAATTTTGCTGGCTTGGTTGTAAAGGGCCACCAATTCTTTTTTATATCTTGGCAGGGTGTTTGCAGCTTTAAGCTGGCTGACAATCAGGCCCAGCAGGTTGCTCAGTGCATCGAGGCGCTCGTGGATAATGGGGGTATCGTAAACGGCATGCAGCGCCTGCTCAATAGCAGCGGTTTCACCTCGGTGGTGATCTCGTACCCTTTCAGGTAATTTTCTGTATTTTTTTCGCCAGTCAGTCTCTGACATTAATAAAGCATGCATTGTATGTCTACCTTTTGTTTTCTTAACTCTATTTATACGCTAGGAATATTAATAGAAGATTAATAGAGTGGCTTTTTATCATATTTTTTACGATAATCTTTCAGAATGGGGGAATATGCGATGTACTGTTCAATTTGTGGTTCAAAAATGATCGATGGGGCAAGGTTTTGCCAATCTTGTGGCCATAAAGCAGGGGGTTCAAGCCAGCCAAAATCCATCGAACGCCGTGAAAATCCCCTGAAAGTCATTAAACCTGTATTGATTACCTGGGTTTTGTTGGCTCAGTATTTACCCCTACAATTGAATTTAACCCTCATGGGCGGTGCTGTAGGAGGATTACTTGGCTTTGTTATCCTTATCTTTACAGGTCACACGAACTATGTAATATATCCCTTTGTTTATTCAGCAATTTTTTTCTTTTTTGCAACACCGATAAGCGTCTACTGGGTGCGTCGTAGAACTTATGATGAAACGGATTATCGTTTTTATCAGGATCATCTTGAATATGCTGAAGGTTTTTGGGCCGTGGAGAAAAAAATCTTGCAATATCGCTATATTACGGATGTTAGCCTGCGCAAAGGGATCATCCAGCGGTTATATGGGTTAGGCACAATTTATCTTTCTACGCCTAGTATGGGGCCTGCCATTCGGGGCTTTAGGGGGATCCGCATTGCCGACGTGAGGAACCCAGAGAAAATTTATCAGAAAATTCAAGAGATTATAGCAACATCCCGTTGAACCGGGTTTTCCCCACCGCTTTGAGTATAAAATGAACGCAAAACATCCAATGCAATATGCTTGCAGGTGTTAAAGGGAGGCTTTCTGAAGGTATCCACACTCAGATCCGCTAATCCTGAAGACTGACTCAGCATCGCCTCATCACAGGCTTTAAATCCCATGCTCCAGCCTTTAAAATTTCTCTCTTTCAGTGGGTCAAAAACAATTTCAGTGAGATCTTTATGCCGACCATCTTCGCGAATTTTGGTGTATATGATTTCCACATGGTTTTTTTTACCTTCTAAACATTGCATAAAATTTCCGTCAATATAGAGAAGCATGCCTGTCACATCATATTTTGTATTATTGATTCGAGCTTGTTCAAGAAGAAAAAATAAATCATCTTCGCTGAATAACTTAACTGCTGAACTGACATAAATGAGATAATGCATGCTAATTTCCTTATTTTTTAACCGATGCTTGAATGCCGAAGAATTGTAGTAGCATTACCTTAATTCGTCGCTACCCAAGACAAGTATACAAAAAGTAGAGGAGTTACCTCAGATTTCAGCAACTTCAGCGATCTTTTTTTCCTTACTGGCAACAGACGGAATATTATGACTATTTTCTTTACAATATTGATCGTAGAGGTTGAGTATATTTTCAATATGTTTACGCAGTACAGGGGCATGGATGGCATGCATGAATTGCTCAATTTGCTCTTCTAGGGGTAAGTTTAAGGCTTGCATATCGGCTAAAATATTTTCTGCCGCCGGAATAAATTTAACTTGGAATATGCGGCCACCACTGGTACCAAAATTCGAGAATTCGTGGCTGTCTAGTAAGGGTGATTTTTTGATGAGATTGGATGTAGCACTTTTGCGAGCTTGTTTGTTACGGTGATGCTGATTCAAAATGCCATGAAGATTGCCTGAGGTCAGTGCAATATCTTTTCTTGTAAAAGAGTGGACTGCGACAACAAGCAGCACAAAAGGGGTTGTGCGGATTTTTATGTCAAAAGGGAGTTCGTTACTACGGTCGGTAAAGAGTTGCGGTTCACTTATAATCATTATATTCTCCATATTTGGCCAGGCACTCCATAGCAGCCTCATTCATTTTAGGTACTATTCTACTGCTTTTAATTTAAAAAGTAAAGTGAAATTGATAAAAAATCCACCACCTCAAGTCCAGTGTAAGCCGGGTCTAGAAAATAGTGTGTTATAATAGGTCACCTTTTGAATACGAACTTACTTTGTGGATAACGTGTTGAAAAATAAAATTATTTCTGTTGCTCCCATGATGGATTGGACTACCCGGCACTGCCGTTATTTCATGAGATTGCTGAATCAGAGCATTATATTGTACACAGAGATGGTTACTACTGGAGCAATTTTTCATGGTAACCATGAAAAATTATTGCAATACCGTCCAGAGGAACATCCCCTTGTGGTACAGCTAGGAGGAAGCGATCCCCAAGAACTTGCTCAGACTGCGTGTATTTGTGAACAACGGGGATTTCATGAAATTAACCTAAATGTTGGCTGCCCGAGTGATCGCGTTCAACGTGGCATGATAGGTGCTTGCTTGATGGCTCATCCTGGCTTGGTTGCTGAGGGGATTGAGGCCATGAAGCGCCGTGTTGCAGTGCCTGTGACAGTGAAAACACGAATTGGTATTGATGAGCAAGATAGCTATGCATTTTTGTGTGATTTTGTTTCCCAGATTGCCGCAGCAGGGTGTGATACGTTGATTATTCATGCAAGAAAAGCCTGGCTGAAGGGATTAAGCCCGAAGGAAAATCGTAAAGTGCCTGAACTGATGTATGAGCGGGTTTACCAGTTGAAGCAAGATTTTCCCACCTTAACGATTATTTTAAATGGCGGCGTAACCACGGTGTCAGAGGTGATAGCCCATTGCCAACAGGTGGATGGTGTAATGATCGGACGAGGGGCTTATACAAATCCACAGTTGCTGTGTGACATTGGTGAGGTATTTTCTCCTCAATTGGCAAGTCTGTCTTTAGGTGAGGTGATTGAGTGCTATATGAAGTATTGCCAAGAAGAATTATCCGCAGGGGTCGCGCTAACATCTCTCATAAAACCACTGCTGGGTTTATTCCAGGGCATGCCGGGAGCGAGAGCTTGGCGTCGGCATTTGAGTGAACAGAGTCATTTTCCGGGAGTCGGTGTGGATGTTATTGCTCAGGGCGCTGAATATGTTTTGGGTTAACCTTAGGTATAAGGATTGACAATCACTCGTGTGCCGTCCACAGGCTCCCCCGGTAAGTCGATAAAATCTTCATTGAGCCATTTAGCATCTTCTGCAAAAATTCTGACGCAACCATGGCTAGCATGATAACCCGGTACAACCTTCGATGCATGCAAGGCAAATCCTGCATGAAAAAACATGCAATAGGGCATTTCAGCGCCGCCATTGGGAAGGGGAAAGGTTTTTGATTTGCATTCAGATCCTTTTTTTCGATATACGCGAAAATGCCCGCTGATGGTCTCGCATTTGCTTCCCACATCAGAGCAGTATCCCTTGCCACCGGAGATGGGTCCCCAGTGGACAAGGTTGCCGTAGGGATCGTAAGCACCCCATGCCAAGGTTGGAAGATCAACCACTATCATTTTTTCCCCAGGAGCCTCCATGGTATGAGGAAAGGGAGAGATGTCCAATAAATCCGTCTGCGCTAAATTTCGCGGGACGGCAATGCGCATGCCGCTGCGAAGAGGGGTATTCATGCGATTGAGACGCCGGATAATTTGTTGTTGATATTCATCTGGCCAAAGTCCTCGCCAACTTTGCCCCCGTTTGATAGTGATGCATTGAAAATCTGGGTGGCCACAAAAACTTAAGCCATAACGAGAGGGCCTTGCGTGGCTAGTTTGTTGAAAAGCAAACAAAAGTAACGTGATAATTACCAGCATAAGTGCTTTATTCATAAGGTGATGCCTAATGGTTTTGTATTTGTCATTACTGAAAAATATAGTCCATCTTTATTGAACTCGCACGTAAGTTTTTGTTAAGATTTGCTATGGATATATTACCGCCAAAAACAAAAGAAGCCTTATTGGCCCGAGTTGAAGCCCTTGGAGGGTTGACCCTTGCGCATATCGCAAAGGACTTTAATTTATCGGTTCCTGCTGATTTACGCCAATCCAAAGGGTGGGTAGGGGAGTTGATGGAAAAAGCCTTAGGCGCGGATGCTGGCTGTCTCGCAAAGCCTGATTTTCGGCAGTTGGGCATTGAGTTAAAAACCTTACCTGTGGACAATAACGGCCGTGTCATAGAATCTACCTATGTGTCTGTGGTGCCCTTGCTCAATCACTGGGGACTACAATGGCATCAATCAGAAGTCTATGGGAAATTGGCTAAGATCCTTTGGTTGCCTATCGAAGCGGATCCCGCTATCTCCCTACCACAACGGCGAGTGGGCTGCGGTTTTTTATGGTCGCCCAATACCGTACAAGAAGCGATATTGCGCCAAGATTGGCAGGAATTGATGGATATGGTTGCTCTGGGAGAATTAGAACAAATATCTGCAAAAATCGGTACTTATCTACAAATTCGTCCCAAAGGTGCCAATGGCAAATCTCTACGCTGGGGAGTGAGTGCTTCCGGAGAGAAAATTCTCACGTTACCCCGAGGATTTTATCTGCGCCGCTTGTTTACCCAAAGCCTATTAGATAAATATCAATTTTTGTAGTAATTATTTAGCTAGGTTAACTTGCTATACGGAATAGTTACTTTTTGTAAAAAAACTCCTCAAACCTGACTATACTTAGCCCTAGGATCTTTTATTTTATCGATGAACGAGGAGTTTATTATGAAACGCTTAGCAATAATAATATTAACAGCTGCTTGCAGTATCGCACTGCTAGGTTGTGATGACACCAGTAAAGCAGATGTAGGTATGGTGGGTGGTGCTGTGGCAGGAGGCGTGCTAGGAAGCACCGTTGGCTCTGGTAGTACCGCTGCAACCATTGGTGGTACTTTGGTGGGTGGCTATGTGGGTCGCCAAGTCGGTGAATCCATGGATTAATCGTATCAACATCCAATAACAACCCCCCCAGAGATCTTATTTTATTTCTGGGGGCTTTGTTGTGGTTTCCTTGACTCTAAACGTTTAATCTATTGCCCGGCTGGAGATCAGGGCTTGGGAATTGTGATTCCAATCTTGCTACAAGCAGAGGGATCGTTTTTTTGCTGTTCCAACGACAGTTATGCCGAATTCTTTTGAATCCAAACTGAAATTCAGCATTGATTTTATGAGCAACCAGAGCTTTAAAGCTTTTTTCACTCCAGCCGTGCTTTTTATCCTGCTTGAATTCTTGGGTGATAATTGCACGAATTTCATGATCGGGTTTGTTGGTGCATTGCTTAAGAATTGTTTTACCATAGGCCAATTCTTTTTGCCCTTTCGTATTTTCTAGAGCATACTCAATGGATTCTCTCAATTGTGAGTAGATTTGATCAGATGGTTTTGGGGAGTTAAAAAATTGACTCTGATGAGGTGGTTTACCAGCGCCAGTGGGACAGAAATTTCCTTCAAATCTTTCTTGCCCTGAGGTGGATGCTCCACTGTTGTTTAAGAGATAGGATCCTTCAGGCGTGTTAACAACTTGGCCCTGAGAACTTAGTTTAGGCAGGGACGGTGAGGGACCAGAGCCAGTGGGACAAAAATTTTGTCTAGATCCACTTGGCTTTACATTGTCGAGTAAGAGATAATTTCCCTCAGACGTGCTAACAACTTGGCCCTGAAAATTTGGGTTAGCCTGGGCTGGTATGCATGGATTAAAGGGTGAGTTACCAGAATCAGGCATAAGTGCATGAGAAAATTTCTCCATATTTCTATTTATGGATAGTATGTGTTTGTTGAGTTCTTCTTTGGACTTTTGTTCATGCTTTTTGTCTTCTTCTTCGAGCTTTTGTCTGGCTTTTCGCCGTTCTTCTTCGAACTCTTCTTCGATCTTTTTGATTTCTTCTCTGAATTCTTGTTTATGCTTTTTGGCTTCTTCTTCGCTTTCTCGATTTGCCTGTTCAGGATGCTTTAAAAATTTCTCATTGCTTTGAACCGGTATTTCTAGTGCACTTTCATCAACACTAAATGCATCCGAGAGACCAAAATCAGGGTTACCTTGGAAGTCTCTGTCAGGATAAAGGAAAGAGTATCCCATGACTTTTTCGGCTTCAATGTTTTTTCCGGTGGTAATAAAACTATTACCGGCAGAGACTTCGAACTGTAACTTCAATTGAGACAGGGGAACGGTTGCCTTATAAACAGCATGTTGTTCAACCAGTTGGAATGCTTCAAGGGGGGTGTCACTATTTACGAGAGAGAGGAAACGCTCTTGAGATATGTCGCAATATCGACAAATGGCTTCCCAGGTGAGTGTGTCGTTTCCGTAAACAGGCATTGGAAAAACTTTAGAGTTGACATTTTTTATCATCCAATCGATGGTATGTGAGTCAAGGGTTGCTAAAGGGTTTGTTGGGTCAATGCGACTAAAGGCAATTTCTTTTGGCATGAGCACCATGATCTCCAGCTCAAAATCTGGCCCATAGGCGACATCCGCAGAGAGTAGAGCGTTAGGGTTTTGTAAACGAGTAAGGATTTTATTGAGTGCATCAACATCGATAGCATCAATATTTTCAATACCGGGTAACTCTAGTTGTCCCATACCTTCTTCTGGAAGTTCGAGTTTAATGTCAGAAGATTGTTCTAGGTTTTCTTCTAAACTCTCTTTTTTAACATCTGTTTTTTCTAATTGAATCGGCTTTGCTGGTGAAATTTCAGGTGATGCGGCGTGATCACCCAGCTGGATCCTGAGGTTTTGAAATTTGCCTGGATCAAGTCTTTTCGGTGTATTGTCAATCTTATTTTTTGCTGCATATTGCTCTGCAATATGTTCTCGTATACCCTTAATAATGTTTGCAACGGCTTGGGTTTGAGGAAATTGTTCTGCATTTGCAAGGCCTGCTAGGATTTCTTGGTAGTATTTATTTTGCTCTGCTTCGTCAGCAAGTTCTTCAATATGACCATCCATTAGGTTGATAATATCTTGTTTGATGGTTCTTTGTTGAATGGCTTTTGGATTTTGATTTTCAGTCAGATAGTCTTTGAGTTTTCCTAACATTAAAGTTGCTTTGGGCTTGCCTCCAGAGTAGACATCTTTGAAGTAGTCGCTTAGTTGACCTACCACTTGGTTGTAGGCTGTGTAGACGCCAGAGTCTATTTTTACTGGAGTACTAGGCTTAGTTGGATACATTTTGTATTCCTCTTTATGTTGACAATTATTTGCTCAGTCAATAGACTTAGCCATATATAACTACGTTATTATATAAGGTGATTATTAAGAAATTATTAAATACTACTTGGGCTGATCGCTTTCTTTACAATGGCGTTCGAGATCTTGTTGAATTTTTGTGATTTCTTGTTGGCGCTGTTCATCTGAAAAATAGTGGTATTCGCCGTCTGGACTGACTGTATAGACTCTGCGGCCTGATTGATTGAGCAGCTTCAGGTTACCTTGGTATTGAGCGCAGACTTTCTGGCGTTGGGCTTGAGCGTCACGGGCTTCTTGCTTTGCTTTTTCATCTGCATGGGTTTGAGATCGTTCTATTCTAGATGCCTTGGCTCGCTGTTGGCGCTGGGCTTCCCGTTCTTCTAGATAAGGGTTTTTGGGATTTTTATGTTTTATCTCAACAGATTGGGCGTTGCTGTCATCTGGGCGTTCACCATAGTGAATACGGCCTTGCTCATCCTCCCACTTATATACAGTGGTTGTAGCACCGGCCTGTTGAAACAATAATAAACAAAAAATAAAGCTGATAATTCTCATAAAGCTAAGTTTAGCATATAAGCTCTCCTGGGTGCCGCGAACGAGTCCTGAGAGTTCGTCACGAATATTCGAAAATTATTTATTAAAAACATGGGATTAGCTAAAGAGTGCAACAAATAAAGAGTGCTTCCAAGCATGATGCTTTACCGAATTATTCGATCTTTTTCTGGATGCTGCGAACGAGTCGCAGCACGTAGGGGTGGGTTGTTGGGGTGCTCACTAATATTAGCTTTTTAACCCTGTCTAGCGGGCTTTTTGTCTTTAAGTAGAGGCGATTTTTGCAGATCTATCTTAAGATTTTCCCCCCGCCGCCTACGTGCTGCGGCTCGTCCGCAGCATCCAAGAATCAACGGTGATATTCGTGTCGAACCCTCAGGGTCTATCCGCGCCAAGTATAAAAAAAAAGGGGCTATTGCTAGCCCCTTTAGGGTTGAAAAGACAGCTTACCGTCTTTTGCTAGAAATCTTCGTCATCATCCCAGTTGAGAGTGCCTCCGGCTTGATATTCAATGACTCGGGTTTCAAAGAAATTTTTCTCTTTTTTCAGATCGAGCATTTCACTCATCCATGGGAATGGATTCTCTGCCCCAGGATATTGCTCAGCCAGTCCTATTTGTGAACAGCGACGGTTTGCAATGAATTCTAAATATTCTCGGAAGATTTTTGCATTCATACCCAATATGCCGCGAGGCATGGTATCTTCAGCATATTGCGTTTCCAAATCCACACCGTCTTTAATCATGGTAATCATGGCTGCTTGGAAATCCTTAGTCCAAAGGTGGGGATTTTCAATTTTAATTTGATTAATCACATCAATACCAAAGTTCATGTGCATGGATTCATCCCGCATGATGTATTGGAATTGTTCCGCAGTGCCGGTCATTTTGTTACGACGTCCCATGGAAAGGATTTGCGCAAAACCAACGTAAAAGAAAATACCTTCGAAGACAACATAAAAAGCAATTAAATCTCGCAATAGGCGTTGATCCGCTTCCGGTGTTCCTGTGTGGAAATTAGGATCACTTAAGCTTTGGGTAAAAGGTAATGCCCAAGCCGCTTTGGTTGCTACAGAGGGGATTTCTCGGTACATGTTGAAGACTTCCGCTTCATCTAAGCCTAAGCTTTCAATGACATATTGATAAGCATGGGTATGAAGTGCTTCTTCAAACGCTTGACGAAGCAGATATTGACGACATTCGGGGTTAGTGATATGTCGGTAAACAGCCAGCACCAGATTATTTGCAACCAACGAATCCGCTGTGGAAAAAAAGCCTAAGTTACGTTTGATAATGGTACGTTCGTCTTCAGTGAGACCATCTTCGGAGCGCCATAAGGCCACATCGGCAGACATATTGATTTCATTAGGCATCCAGTGGTTGGCACAGCCATCTAAGTATTTTTTCCAAGCCCATTCGTATTTAAAAGGAACCAGTTGATTGAGATCAGCGTGACAATTAATAATTTTTTTATCATCGACTCGGACTCTTGCCGCACCCATTTCAATCTCTTCCAGGCCCAAGGGGCCGCCACTGGGGCCTGGTTCATTCAATTCTGTTGGTCTTTCTTGTACGGGATTATCACTCATGATACTGACTCCTTTGGGTATAACAATATGGCTAGCTTATGCATCACTGGCACGCTTCGCATTCGGGATCATCAATGGAACATGCCTTGGGCATGTCGTTCACTTTCACTGCATTCAATGCACTATCGTAAATGGTGGATTTTTCTGCGTTGGTTGCCCCCATACTACGCAAGTAGTAAGTGGTTTTTAAGCCTCGCTTCCAGGCCATGCGATAGAGTCGGTCAAGCTTTTTGCCAGAAGCTTGAGCCATGTAAAGGTTTAGGGACTGGGCTTGGTCGATCCATTTTTGGCGTCTTGCCGCAGCTTCTACGAGCCATCGTGGATCAACTTCGAAAGCTGTTGCAAAACGTTTTTTTAGATGTTCTGGAATTCTATTAATGGCTTGTAAGCTACCGTTAAAATATTTTAAATCATTAGCCATGACTTCATCCCAGAGATTTAACGCTTTTAATTCCTTCACAAGGTAAGGATTGATGACGGTAAATTCTCCAGAGAGGTTCGATTTGACAAAAAGATTTTGGTAGGTTGGCTCAATGGACTGGCTAACACCCACGATATTTGAAATGGTTGCTGTGGGAGCAATCGCCATCACATTGGAATTACGCATCCCCACTGTTTTGACTCGTTCTCGGAGGCTATCCCAATCTAAGGTTTGGCTACGATCAACGTCTAAGTAGTCTTTTCCTCGGGCATCCTCTAACAGTTGAATGGAATCAATGGGTAAAATTCCTTTACTCCAAAGAGAACCTTCAAAGGTTGCATAGCAGCCTCGCTCCTCCGCTAAATTAGTTGAGGCTTTGATGGCGAAGTAACTGATAAGTTCCATGGAACGGTCAGCAAATTCGACAGCTTCCTCGGAAGCATAATCAATCCCCAATTTGTAGAGTGCATCTTGAAAACCCATGATCCCCATGCCGATAGGGCGGTGTTTTAAGTTAGAACGCCTGGCTTGGGGGACAGAGTAGTAGTTGATGTCAATCACATTGTCTAACATGCGGATAGCGGTATTGATGGTTTTTTCCAACTTAGCTTTATCCAATTCGCCTTTGTCAGTGATATGAGCGGGCAAGTTAACACTACCTAAATTGCATACTGCAATTTCTTCTTCTGAGGTATTGAGGGTGATTTCAGTACATAGGTTAGAGCTATGTACAACACCGGTATGTTGTTGGGGAGAGCGTAGATTGCAAGGATCTTTAAAGGTGATCCACGGATGGCCGGTTTCAAACAGTAATCCTAGCATTTTTCGCCAAAGGGTTTTGGCAGAAATGGTTTGTACGTTGCGAATTTCTCCCCGTTTTGCTTTTGCTTCGTAAGTGGTATAAGCCTCTTCAAAGCTTTTGCCATAGAGATCATGAAGATCCGGGGTGTCATCGGGAGAAAATAACGTCCATTCTTTGTCTTCATGAACCCGTTTCATGAATAAATCCGGGATCCAATTCGCCGTATTCATGTCATGGGTTCGGCGGCGTTCATCGCCGGTGTTTTTACGAAGATCTAAAAAGGCTTCGACGCATTTATGGAAGGTTTCTAAATAAGCACAGCCAGCACCTTTACGTTTTCCTCCTTGGTTAACGGCAACCAGGGTAGCGTTTGCCACCACCATAAAGGGAATCGGGCCTTGGGATTGACCATTGGTGCCATCAATGTGAGAGCCTAAGGCTCGCACGGGCGTCCAGTCATTACCCAGTCCCCCAGCGAACTTAGATAGCATGGCATTATCTCGAATGGCTCCGAAAATACCTTCTAAATCGTCGGGTACAGTGGACAAATAACAACTGGATAATTGAGGGCGCAAGGTTGCAGAGTTAAAGAGCGTGGGTGTTGAACTCATGTAATCAAAAGAAGAAAGCAATTGATAAAATTCAATAGCCCGTTCCGTAGGTTTGTCTTCATTGATGGTCAGTCCCATGGCCACACGCATAAAAAACGCTTGAGGCATTTCAATTTTGCGACCTTCTGAATGAATAAAGTATCGGTCGTAGAGGGTTTGTAGTCCCAAGTAGGTAAATTGAAAATCTCTTTCTGGTAATAACGCTTCCGTGAGCTTCTCAACATCAAAACAATTTACCACAGCGCTGTCCAAACGACCCAATGCGATGCATTTTTGTAGGTAAGTTTTGAAGTAGTTAGGATAAATATCAGCGATTTGTTGTAAATTATATTGGCCAGGTATATTTAAAAAGCCTAAGGCTTCATGAACTAATTCAATCAACAACAAGCGAGCGGCGACAAAGCTGTAGTTAGCTTCTCGCTCAATAAGGGTTCTTGCGGCAAGGATCAACGATTTATTCACGTCATCTACATTGACACCATCGTAGAGGTTACGTTTGATGTCTTTTAAAATAGGCTCGGCGGTCACATCTTCTAATCCTTCGCAGGCTTGTTCGATGTTCGTGCGAAGCCAACCGGTGTCCAAGGGCACTCGGGTACCGTCGTTGAGAACGATATGCAATGTATCTGGATCTGCTTTGCTAACATCCCTCGCTTTGCGGTGTTCTTCACGATAGAGAACATAGGCTCTAGCAACTTTATGCTCTCCTGCTCGCATGAGCGCCAGTTCCACTTGATCTTGAATGTCTTCAATGTGGATAGTGCCGCCAGAGGGCATGCGGCGATGGAATGCTTCTGAAATTTGTGCGGTGAGTTTGGCAACAATGTCGTGGATCCGGCTGGAAGCTGGAGCATGATTACCTTCTGTGGCAAGAAACGCTTTGGTAACAGCGACTTTTATTTTGTTATCTTCATAGGGCGCGACTTTACTGTTACGCCGAATAACTCGTATCTGGCCTGGTGCTGTGGCTTGAATATCGGATTGTAAGAGTATATCTGGGTTGTTCATACTGGATTGTGTACCTACTTTGATATCGGTGATATGGTTGTCCATCTGTCCTCCCTGAGCAAAATATTAACATCCATTTACGTAGCAGAGCCGTTACTATGAATGTAGCTGATAATCCATTAAACCACAACATATAGATGAAAGCTTGCTGTTAAACAACAATATCATCGATTGAGAGGAAATTGCAAGACAATAAATTGGGGATTTCCTGTGGAAAAAGTTGTAGGAAAGTCAGAACCCTAGTCTCCTAGGGCTTGGTCTAAATCGGCCCTTAAATCATCTATGGATTCAATGCCCACGGAGAGGCGGATCAAGCCATCGCTGATCCCCAATTTTTGCCTATTTTCTGGGGGGATAGAGGCATGAGTCATGATAGCAGGATGTTCAATGAGACTTTCTACACCACCTAAGCTTTCAGCAAGGGTAAATAATTGACAACGTTCCAACATGCTTTTGCTTTTTTCTAAGCCACCTTTGACCACAATACTGATGATACCGCCAAAGGCATCCATTTGGGTTTTTGCCAAATTATGCTGGGGATGGCTTTTGAGTCCGGGATAAATTACCGTCTCAACTTGAGGATGTTTTTCGAGCCAACTAGCTAATCCCAGAGCATTTTCACAATGAGCTTTCATGCGAATGGCGAGAGTTTTCACACCTCGAAGCACAAGATAGCTATCTATGGCACCCGCAATAGCACCCAAAGAGTTTTGTAGAAAGGCCATTTGTTCACAAAGTTCGCTGTTATCGCCCACTACAGCAACGCCATTAATCACGTCTGAATGACCATTGATGAATTTTGTTGCAGAGTGAACCACAATATCAATCCCCAGATCTAAAGGACGTTGTAATATAGGGGTGGCAAAAGTATTGTCACAGACCGTGATAATATTGTGTTTTTTAGCAATTTGAGCAATTTCTTCCAGGGAAACTAATTTCAACATGGGGTTTGTTGGAGTTTCGACCCAAATTATTTTTGTGTTGCTTGTGATAGCCGCCTCTAGGTTAGATAGATCGGTCATATCAACAACACTAAGTTGTAGCCCCGCGCTACGACGTTTGACTGTGTCGAAGAGACGGAAGGTTCCGCCGTATAAATCATCCATAGCGATGATATGATCACCGTGATCGAGTAGCTCAAGGATGGTTGATATAGCGGCAAGTCCTGATGCAAATGCAAAACCTTGTTGACCATTTTCCAAGTTGGCGATAGCTCTTTCATAAGCAAATCGCGTGGGGTTTTGGCTGCGAGAGTATTCAAATCCTTGATGCACACCTGGACTGGATTGGGCGTAGGTAGACGCTGTATATATTGGCGGCATCACCGCACCCGTGGTGGGATCGAGGGTTTGGCCTCCATGAATGACTCGGGTTTCGAGAGAGTATGATTTTTTATCTGACATTGTGAGATTTCCTTTTTCTAGGAGCGTTAGTTGTTTCTCATGACGGCAATGGGATGGCCTATGTCATCGATGGCCACATATGTGAAAATGCCTTGGGTGACCTTATTTTTATCACCACCGCTATAGGGCAACGCCCAGGCTTCAATGTTGATACGCATGGATGTTTTACCAACTTTTAAGAGATTTGCATAGCAACACACCACATCGCCTACGCCTACAGGGTGATGGAAGACCATTTTGTCAATGGCAACGGTCACGATCCGGCTTTGGCTGGTAGATTTTGCTAGGATTGCGCCCCCAAGATCCATTTTTGAAACGAGCCAGCCCCCGAAGATATCCCCATTGGCATTGGTATCCTTGGGCATGGCCAGGGTGCGGATCACAAGTTCTCCTTCAGGCGTTGCTGCTGTATCCATCATAAAACCTAAATATAAAGACTTCATTAAATCATAGGGTTAATCCATGTGGCAATCTAAATTTTGGAAAAAATTTGATTTTGTTGCTAGGCTAAAGGGTGTCATAACAACTTTTTTAAGGTCTCTCAATGCCCTATGTGGCTCGTAATAGAAAAAAGGACGTGGTTGCCATTACCGTGGAGCCAGATGATAACATAAAGGAGTATTTGGAAATTGATCACCCTGATGTGATTGATTTTTTAACTCGTCTGGGTACTGAACATGGAGCAAAGGAATTACTGAATAATTACGATGCGCATGTGCCTAGAGTGCTAGAAGATCTGATTGATATTTTGATCCGTAACCATATTATTACTTTCGAACAATTCCCAGGATCTGCCAGACAAAAGCTCATCACCCGACAGTATCTGCGTAACCTGATTCGTCAAGAAGATAGAAGTTAACCTAATTAACCTACATTCGAAAAATCTGTAATACAGTCAGCTATCCGTTCGGCAATGGCTGTGGCATCTTGTTCGCTCAGAATATAAGGGGGTAAAAGTCGTATCACATGATCCCCCCCGGTAAGACTGAATAAAATTCTTTTTTCCAAACCAATGGTGAGTATTTCAGGGGATGCTTTTTTGAGTTCAATGCCTATCATTAAACCTTTTCCGCGAATATCCACGACGGCCTCAATATTGCTGAGTTTTTGCTTGAGTAAATTTAAAAGAAAATCACCTCGGTGCGCGGCCTGGGACACAAGATTATTTTCTTCGATGGTGTTGATTACAGCATGAGCTACATGACAGGCAAAGGGATTGCCACCAAAGGTTGAGCCATGATCCCCAGGCTTAAATAATTTTGCAGCAATGCCTTTTGCAAGGCATGCGCCAATGGGAATACCATTACCCAAGGCTTTTGCTGTGGTGAGAATATCAGGCAGGCAATCTTCCTGATGCTGGTAGGCGTAAAACTTTCCAGTGCGACCCACACCGGTTTGAACTTCATCCAATATAAGCAACCAACCTTGGCGGTCACAGAGTTTTCGCAGTTGTTGAATGTAATCTTCATCAGGGAGACAAATACCACCTTCACCTTGAATGGGTTCGGCCATAATCGCGACCACATCCTGGCGATGTTGTGCAATGGTTTCTAATGCAGGAATATCATTATAGGGTGCGCGAATAAACCCTTGGACTAAGGGTTCAAAGCCAGCTTGTACTTTGCGACTACCGGATGCACTTAAACAGGCGAGGGTGCGTCCATGAAAGGCTTTTTCCATGACAATAATGCAGGGTTGTTGAATGCCTTTTTGATGGCCATACAGGCGACACAGTTTGATGGCCGCTTCGTTAGCTTCTGCACCTGAATTACAGAAAAAAGCGCGCTCCATACCGGACAGTCGGCAGAGAGTTTTGGCTAATTGTTGCTGCTCTTCAATGTGATAAATATTTGAAACATGGAGTAGGCGACAGGCTTGCTCGGATATGGCTTGGTTGATGGCCGGGTGACTATGACCCAGAGCGGTAACAGCAATGCCGGCCAATGCATCCAAATACTCTCGCCCTTCGGTATCCCAAAGATGAACGCCTCTGCCATGAGTAAAGGTCACGGGCAAGGGGCGGTAGGTTGCCATGAGTGTTTGGGCCATGGCCGACTCCATGTTTTCCAATGTGCTAGGAAAAATTATTGCTGACAAACGACCAGTTTACCAGTTGCCAGAAATTTTCCAGATACTTTGGCCTAGCATTGCGTACATCAATATAATAAGCATGTTCCCACACATCACAAGTCATTAAAGGGGTATGTCCTTGAGTGAGGGGATTTTCCGCATTGCTGGTTTGGATGATTTCTAATGCACCGCTGGAGTTTTTCACTAGCCAAGACCAACCTGATCCAAATAGGGTCACAGATGCTTGGGTGAATTTTTCTTTGAATTCAGCAAATGATCCGAATGCATCGTTGATGGCATCAGCCAAGGCACCTTCAGGTTCGCCGCCTCTGTTAGGTGCTAAGCCATTCCAATAAAAGGTGTGATTCCACACTTGAGCGGCATTATTGAAGATACCACCATTTGCATTTTTGATAATGGCTTCTAATGATTGGCCCTCAAATTCAGTTCCTGGAATAAGATTGTTTAAATTATTAACATAGGTTTGGTGGTGTTTACCGTAATGATATTCCAAGGTTTCTTTCGAAATATGGGGTTCGAGAGCATCCATACTGTAGGGTAGGCTAGGCAAATCAAAGGCCATGGTTCTTCTCCTGTTTGTCAATGAGAGCCAGAAGTGTAATCGCCCGTTCAGCATATGGCAACCCAATGGGTTCTGCCCAGGAGAAAAATCTGCTAGAATGAGTGTTTCCTAATCAAAAAAGGTGGCATTTGTGGATACGTTAGAACAAATTAAACAACAAGTGGCTGAAAATGCCATTATTCTCTATATGAAAGGATCCCCTGACTTTCCTCAGTGTGGGTTTTCTGCGCGAGCGGTGCAAGTATTGAAAGCTTGTGGTGCAGAATTTGCCTATGTGGATATATTGGCGGAGCCCGAAGTGCGAGCTACATTACCCCAGTTTGCTAATTGGCCTACTTTTCCCCAGCTTTATGTGCATGGTGAATTAGTGGGCGGTAGTGATATTATTTTCGAGTTATATGAAAAAGGTGAGCTGCAAAAAATGATTGGCGAAGTTGCGTAAATCATATGCTTGTCGCAGGTAGGATAACCGTTTTTAGCCGCTCATCTTGCATTCACCACGCTAAAAAGTGTAATTTCATCTGTCCGCATAATTTATATATGCGGAAATTGCATGTAAAATAGAAGATCTAAAAGAGTTTGTTGCAGTGATGAAAAAGAGTGTCAAAAATGAGGAGGAAGAAGCGATGATGATGACAATGGCCCAGCATTAGCTCCAAGATGGCGTGAAAAAAGGTATAGAGCAAGGAGCGCAGCAAGGACAAAAAAAAGCTGAGCGCAGAATTGCGTTAAATCTTCTAAGAGATGGGCTGCCTCCAAGCAAAGTGTCAGAAATAACAGGATATCCCATAGGTGAAATTTTAGAAATGAGCGAGGATTAGCATAAACTTACACCCAAAGCGAATCATATTTTCCTTGTTGAGCTTCCATTAAACCATTATCTTTTAACGTTTTGACAACAAAAAAAGACATCGAAATAGAATAACTATTCCTCGTTTTTTTTATTGCCACAACGTTAAAATCTAAC
>JAJFKH010000073.1 GCA_021773305.1 Gammaproteobacteria bacterium | reverse complement strand
CCCAATAAGTCGTGCTTCTAACAACGTCTTTATCTTCAATCAAGAGCGCCATGTCCGCATCGGAATACAGTGATAATCCATAGGTCACCGAACCAATACCAAGAACAGCATAACCGCAAGGAGCTTCACCCAAGAGATTTTCCCAATGGGCTATTTGCTGGGCAATCAGCTGTTTGATGTTATTTGTGTAAGCACATTGTAACTCCATAATTTTTGATGGTTGTACCATCCCAGTTCGCCACGCTGTCCGATAATCCTGTAATTTCTCCCGTAATTGCAAGCCCATCACCTGCTTGGTAAAAGGAGAAAAACGACGCAGTTGCACCTGCAACTCTGAATAATCATGACCCAAGCGGCGATATTGTTGGCAAGCTAACACTTGTTGAGTCATATCTCCCTTTGCCCATTGTATCGCTCGCTCCAAGGATGCTGGGTTTTGTACTGCTATTAATAATGTTGGCAAAGCTAAAAGTCTACGATAGGTATTTTTCGCAAAAAAATTGATGCTTTTTTGTTCAGGTATGCAAATCTTAAATAATCTTTTAAATTGCAATCCATAGCGCAGTGCAGACGTGACAATCTCAACATAACGCACAGCAGCCTCTTCCCGTCGAGAGTTACCTTGACTACCGTCCTTGTATGCCGCATCCCAACAAATAAAATAAGCCTCATACCAAGATGTTACCACCTCACCAAAATCTGTCTCATGCAACCCATCGCAAGCTACTAGCCAATCACCTAAGGTTTTCACCAACGGCCAACCTACATTTTTTGAAAAAATTGCATCAGCACTATAACAAGGCTTAAAAGCTTTCAAATGCTCACTCAAAAAAGGCTTGATAGCTTCATAGGCTTGCACCCCTTCAAACCGTAGACAAACCTGTTGGGCATTGCTCATTTGTTGAGAGTGCGTCGTTGATATTTCAGATTCTTGCAACCCAGCACTGTGCTCTAGAAATAACAGGTAAGCATCGTACTGCCGTTGTCCGGTCAGTCGCTTCCCTGCTTCATATAAAAAGTCAAGCATTACGTTGAGAGGTAATTTCTCTTTGCGCCATGCAGGAAGCAACAATAGTTGATAACAATCAATATAAAATCTACCCCTAGGATCAATTTTTATTAATTGATGGGATAGTTCGACAATTATTTTAACATCATCAACAGTGAAATCATGTTCGCTGGCATGTGGTAACATGTTTTCTAATAGTTCGCGGTGTGCCCTCTCTAAATCATTTATCGTAAATATCTCCTTCCACTCTCTAACCAAGTTTGTCAACATCTTCCTTACCTACTTTTTTGCTAAACACGATTGGAACACTCGCGATGAGTATATCCTGGGTAATTTATCAAAAATTTTTTAAACGTATATAGGGAAAATTACCTATATAATAGGTAGAAACTTTTATGAACAGATAAAATATGCAAAGAGGCTGTTATATGAACAAGATGGTGTCGCATATATGACAGCAATTCCCGCTGAAACTCAACCCCCTTGCCAGGGCAACCGCGTTTTAACTAGGTAAAATATTCATCACTTGTTTCATGATGCTTTCTCTTACTTTATCTGAGAACATTGCCCTTCGAATTTTACTTGGAATACTGTCTTTAATCCCCGAAGATTTCTTCATAGCATTCAATCCAAGGTGTCTCAGTACTGCAATATTTTCAGGCCCATCTCCTTTGCGGATGCGTGACTCGTCTTCTCTAAAGGTAATATCTAAAATCCAATGCATGGATTCCACTCCCCAGTGTTTGCAAATCGCTTTATTCAAATAGGTTGCACCAGCAGAACAGCTGCTGATGTAATAGCGAAATTCTACTGTTGTTTTCGATTGAATCATGATAATGCTTTCTAATTTTTTCCATTCCTGTCATGTTCTGAAATTTTTTCAGCAATCGCTTTTTGACAACCCATCGAATCCATTATTACGATACAATTTTCAATATCCAGTAGTTCTAACAACTTAGGGATAGCTGTGATTTCATTACTTTTTTCATCGATTTTTTCCTGTCCTAACACAACGTGATTGCTATCACTCCAAGCGCTAACCATATGTATGTATGTATGGATGATTGAGTTCTATCATCATTATGACTTCCCCGTACCGTTTTACCATCTATAGTGATAATATCACTGTTAACTTTTTCAATTATTCCCTGAGTCCACTCATAAAAACACTGTTTAAACGTTACAGGACAAAGCCTTCGAACAAGGCGGGCAATCGTATCATCAACTGGTATCTCATTGTCATAGGGTAAGAATTTTCATAACCAGTCTAGCTTTTCATCGCCAAAATCTTTCATGGATTTCCAGCCCGCACAGCCAGATATAGCAGCAGCGACAATCAGTAAAATGACTTCATTGAGTGGGTATTTTTTAGTGCTTCGATTCGAGGATCGGGAAGCTGTTCAAAAACTGTAAGAAGATTGACTTGATCCATGATTGTTACACCAAATTTACTGAAATTGAAGCCCATTTGCTCACAAATACTTGATAAATGCTAGATATCAATAGGGATTAGACGATCTTGCCCTGAATATGAATTGACTAAGCCGGTAAAAGCTAGTATGGTGATCCCTAAATTAAAAAATAAAGAGGATCTCTATGTTAGGCAATAACGAAAAGTATATTACGCAAGATCTTTTAAATCAACACGATAACTGGGAAGCCTTTCTCAAAGCAACAGCAGAAGGCCCAGGCCACATTTATTACGCAGAGCATCTGATTCATTCATTGGAAGATAATGTCTTATCTCTCAATATCTTTGATGATCTTGCCGATTTCGATATCGTGGATAAAGAAGGCAATACCTGGTTTCATTATATTTTCCAGCATGGCGCTCTCATTGATGTGCAGGCTGCTCACATACACTATATAAGAGATAGCCAGCGTGCCTATCACCTCAATAACAATAAGGTACCTGCTCATGAACTACTACAACTGAATGCTGCTCTCAATGATAATGAGCGAATGAAGTTATCAAATAGCCTCCCTGAGAAACTAGAAATATCCGATGGTGAAGAAGAATACGAAGCAACATCCGAGGATGATGAAGAATACGAAGAAGAGATATTCGAAGAACAAGAAAGAAAACAGGAAATACCCGAAAAAGCGCAAAATCCTTCTCTACTCCAACGCTGTTTAGTAAGAATCGGCATAGAAAAGTTGTTCGCTGACGCTAAAAACCAAAAAAATGATAAGAGAATAACAACCATTTGCATTGAGGAAATTAATGAAACGGATAATGTTAACGAGTTGAAAGAACTGTTAGATGCCATCGGTATTGGTTTTGATAATAACCAAGGCAATGATAATGTCTTAGCGCCTTTACGGCACCGTAAGGAAAATTCTATAAACGGATTTTTTAAGTCTAAAATGCATTATCGTGAAACAAACGATACTCAAAAAATCGCCGAAGCAGCTTTTGAGAAGGGCTTTGCACTGTTTTCTAGGCTATCTATTGATGATGAGATAAAGCCCTATGAAGAGCTGTTTGATCGAGATTCCCGCCGAACCTTCGCTAGCATGAATAGAAAAAGCAGAATGCTTAGTTTCCATGTAGAAAAAATAACACAGCTACCACGCTCCCCAGGAGAAGACGCTGAAATGCCCAGGTTGTAGTTGAATGACATTTGGAGCGGAAGGGACACCGCTCTAAAGCCCTAAGAGTTAGGCACGAATATTTCAAGCTTTTTACCCCTGCCGCTTACGTGCCATGACTTGTTTACGGTATCCAGGAAAGCTTAGATGAACGGGGAAATTCGTGTGGATCGCTCAGTCTCAAGCCCCCTCTCCCGCACAAAGGCTACCGAGAGCCAAGCCCATGCGCTGCTTTTTCCAAACATACTTGATTTTTAGTCAAAAAATGATACACTGTGTGTTTATAATTAATCAAGAAGGACACAATAATGGCCACCAATTCCGCCCTCACTGACCCCATTTGCCAAGTCATTAAAAATCAATGCGGAGGATCTCTTTCAACTATGCGGGATGAAGACAAAGACACCCGGCTCACAAGTCGGAAAATAGTGTTTGATGCTATCGTTTTGCAGTTGAGTGGCAGTGTCAATATTCCCCTGGGGGATATTGAACCCTTTAAAGATTTACTCAGGTTTTTTCGGCCTCTTTTTGCAGGTGCAGGTAAAGAGCCAGATAATAATATTCAGTGGGGAACCTACAATGCACTGGCCAGCACTTTCCACAAACACTTTACAGAATTTTGCTGCTTTCTTGAAATCTTAGAGAATGTCTACGGAGAAAAATTTCCTTTATCTGACGTCATTCTAGAAATGATTGATCCCTTGCATCGGCCTGGCAGTTATTTATGGAGACAATACTTAAATTGGGATCATAAAGAAGGATTTTTTACTTGGTTGGATAGCAACGATCCAAACTATGCCCGTCACGTACAATACCACTTAGATGACGCTGCAATAGCAGCGCTAGTTGCTGAATTCGAGGATGGTAATATCTATGTAAACGGTGCATTAGCTGACAGCACAAATTTGGAGGGCAAAAGATCGGGACACTATGCCTTTGCACTCTTAAACGATGGTCGATTATTATTGAGACAACATGAAAAAGGCGTCTTCCAACATTCGAGCTTTACCTCCGGAGGGCCTGTTTTCTGCACAGGGATGGTCAAAATTGTCCAGGGGAAAATCACCAAGCTCACCAATCACAGCGGTCATTATCGTCCAGAAAAAGCAGACTTGCGCAAAGTCATTGAAAACATTCCTGCTACGGTGTTTGCTCCTGATGCAGAAATCATCATTGAAACCAATAGAATACCAAACTGTCGCGATGCCCTGTTAACCTCAAACTCCACTTGGTTGAAATTTCTTGGTCATGGCACAAGAGATGTGATCCACACAGAGTCCTTCCGCGTGGGTGAAAACTATAGCAATGAGATGATGTTACGGCGCTTTGACGGGGAATCCAAATATGCTGTGGAAGATATTCCCGACACTCGCTGTTGTGGGTTGTTTGCGAACTTTTCTTCCTGAGTTCAGAAAATCACACCGCTGATGATGTAGATCCACAGGACACCGCGAATCCCATCGCCAAACCGTCTCGAAAAACCTCCATCATACCCATGTATTCTGTGTATTTTTTACTCAACTTGGTCTATTTCAAGGAATTTTCTAAAAAAACTATCAAAGATTGTCCATCCTCGTGTAAAATAAGGCATTGTTTTAATGCAGGCACAACCCATGGACAAACAGCGTAACATTTTAGTCACAGCAGCACTCCCCTATGCCAATGGATCCATTCATTTGGGCCATTTGGTGGGCTACATTCAAGCCGATATTTGGACTCGATTCCAAAAAATGCGCGGCCATCAATGTACCTTTGTCTGCGGCGATGACAGCCATGGGACTCCCATTATGATTAAGGCCGAGCAGCTTGGCATCACTCCAGAAGAGATGATCTTGCAAGTGCACCAAGAACACCACGCAGACTTTAACGATTTCGCTGTCTCCTTTGACAATTTCTATACCACCCACTCCCCTGAGAATCAGGCATTAGCCGAACAAGTTTACCGGGCGCTCATCGAGCGAGATGATATTGCTGTGCGCACTATTAAGCAATTTTTTGATCCTCAAAAACAAATGTTTTTACCCGATCGATATGTGAAAGGGGTTTGCCCACGATGTAAAACCGCAGATCAGTATGGAGATAGCTGTGAAGCCTGCGGGGCAACCTATGCACCCACCGAGCTGATCAATCCCACCTCAACCTTATCTGGGGCAACTCCCGTTGAAAAAGAATCCGAGCATTTTTTCTTTAAATTACCGAAATACGAAGAAGCATTAAAACGCTGGACTCAAAGTGATCACTTGCAACCCCAAGTCAAAAATAAATTAGATGAATGGTTTGAAACCGGTTTGAAAGAATGGGACATTAGCCGAGATGCACCCTACTTCGGCTTTCAAATTCCTGGTAATCCTGGAAAATTTTTCTACGTGTGGTTAGATGCACCCATTGGGTATATTGCAAGCTTTAAAAATTATTGTGAGCGCAATAAACAGCTTCGTTTTGAAGATTATTGGAACAAAGACAGCGAAGCAGAATTGTACCATTTTATCGGTAAAGACATCATTTATTTTCATGCATTATTTTGGCCTGCCATGCTCCAAGGAGCTGATTTTAGAACACCCACAGCTATTTTTGCCAATGGATTCTTAACCATTGGTGGCCACAAGATGTCAAAATCTCGGGGCACCTTTATCACCGCAAGACAATATCTAGAACATTTACATCCAGAATACTTACGCTATTATTTTGCTGCAAAATTAAATAGCCATATCGAAGATATTGACTTGAACTTTGATGATTTTCTCCAGAGAATCAATAGTGATTTAGTAGGTAAAGTCGTCAACATCGCTAGCCGCTGTAGCCGCTTTATCAATAAAAATTTCGCCAATAAACTTAGCGTAAGCCTTCCAGAGAACCATCTGTTTGAACAATTTACCCTGGCAGGAAACTCTATCGCAGCGCTATTTGAAGCGCGAGAATTTAATCAAGCCATTCGCGAAATCATGGCGCTGGCAGATAAAGCCAACCAATATATCGATCAAGAAAAACCTTGGCAATCCATCAAAGATCCCGAACAACAACTTCACACCCATGAAGTTTGTAGCCTGGGCATCAATCTTTTTCGGATCCTCATGACTTATTTGAAACCCATTTTACCCAACCTTGCCATGGACATAGAAGCTTTCTTAAATATCGCTCCCATGACCTGGGAAAACCGGCTGCAACCGTTACAAAGCCATAGCATTAAACCTTTCAAACCCTTGTTGCAACGGATCACTGAAGCGCAAATCAATGGTGTAAAACAATTAGCCGAGCAAGCCAAGCCCCAAGCCACCTCAACAACATCCCCTAAAAAAACAAAGCCTGAGACCCTAGCAGAAACCATCCAAATAGATGATTTTTCCAAAGTGGATTTGCGCATTGCCAAAATCCTCAGTGCCGAACATGTGGAAGGTGCAGACAAATTGCTAAAAATACAAGTGGATTTAGGCACCGAAACCCGGCAAATTTTTGCAGGCATTAAGTCGGCCTATGAGCCAGAGCAACTGGTGGGGAAACTCACTGTGGTGGTTGCAAACTTAGCCCCACGAAAAATGCGCTTTGGGATGTCAGAAGGCATGATCCTTTGTGCAGGAGACAACAGTGGCCTTTGGATTGTTTCCCCGGACAGTGGTGCTAAACCCGGTATGCAGGTCAAGTAATGTCTTCTAAAGCACCTTCAGTCAAAGACATTGACGATCTTCTACCCCAAACCCAGTGCCAACAATGTAGCTTCCAGGGTTGTCTACCCTACGCAACTGCGTTGATAGAAGGCAGCACAACCATTGATCGCTGTGCACCCGGGGGCGTTCGTACCATGGAAGCATTAGCCAAGACGTTACACCAAGACCCAACACCTTACTACGACAGTACCAAAGCTCACTACCAACCTCCCACCCTGGCAAAAATTCGAGAAGCAGAATGCATTGGCTGCACCAAATGCATCACAGCCTGTCCAGTGGATGCCATTATCGGTAGCGGAAAAAAAATGCATACAGTACTCAGTGATATTTGTACCGGTTGCAGACTGTGCGTGGAACCTTGCCCTGTAGATTGCATTGATCTCATTCCCGATACGGCAGATCCTGCGGATAAAGCAAACTTATCTCGGCAACGATACCAACAGCGAGAACATCGCTTAACAACAGAAAAAAGCCTTGCGCGCAAACAATTTCAAGCTGCAAAAAAAGTTGCAGCGGTTGGAGACGGGAAGCAAGACTATATCGCCGCAGCAATGGAACGCTCATTAGCCAAACGCAAATCCCTTAAGGAGTCTTCGTGAATCCTGAACAGGTAACGGCTATCTTTACTCGCCTCAAAAAAAACAACCCAAACCCCACAACAGAGTTAAATTATTCCACACCCTTTGAGTTATTAGTTGCTGTGACATTATCTGCCCAAGCAACCGATGTGGGTGTAAATAAAGCCACTGCAAAATTATTCCCTGTGGCAAATACACCAGAAGCTATCTTTCAATTGGGAGAGGAAAAATTAAAAGATTATATTAAAACTATCGGCCTTTATAACAGTAAAGGTAAAAATATCATTCTGGCATGCAAGCGATTGATTGAACATTTTGATTCTAAGGTTCCTAATAATCGAGAGGATTTACAAAGTCTTCCTGGGGTAGGTCGCAAAACCGCCAATGTCATTTTGAATACGGCTTTCGATCAACATACCATGGCTGTGGATACCCATATTTTTCGTGTATCTAATCGCACAGGTATAGCACCAGGCAACAATGTTTTGAACGTTGAAAAAAAATTATTGGATGTCGTACCCAAAAAATTCATGAAAGATGCCCATCACTGGCTGATCCTCCATGGCCGGTATACCTGTAAGGCAAGAAAACCTCTTTGCTCCCAATGCATCATTAACGATTTATGTGTATTTTCTGACAAAACCGTAAGGCCAGATAAAACATGATAGATGATAACCGAGATACATTGCGCAACCAATTTTACAGCGCCTGGGAAAATCACCAAAAAAAATTAATATTGTCTCCCTTAGAAAATCAATTGGTCGATGTCATCCAGCAACATCCGGAATATCAAACTATCTTTTCTCAAAAAGAAAAATACATTGACAAGAATTTTGATGTAACCCGTGGCGAAATCAATCCCTTCATGCATATGAGCCTACATCTTGCATTACAGGAACAATTATCCACCCATCGCCCCCAAGGGGTCAATGACATCTACAACCAACTTTGCCAAAAACACGGCAATCCCCATGAAGCACAACATCAAATAATGGAAATTATTGGCGATATGATATGGCTAGCGCAGCGTGAAAATAAAGCACCCGATGAAACTGTATACCTACATCGATTAAAACAACTGACTTACTAGGAGATAATCCCCATGGATGGAACAGGAAGATTATTGATTATGTGCTCCGATCAAACCGGGATTGTGGCAAAAACTGCTTATTTTTTCAGTCAACGCAAAATAAACATCAGTGATTGTGATCAACATGTCTGTGATGGTTTATTTTTCATGCGACTCGTATTTGAAATCTCCGATGAAAAACAGACTATCGAAAATATACGTCAGGATTTTTCTGATGAAATTGCAGCTCCCTTAGCAATGACTTGGAAAATATTCGACGCCCACCACAAAAAATCCATGGCCATTTTAGTGTCTAAACCTGATCACGGTTTATTAGAGCTATTCTGGCGTTGGAAAAAAGGAGAGCTGAATGGAAATATTCATTGTGTGATTAGCAATCATGAGGATTTACGGCACACCGTGGAACATTTTGAAATCCCTTTCCATCACATCTCCAGTGAAAACAAACAACAATCAGAGGCTGCCATATTGGAGTTAACACAGGGCAAAGTTGATGTATTGATTCTTGCCCGCTACATGCAAATTCTTTCTGAAAATTTTATCCGCCATTACCCTGATAATATTATCAATATCCATCATTCATTTTTACCTGCCTTCAAAGGTGCCGATCCCTACAAACAAGCCCATGACTACGGAGTTAAAATCATTGGTGCTACCGCCCACTTCGTCACAGCCACCCTCGATGCAGGCCCTATTATTGAGCAAGATGTAACCCAAGTGAATCATCGACATAACATTGAGGATTTAAGAACTTTAGGGCGAGATTTAGAGCGCAGAGTCCTCGCTCGGGCCGTCAAGTGGTTTTTAGACGATAAAATTATTATCAATGGTAATAAAACCCTTGTCTTTAATCAGCCCTAGTAAAAAACTGTATTGCTCGCAGGTAGGGGAGCATTGACTAATTCAGTTTTCCTTTTATAATCTTTAGGAATTATCAGGGATAGTTTTTAGGAAAATAAAAATGAGAATTGTTCGCAATAACAACCATAGGATCCTCAACAAAAAAGGAGATGCTTCATGAAGAAATACCTGTTCCTCATCCTAACATGCATACTATTTGCCAATACAGCTTTTGCCGATAGCCCCTGTGATGGATTAGATGTCATTATTGTTAACCACACAAGTGGTCATCTTGCCGTGACCCGTGTAGATACCTACAAAACCTCATGGATTGAACCCATCAATCCTAATGTGGTGATCCCCCGTGAAACCTCATTTTATTCCCAAATTTATGCTGGCAGTGGCTCCTGGGGCAATGCTAAGGGTGAAATTGAACTCAGCCTGGAGAATTATCCAGAAAGCGTCATCAATTTGACTTACGGTTGTATCAAGCTATTTCCTCAAATCCCCTATATTGACGATCCTGGCAGTACTGCGGAAGAGCCTCATCTTGTGAATTCTCACCGGCTCGGCTCTAGCACAGTTTTTGAAATCTACGGGCCTTAAGGAATGCTTGCAGTCCTCGTTGCAACTACGAGGGCTGGATTTAATATTACGTTAACATTCATCAGGTAAAGTAAAGCCACCATAACACATTAACAATGAGGTAACACTTTGAAATATATTGATTTTTTATCTTTAGCAGGACGTTTGTATGATGCTAGAATGTTGAGCGGCTGTTGCATACTGGATAATGCGAAAGATCAAGAGCTAGATAAACTATACAAGCAAATCCATCCCTGCTTCGAGGAACTCACAAAATCAATACCATTGTTACTGGATAATAACAATTTTTTTCACGCAGAGATTCAACTCTCAGAGCAAGCAAAACGACTTGTAGCAGCAGCTAGAGAGCATATTCAAACATTATGCGACTTTGAAATAAACGACGATACCTTTTTTCAACCGGTTTTTGAGCATCTCACTAAAGTCCGAGAAGAACTCTTTAAAATATTCCAAACTGAAGCTGAATTTATTCAAAAATGCCACTCTATCGATATGGATCAGATCCGCACACGGATCGCATATTGGATTGAAAACAAAAAAGAAGCGTCTATTGGAGAGGTTCACGTTAACGATATGTCAAATCTGTTCGAGAAGCTCGATCAATTTAAAAAATTCTCTAATCCACTGCAAGTCACGAATGATGAATTAGCAAAATTTTCAAAAAGTATTTTTGCTGGAATTGAATTATTGAAAAACAAAATATTCCGTCCTCACTTTATGAACCATATTAACGAGCAAAGCGAGCTGAGCTTATCCCTTGGAGATTTTTCCAATGTTATTGAACAGATACGCACCTGTTTGCTCAAGGCCTGGGCAAAAGATTTATTGGAATTTCAGCTAGATGGAAAGGCAAATGAGTTATTTACTGAAGCAAAACAAAACTTAACGGACTACTTGAAAGAAAATAATGTCCAAAATAACTCACTCTATACTCTTATCTTAGCCATGTGGAGAAATGCTGGAGATAATTTCACATCACAACATGCTGAGTCATATCAATTTTTCGAAAAAGATTATCAACTACTCATACTTGATTTTGGTGGTATTATTGCACTGCCCACAAGACGCAGTGCGACCTATGAATTGTTGATGAAAGAACTCAACAAGCTTCGTCGCTGGGATGCCATACAGGAATTTGCCGAAGAACGTACTCCTGAACTCAAAAACCACATTCAATCTTCGAGAAAAATGTTGAATGACATGGAAGGGTTTATCAACCGCCAACTCAACAATGCCAATGACAATCTGCAACAACAAGAAGAAGGCCTCGCTAAGTCTCAACGAAGAGTTCGGCGTTTGGCGTATCTTGACATTTACTTAGAGCAACTCGCTGACGTACATAAAACCCAAACTCAACGTAGAGCAAAACAATTTACCTTTCACGATCGAATGTCGGCTAAAATACTCTACTGTGAAACCATGGATAGCAACGTTAAGACTTTGAGGGAAGATGTCTTGAAAGATAACATTCAAGACAATTTCAATGAAACATTATGCACCTATCATTATGCTGCCAAGGACGCCGTCGCAGAAAAAAAACTACGAAAAAAAGACATCCATAAAGGTATCAACAGTACCCTGAAAAATCTGAATCATACGATGATCTATCAGGCACCGGAAGATTTAGACACCCTATCGGTACAACGCCCTCAAATAATCATTAGCTAGCCTTTGCTGCCCTCTAATGACTATACTATGGATTTGAACTGAGGGATCGGTGGCCCCATGGAATACATTGGCTTTTTATGCCGCATTAACAGTGATCACTGGCATCCCTCTGGGGCACTAAGACTGTATCGTATTTTGCCCATTGCCCAATTATTGGAGAGTATGGGCAAAAAACTTTTTATCTATTCCCCCCGCCACCTCAACCCCAATACCGGCATGGTTTCAGGCTGCACCTTTGAAAAAGACCGATTTGTCCAGCGCCTCATTCCCATGCCAACAATCACTGGCAATTGGTTTGCCGGCTCTAATCACCCCATCAAAGAAGGAGAATTGCCCGTAAAAGAATTTTTCACCTGGGCGAAAGAGCACCATCGAAAAATTTTTCCTCATCCAGCTTTTGCAAACCTTACAGGTAACAAACTCTCCACCTATAATACAGTAAAAAATTTTGATGAAGCCCTGCTACCTCAGGGAGAATCTTGGGAAAACAGAAAAGAACAACTAAAAAAATATCTGAACCAAAGCAAAAAAATCTATATAAAACCCGTTCATGGCAAAGAAGGCAATCATATTTGCACCGTGACACAGCAAAATACTCTCACCTTGGCGCATTTTATCGATAAAGAAAAACACATTATCCATCAGAATAACCTCACAGCGACCACTGAAAAGCTCAAGCAATTTTGTATAACAGACAGCTACATGATCCAGCAAGGGATCACGAATAAAATCTTTCCTAACCCTTTTAGTTTGCGCATTGTGACAATTAATGACGGAAACTGTTGGCAGGCTATTCATTGGGTGATTGCAGCGAAAGAGCCAACAGACGTGTCTAACCTATACCAAGGAGGCAATGCTCACCATAGCCTAGACTTTTTAAGTTCCGTATTATCCATGGACAAGGCACAAGACCTATTAGATAGAGTCTTGAGTATTGCTACCAAACTCGCAAAATACCTGAATTCTATGTATGAAAACCAATTATTTGAAATGGCCTTTGATTTTGTTGTAGATGATGACTTAGCACCCTATCTCTTGGAAATTAATCGTATTTCAGGGGTCGCGGTACCTCACCTGCGCTCCAACAAATCGCTCAAAGGACTGTTGCATCTATCGGAAACAGAACAAGCTGCATACCAACGGTATCTCATTCCTTTGGGAGAATATACAGGGAAGTTTTTGTTAAAGCAGCATAAAAGAGATTCATGATACGCCCTCTCCACTGAGGAGAGGGGGACATCATTAAAACAAGCCTAGTAATTATTATTCGTTCTTACATACATCGACAAATAATTTAGAAATGGCGTCCCCAAGGGGATTTGAACCCCTGTTACCGCCGTGAAAGGGCGGTGTCCTAGGCCTCTAGACGATGGGGACATCATATCTAAACTATTCATCTGGTGGAGCTAGGCGGGATCGAACCGCCGACCTCTTGCATGCCATGCAAGCGCTCTCCCAGCTGAGCTATAGCCCCGGCCAAGAAGGAGTATTCTAGGTAAAGAACCTAGGAATGTCAAGCAGGAAAACCGCCAATATGGCAGATACTTATTAAAACATTATTCTTAGGTTTAGAAATTAAGTGTAAATTAGCATCCTTTAGCACAATTTTTAACCTAATTTATATTTAAGGATCTGAATATAAGCCAGTATGGCAATATAGATAAATTACTATATTTATTTCAATGCGTTATTTATTTTTATCCCATTCTCTACTAAAGAATCTGCTTAGTGATAAATTCTCTATGCTATAATTATTTAGTCTGATGAGAAATATCTATACATCCATCTTAGAGGAGATTTATCATGGCTAAGAAAAAGAAAATAGACCCAAAAGACTTGAAATCGGTCACGGGCGGTGTTGCGCCGACATCGGCGACCAGCCCTTCTCCAACAGCAGCTCCGGGGCCAGCTCCAACGGCAAGCCCGAGTCCAGCTCCAACAGCAACTCCAAGTCCTTCTCCAAGCACCTCAACAACACAACAAAGGCCTGGAAAACCACCTAAAGGTAGTGGTGGCTATAAAAAGAAATAGGCGGTTTTAGGAAAATTGTGGGGGATCGCATATAGGCCGACTGAATGCCTAGGTCGGTCTTTGGTGTTTTTTTGGTTCTGCTGCAAGCTTTTCTATATTAGCTTTAAAAATAGTGGCTAGCCGACTTCTTGACCTATCATTTTATATGATTATCTTGCTTTGATTTTCTGTCATTTGAAATACAGAAGAAATTGCCAGTAGAGACTGGCGTTATCCATTGTGTGCCAGCAATAGATTGATTGCTCCTCCTTCTCAAGATAATTGCCGTGCCGCCATGCGTGCAAAAAAGCCTTTGTTTTCCATTAACTCAGCAAAATTTCCTGTTTCAATTAATTTTCCCTTTGACAGGACATAGATCCTGTCCGCATGTTGTATTGTATTAAGTCTATGGGCAATGACTACACGGGTTGCATTTAGTTTTTTTAAATTATCTATCACCACCGCTTGTGAGCAATTATCGAGTGCAGAGGTTGCTTCATCGAGGAACAAGATCTTAGGATTATGTACAATTGCACGAGAAAGCAGCAGTTTTTGATATTGCCCTCCCGATAACCCACCACCCGATTCACTAATAATAGTATGCATTCCCATTGGCATACTTTTAATATCATCATACATTCCACAAGCTTTCACAGCATCCCAAGCAGCATCTACCGTTAAGTTAGAATCTCCAATAATATTCTTAAAAATTGAATCCGGCAAAAGCTTATCATTTTGTAGCACAACTCCTAATTGATGGCGCACTAAGCGTAAATCAAGCTCATGTAAATCATGATCATCATAATAGATCATGCCTTTTTGAGGTATATCAAATCCTAGCATAATCCTTAGTATCGTTGATTTTCCTGCACCAGATCCACCAACTATCGCAATCATTTCTCCAGGATTAGCATGAAGAGAAACATTAGATAATACCTGCGGCCCACTATCCCCGTAATGAAATGAAATTGCATCAAGCTCTAGCTTGCCCGTCAGTTGGCCTGGCTCTTTCATCGTGACATTAACTTCTGGTTCAGCATGTATAATCGGCGTAATCCTCTCGTAAAGAGGAATAATCGCTAAAACAGAGACAAATGTTGAGACAAACCCAAACATAGCACCTAAAAATGCGCCATAAGCTGCATTAAACGCAAGAAAATCACCAATTGTAAAACTAGTAGGGTCAAGATGGTAAGTCACCGCAGCGTAAATAAAAACTAACGCAACAACACTATACGTAATATTAATTGATTGGTTTATTGCATTGATTTTTCCAGCCTTATATTTATTTTTTACAACGCGAGCAAACATTTTTGACCAATAATGAAAGACATATGCCTCAGCCCCAGCCACTCTTATTTTACTCATCCCATCTATAATCTGGCGCAAAATACCATCGATTTTCCCCGTTATAAAAAATATTTTTCGTTGATAGTTCAATAAAACAAGGCTGAAACAAATTGTAATAACAAATAATATCAATACAATACCTGTGGATATAAATGCAAGCTCCGCACTATAATAGAAAAGTAAAATAAAGCTAAAAATTGAAAATATACTGGATAAAACCGTATTAATAGCAATCCCCGTTAATATTGACTGTATGGTATTAATACCTGTTGCGCGATCAACCAGATCACCCACGGTAAATTTAGCATGAAATCTTGTGGGTAATTTAATGAGGCGATCCCAGATAGCCGCCTCCAACCCTAGCTCTATTTTATTTTGCATGTGAATTAAAATGATAGCGTGAGACAATTGGAAAATCAAAGATGCAAAAACAATTGCGCCTAAACCAAGGGCATATTGAATTAATAAACTAATATCAGCATTTGGGATCACCACATCAATAATCTTTCCCGTAACAACAGGAACAGCCAAAGCCAACAAACCACCTATTAGGCTTAACAAAACAAGCTTAACACCCTCATGTTGTAGACGGTGGAAAGAAAATTTAAATATTGATTTTAAACTTAATTTGTCATTGCTGAAATTACGGTAAAACACATAACCAAAACGATCGAGTCTATCTGCAATAGCTTGGTTGACTCGATATTTTTTTTTACAGGTAAAATCAAACACCCAATAATGGCCCCTGCGATCGGGGATGATAGCAACAGGACTCCTATCCTCTTTCCAAAACCCCAACATTGCATCATTATCATACTTCCACCATTGTCTCTCTATAATCACTTTTCGCTTAAATATATTTGAAGTTCGAGAAATAGCATCAATGTAAATTGATTCATTTTTATATTTTTGTTGTATTGGTTTTTTAAAGGTAATGTTTAAATGTTCTCCTATTTTTCTACATGCCGCATATAAACAATCATCATCAGCAACAACACTAGAAAAATCATAGGCTTCACTCTTTTTTAGTGGGCGTCCTAAAGTATTTAAACTGTCATTAAAAACGGCTTCTTTATGCTTTTTTCCCTCTTTTATTTCTTTAATTTTTTCATTTTTATTAATGTTTGTTTGTGCTAAAAAATAGTTATAAACACATAGGTGGAACTTATTAAGACTGGGGACAAATGAATCAGATATAATGATATCCTTACTCATCACAGAAGTTAAATTAGCAATATCACTCACTGTCACCCATGAGCATTTAGTCACCGGGAAATATAAATCGGCAACATAATGTTTCGATATTGCGTGATCCATAAAATTTAAAATACTTTGTTGACCTTTAATCCATAAAATTTTTTCTGGAGAATACACAATAGAACGTGGGTTCGCAGTAAATTCTGAACTCGCAATAACAACATCTTCTTCCATTGGAACAGGTTCTTTAATAAGCAAAAAACAGATTTCTTTAATCCATTCATCAACATAAATAGAAAAATTTTTAATATAGTTTATATTTCCACTAATAGTCATTAAAATATTATTTACATCAACTCGCAAGACGATGGTATCTGGAGTAGACTTTGCTAACATCATAAAGGGTAATACATCACTTTCTGGTTCCATGGAAAAAAATAGTTCATCCGCACACCGTCTTATAACATGAGACAAAGAACCTTCCGTTTGACTGGCACCATCTACATTGGTGATAAACAAATCAACCTCACCCTGCACCACAAACCACAGGCAAGCATGCCGATGCAGAGTAAAAGCATTACCCATCTCGTTATCTTGTTGTACACCAAGACTTTTTATCAAATCATTTAATGATTTCATGTTTCTCGATGTCCTGACATAATTAGTTTTTCATATAATCCTTTTTCATTAACTAATTCTTTATGTGTACCTCTTTGCTTGATTTCACCTTTGTCAATAACAATAATTTCATCACAATCAATAATAGTACTTAACCGTTGTGCGATAATAATTGTTGTACAACCACGCTTTCGAATTTGACTATCGACTTTTTCTTCTGTCACCGGATCTAATGCACTAGTTGCCTCATCTAAAATAAGAATTGTTGGATTGATCGCTAAGGCTCTTGCCATTTCTAAACGCTGACGTTGCCCACCACTAAAGTTACTGCCACCTTCACTCATATAGCAATGAAGACCTTTTTCTCGCTGACAAACTTCATCATGAATTTGCATATCTTTCATTGCCTCTACAACATCGTGCTCAGCAATATACGGATTCCATAATGTAACATTATCTTTTACAGTTCCTTCAAATAAGAAAATACTTTGCTCTACCATTGCAACAGAATTTGAGAACAAATCTCTATCGATGTATTTTGCCTCTTGTCCATCAAATAATATTTTACCTTGCCATGGCTCATACAGTTGTAATAATAATTTAGATACTGTTGATTTACCACAGCCTGAGGATCCAACAATAGCAATTCGTTGTCCAGGCTTTACATATAAATTGAAGTTTTTTATCAAAGGCTCTTCTAATACATTGTAACCAAAAGAAATGTTTTGCAATTCAACCGCGCCCGTTAATTTTTGATTAACCTCTGTAGATTCAGGCGTTTCAGGAACTGCTGAAAAAATAAATGCTTCTTTATGATTTTGAACATCATCTAAACGCATCATATTACCACTTAATTCTTGCAAACTGGAAACAAAGTTTGTGAGATTAGCCAATGGCAAGAGAAAACTAGCAGCCAAGCTCTGTATAGCAACTAACATACCAACAGACAATTGACCTAACATAATAAAATAAGCGCCTAAACACAATATTATCATTGTGTTAATGCTAGACAGTATGATCGAAATATTCGAAACAATAAGATCAAGAATTTCAATTCGTTGAGTTGCACGCACTAAATTTGCAAGTTGTCCTGCCCATTTAGAAAAAAATTCATCTTCACGTCCTGATGCTTTTAATGTTTCAATTCGAGCGAGTCCATTAGCAGAGCTTCCCATAAATTTTCCTTGCTCATTCACGGCACAAAGACTAAGGTTGGCTCGATGTTTTGCTGTGATTTTTATGACTGTAAAATTGAGCATCGCGATAAACAAGGTTATAACCGCTAATATCCAACTGTAATAGCACATTAGTAAAAAATAGAAAACTAGCATCACAATGCTTAATAAGGAATTGGCAAAATCACTCGCAATCAGATCCGCAACTTCATCATTCAGTGACACTCTGTATGTAATATCTCCAGCTCTGCGCTGTTCAAAAAAGCGCATTGGCAAATGTAATATATGCCAAAGAAACTTTCCTGTGGTGGTAATTGAAATTTTTGTGCTTATCCTTAATAAGACAAAACTCTCCAGCCAACTAAAAAATCCACGAGCAAATGCAGTCATAACCATACCAATGGCAAGAGGGAAAAACCATGAATGTAGCTGATGAATTAAGACTTCATCAATAAAGATTTTTGTAAATATCGGCATTAATAATCCCGGTATAATCAACAACAAACCAATTAAAAACAAGTACACAATTGCACTTTTTGTGCCACTTAGGCGGCGAACCAGTGCTTTAAGCACATTTGGTGGAACTCCTTCTTTGTGAAAATCTTTGCTTGGCGTTAATGTAAGCACAACACCCGTAAATTTCTTCTCAAATTCATCTTTTTGAATGATGCGATGTCCAGAGGCAGGATCATTAATATGCATTTCTTTAGCTGTTACTTTTTCTAATACCACAAAATGATTAAATCCCCAATGGATGATGCAGGGTAATTCTATTTCATTAAGAGATGCCATCGTAATGCTAAATGCTTCGCAATCAAATCCATAATGAATGGCTGATTTATATAGATTGCTCGCGCTGCAACCATCTCTAGACACGCCTGCCTGAACCCGTATTTCTTCTAAAGAAATATGTTTTCCATAAAATGCCATCACGCTAGCGAGTGCTGCTGCCCCGCACTCTACAACTTCCATTTGTAAAATTACTGGCGTTTTATAACGCCATTTTTGTTTATTAGTCAAAACCCGTCACCTTTTTAATATAAGGCAATAATAACGTTATGGGCTTACGCCGCTTGAGTGTAATTTCAGCTTCGCCAAGAGTACCACTTTGTAGTTTTAGTGGTGGCCCGTCAACAGATGTCCATTTATACCCACTCACTGTATTTGGATCCTCAAGAAGACTCACTTCAACCTCATAGGCAACTCCTTTATGCAAAAGCTCATCAACCAATGTTTTATTACGTAATATTTTCATCATGGCGGGCACGCTGGCTGGATAAATAGAAACATTTGTCACCTTTCCTTCCAATGCACCATATTCTTCTTTGCTTACAGTTCCAGGCATAATCAAAGCACGCATATCAGGTTTTATTTTTTTACCAAATACACCAGGGACAAATACGATAACCCTAATTTTTTCATCCTTATCCATGACAGGTTCAATGCTAACAATGGGCATAATTTCAGTGATATTATCTCCAGGCCCTGCTTTTACTTCAGTCACTATACCATTATGTAAACTTACCACTTTTGTTGCATATTCATACCTTCCAAGCAGGATGCTCAACTTACGTTCTGTTTTGCTCAACTGTTCTTGAGCTTCTAAATTTGCTAACTCTAACATCCGAATACTATTGAGTGTGTCTTTTAGCTTTTGTTCAGTTGCAATTGCTTTGGGTAAAGAAATAATCCCGGATTTCAATAGATTTTTTTCAGCTTTTAGTACAACATCTAATTCTTTTGCAATCATCTGCAAACCTTTTCTTATTTCATCTTGAACAGCCTGTATTCTTGTGTTTTTTACTTTTAAATCTTCTTTTAATGACTTTAATAGTTCAATTTCATTGAAAATTTCCTGTTGCTCAACCTTAGCAATAACGTCACCTTTTTTAACAGAGTCACCTTCGCGAACATATAACTCTAGCAACCGACCATCCTCACTGGCGGTCACATTAACCAAACCACCCGGTTTAATTAAAAGAGAGGAACCATGAACACGCTGAGGAATATTCCCAAAAAAACTCCATAAGATAAAAAACGTTGTTAATATGAAAAATGCAATTAACGTGATCCAATATTTAGGGGTAATAATATTAATCAAATTATCTAATTTTTCAGGTGAAGCAATCTCATTTAGAGCCTTTTTTCTAAAGAGATTGTCGTCATTTGATTTATTTTTTTCTTCCTTCCCCATGGGATGTTCCTATAAAAATAATGTAGTATATCGACTCATGACATTGTAGCTCGTGCTTTTTGTGCTCTCTAAAAATCATTTTAAATCAACATATTAAATAAGCACAAATACCCAGCACGTACAACCATACCTGTAATAGTGTAGTTTCCAGCTGCCTCTTTTGCAAAAGAGGCTTAAGGTTTTATTAATGCAAGTACGCTATCATTCTATCCAAACGTATTAATGTATTTTCCTGCCCCATCAAAGATAATGTCACATCAATTGAGGGAGAAATCGTATTACCCGTCATAGCAATTCGCAACGGTTGAGCAAGTTTAGGTAATTTAATTTCAAATTTTTCTAGGCAATTTGTGACGACATCATGGATCGTTTCTTCATTCCAATCAGTCAACTCAGCCAGCTCTTTTCGGATCCAAATGAGTCGCTCTAAGGTTTCAGGTTTTAAGTGTTTTTTCACTGCATTTTCATCATAGTCAAACGTATCACTAAAAAAGCAACGACTTTTCTCAGCCATCTCTCGAACCGTTTTGACTCGCTCTCTTAATGCCTGCACAACATCCGTCATATCAGGCCCCGCTTCTAACGCCACGCCAAGCTGCTGGTAGTGCCATTGCAACTCTTCGGTGATATGCTCTGAAGGGGAAGTTTTTAAATATTGTTGGTTAAACCACATCAATTTGTTCGGATCAAAGGCTGAAGGCGATTTGTTGATCCCTGAAATATCAAATAATGTCACCATTTGCGCAGAAGAAAAAATTTCCTGATCTCCAGAAGACCAGCCTAATCGCACCAAATAGTTTAATAATGCCTCCGGCAAAATACCCTCTTCACGAAATTGCAACACACTCACTGCGCCATGGCGCTTGGATAAGCGTTTACCATCCTCTCCCAAAATCATAGGAATATGAGCATACACAGGGATTTCTGCTCCCAACGCCTCTAATAAATTGATTTGCCTTGGTGTATTGTTAAGATGATCATTTCCTCGAATGACATGAGTAATACCCATATCCCAATCATCCACAACCACAGTCAAATTATAGGTCGGTGTACCGTCCGTCCGAGCAAGGATTAAATCATCCAACTCTTGATTTTGGATCACAACCTTTCCTAAAACTTGATCGTGGATAGTAACCTGACCATCCAAAGGATTTTTAAAACGAATCACATGGGCCGCTTTAGGATCCACATCTTGTCGATCTCGGCAATGACCATCATAACGAGGCTTTATTTTTTTTTGTTGTTGGGTTGCTCGTAATGTATCCAATCGTTCCTTGCTACAGCAACAGCGGTATGCTTTACCTTGTTGTAATAACTGTTGGATGACTTCTTTATAACGGGGAAAACGTTGAGTTTGAAAATAAGGGCCTTCATCCGCATCTAAACTCAACCATTTCATACCATCCAAAATGACTTGAGTGGCCTCGTCTGTAGATCGCTGGCGATCCGTATCTTCAATGCGTAAGATAAACTTTCCATGATGCTTTTTAGCATAGAGCCAGCTATATAAAGCTGTGCGAACACTCCCAATGTGTAGATATCCTGTGGGACTTGGAGGAAATCGTGTCACTATCATTACCGCTACCTTTTGGGAAAGGACGCAACAACACCCTCCCCCTCCGTTAAAACTCAATTAATGGGAGACGTAGCTTAGCACATTTTACCGCAACAGACGTCACATCAGATAAAATCGGCTCCATAGGCAAGACTTTCAAGCGATTACGGATCCGACGACGTAAGCGAGCAATTTCTGTATCTTCCTGGCAAAACCCTCCCTGACGCGCAAGTAATGGGGCTAGAGAGCTTTCTATCTTCTTCAAGCGCCTGTTGATCACCCGTAATTTTGATATCAATGAGCCGCGTTCTTGGTGACTATAGAAAGATTTTTGTTCCAATAGGCGCTCGGCGTAATCCCGAAGATCCAGATGTCTTGCATTTTTATCCATTGCATTCCCCTATAAAACCAACCGGTCTCATTTTGTTCTCATGTATCAGTAAAATTTAACTATAGGGGGAGCAAAAGAAATTTTCAATAGGTAATTACCGTAGGTTGCCGCTGAATTTGCCTTCAAAGCAAATCCGAGATATCACTAAAAATAGAATCAACCCCTAATTTCAATAACTTATCTGCTAAATCCACGTCATTAATAGTAAATGTTAATACTTTGTAGCCCGCAGATTGAATAAACTTAACCCCATGGTCTGTAATTTGAGAAATAGGTAAATGTACAGAATAGCAATTAAGAGCCTTAGCCATGGCTAAATATTGTGCTTCCCAATCAGCCACTAAGAATCCGATGAAAACATGATCATCCATTTTGCGAAGATGCGCTAACGTAGAAAATTCATAACTAGAATAAAGAGGAGGTGTTAAATGATCTGGCCAATTTTTAGCAACTAACTTTAAGGTCTCCGCTACTAACGCCTGGCCCCTTTCTTCTGAGTGTTTAAACTCAATATTCATTCCAAGTTCTAATTCGGCACACAGCTTAATGGCTTCCTCTAAGGTTGGGATTTGCTCCCCGGCAAATGCTTCAGAGAAATATTTCCCCGCATCCAGCTCTTTAAGCTCGGCTAAAGTATGATCAGATAATCGCCCACTACCTGTGGTCGTGCGATCTAACATTGCATCGTGAAATAAAACCGGGTAACCATCTTGGGTCAGCTGCACATCAAACTCTATCCACTGGGCTGATTTTTCTTTGGCAATACGGATCGCAGCCAAGGTATTTTCTGGGCCATGACCTGCACCACCGCGGTGAGTGATAAGGAATGGCACATCAATAGACGTTGGCATCAACGTACGAACTTACTTGCATCAGAATAAGTGCTTAAAAAAGGTATCGCAATAAAGCAAATCCCTAGGAGCACTAATACAATAGGTGCACTAATTCGCACCTGTTGAGGATTTTCTCTATGATATTTGTACTGCAATAACCCACCAATTAAAAAACCAACCCCTGCAACATAGCAAATCGCAGACATGACGCTGCTGAGTCCTCGAACAGACGCGAGGGCAGAGATTGAAATTTCACCTAATGTATCAGCAAAACCGACCATTGGTAGTATAATAAACACTATGGCCAGCAAATATCTGCTAGACTTAACCACACATATCTCCCTTTTTGACAGGATTTACCATCGTACACTAAAAGTACCCTGTAGATCTATACTTAATGGGATGCTAAAAACTGCAATTCTGGCCGCAATGAGCGCATATGGCTAATCAATCACTCACGGACAAACACCAATCCAGCGGACTTGTACCGATTAAATTTTTGTCATCTCTGTCCTTCGATCGCTACATTGAACACTCTCAAAAGCATATTGAGAAAGCTCGGCCCGATTTGGATACGACGAATCGAGCAAAAATTATTGCAGCAAACTCGCCTTTTCAATGGTATCCAGAAACACTGACTCAATACCCAAAAAAAGCAATATTGTTAGTCCATGGAATGTTAGAATCTCCCTTTTCTCTGTGGGATTTAGGTAAACATTTTTTGCGCCGAGGTTTTTTTGTAAAATCAATTCTATTGCCTGGGCATGGTACTGTTCCTGGAGATCTGCTAACAATGAAACGCAATCATTGGAAAAAAGCTGTTGAATATGGGATTTCATGTTGTGAAAAAGAAGCTGACGAAATCTATCTCTTAGGTTTTTCAGCCGGGGCTTGCCTCTCATTACTGTCAGCTTTTGCGAACCCCCATCGTTTTGCAGGTCTGTTTTTATTTTCCCCCATGATCCATCTCAAAACAAATTTAGCACTTTTTGCGAGTGTGTTTCATCGTCTGGGTACCGTCTACAAGCCTGCTCAGTGGTATCGCCTTGCGGATGATTTAGATTATGCAAAATATGAATCATTCCCTTACCAAACCATCTACCAAGCTTATCGTTTAACTCAAGAAATAAAAAAAATGATCAAACAACAGACGCTAGATTTACCTGTTTTCATGGCATTTAGCCGAGATGATGAAACCATCGATCCTTTTACAGCAGAACAATTTTTTTTACAGCAATCTTGCTCGAAAAATCGATTACTCATTTATACAAATGATATAGAACCTAGCTTTGATCAACGCATTATTTATCGAACGAGCCATTATCCAGATGAAAATATTTTACATTTTTCCCATGTCAGCCTTCACGTATCACCTGACAATGAGCATTATGGAAAAAACGGTGACTACCATCCAACATTAGAGGGGCATACTCTGAAATACGGAGCTAAAGCTCACCATCAGGAGGATATTAATAAAGATGATTTCCCCCATTATTACCTACGACGACTCACCTATAATCCAGACTTTTCATTTTTGCTAAAAGCTATTGATGATTTTATTGATGCTTAGCAGCTCACACTGGTGATAGCAGGTCGGCCTGTGGTTGACAGGGTGATTAAACGACCATGGTTACCCGAACAACCTGCTGATGTCAAAGCAAAGGTTCCGGATAAAGAATTGAGAAAACCGCTTCCAGCATAGGTAATGCGCGCCAATGTTGTGGTTACGGTAGAGCCGGCAGGAAATCCCTCATGGACACGCTCGATATCCCCCTGGTTAGCAATCACGCCATCAGCATTGGGATCGGCAAAGATAATCCAACCATTATTCCAGTTGGCACTCGTACCACAAGCAGTCAGTGATGCGTCTGCCGCAGCACAAATACTCACAGAAGCCGATGAAGTTAACGCGATATTTCGCGTCAGCGCAATGGCATTAGCAAACTCCTCGGTCATCACCGTTGCTCGATGATTTTGAATCATAAAGCGGTAAGCAGGTACTGCCAGCGACGCGAGCAAGCCCATAATAACCACCACAATCATCATCTCAAGTAAAGTCACTCCTGAGGTCTTTTTAACTGAAAACTGTCTTAATGCCATGCTCATCCACTCACCCTAGCGTTTTTATCAGCGTTTCTAGAATTATAGCAAATTCCTTCGCTTTTCATCGTCCTTACCCGTCCTGTCCCGCTGATAATAATGTTCCTTTCATAGGGAGTATTAACACTTTTTGACCGAATAACAAAAGTGCCATTACTCTGCTGCTCATACCCTTGAGGCTGAAATAAGAGAAAATCACCCTTTGAAAAAGCTTGTAATGAAATGGATATCGGCTTTTTTATTTTCGATCCGACGCGCAATAGCTGGTTAGCTGTGACAGTATCACTGCCAAAAGGATCCAGCAAAAGCAATTGGCCGTCGCTCCAATGGCCCCCACACTGCTTCTGATCGCGACTAGGACAAAGCATGACTGGAGCACCTTGTAGAATCGCTTCACTGCGAGCAGTACGAACCAAATGAACTAATCTTTCGGTAGTTCTATCAATGCGATGTTTCATAGACCATTCATGAGCAAGGGGCAATGATAACAGCGAAACAATACCCATAATGGCTAACGTTACCAATAATTCAATGAATGTAAATCCCTTCATTCTAATCCTAATTTTTTTAAGCGATAGCGCAATGCACGAAGGGTGATCCCTAGCTGTTTTGCCGTCTCAGTTTTATTTCCGTTATATTTTTCTAGTGCATCTTGAATGGTTCTTTTCTCAACGCTATCAAGATAAGGTTCCAACGGCATTTGTGCCATACGAACCTGTTCGTTCGCCTCCATGTTTTGATGTATCTGCAAGTCTTGTTGAGTAATCTTATGATGTTCACAGAGTGTTACTGCTCTTTCTAAAATATTCTCAAGTTCTCGGATATTGCCTGGGAATGCATAATTTTCTAACGCTTGCAAAGCATCTGGCGTCAGTTTTGGTGGTTCTATCTGAAGTTCCCCTGCAAGGTTTTTTAGAAAATAATTTACAAAAATACGAACGTCTTCTTTTCGTTCAGAGAGTTTCGGGATATGTAATTCAATAACATTGATACGGTAAAATAAATCCTGTCGAAAATCTCCACCGGCAACTAATTCTTGTAAATTTCGATGAGTCGCACTTAATACCCTAACATCAAGAGGTTTTTCCTTTTCTTCCCCAATAGAACGCACTGCTTTTTCCTGGATCACTCGGAGTAATTTGACTTGCATATGCAAAGGCAAATCGGCGATTTCATCCAAAAATATTGTCCCATGATGGGCTGCACGAAATAATCCTTGCTGGCTCTGAGAAGCCCCGGTAAAACTTCCTTTTTTATAGCCAAAAAACTCACTCTCCATCAATTCTGCAGGAATAGCACCACAATTAACAGGAATAAAAGCTTTATATCCACGAGGACTTTTTTGATGGATAAGTCTTGCTGCTAATTCTTTTCCAGTACCCGAGTCTCCCGTAATTAAAACAGGGGCCTGACTTCTGGCTAATTTTTCAATCATTTTCCTAAGATCATGACTCGCAACAGATTCACCAAGTAATTGAGGCAACTGAGCATCATCTTTGATATCACAAGGTTTGGACAACTTTAATGCCGTTTCAACCAAATCTCGCAACACTTGTAAATCCACCGGTTTCGAAACAAAATCAAATGCTCCTGCCTTCAACGCTGTAATCGCCAGCTCCATATTGCCAAATGCTGTAATAACGGCCACAGGGGTTTTTGGAAAATATTTTTGCATATATCCCACAAGCTCAATACCATCACCATCCGGCAAACGCATATCGGTTAGACAAAGAGCAAAATCCATTTTTTTTAAACAGGCTTTCGCTTGAGACACATTTTCGGCTTCCGAACAATCTACCCCCATTCTTGATAACGTAATGGTAATCAACTCTCTAATGTCCGGTTCGTCATCCACAACCAATGCTTTTAAATGTTGTGACATTTCAATCACCTATATTATCTAATTGATGAAAGGTTATCCGAAAACAGCTTCCCCCTCGCTCTCTAGGAAAATACTGTAAGCTAGCACTATTCGCCTCACAAAGCTCCTTTGCTATATATAAGCCTAGACCGGTTCCACCAGTTTTTGTGGTAAAAAAAGGCTCAAAGATAACTTCCGTTGTACTAGGATCGATTCCTTGACCAAAATCAATAATTTCTAGCATGGTTTCTCCACCATCTACTGTGATCCCAGCTTTTAAAATTAACATAGGCTTACCCACTTTTTCGAAGCTATAATGCAAACCATTTTCACATAAATTAGACAGTATTTGATAAAGTTGGCTCGGATCAATAAATATCTCTAAATTTTCTGGTTCCACATGCAAGGTAATTTCGCTATGCGGCAAATCATGGAGTTTGAAAGTTGAAATGAAGTCTTCCAACCAACTTTTAATATTCAAAACTTTAGGCACAGCTTCCTTGCGCCTTGAGAGTTGTAATACATTTTCGATGACATGATTCATTCGTTCTGAATGCTCACGTATGATTTCAGTCAAACGCAAATCTTCCTTGTTAAGCCTTGGAGACTCTTCTAACAATTGCTCCGCGTGACTTATAGCACCCAGAGGGTTGCGAATTTCATGGGCAATACTTGCTGTTAAACGGCCTAAAGAAGCGAGTTTCATCTGCTGTGCTTGCTGGGTTAATCTGGCAGCATCTTCTAAAAGGATTAAACATACTTGTGGATCATCTAACTGATCAGTAATAGCAGAAATTTGCGATAACACACCTTGATTTTCTAACATTACTTGTCCTGGCATAGACTTGTCACCTTTTCTTTGACGCCATTTTGTCACAAAATTTGCTAACACAAGAGATAACTCACTGAGTAACTGAGGCCCCGGTCGCTCGGGGATCCCGAGCAAATACCAAGCGGCTCTATTCACCAATCGCACTCTATCGTTTTCATCAACAACAATGATCCCTGAATGCATATTACTCACAATTTTTTCGTTGAGCATTTCTAACTTAGCTAAATCTAATCCTCGTTGACTAGCCAATGCTTCTGATTTTTTAATTCGGTGGGATAGCCCAAACCCGAGCGTCGCAGTTGCAAAAAATGTTGCACCTAAAATACCAATTTCTTGATATTTGTCTAAAGTAAAAGCTTGATCGGAAAAAAAATGTTGCACGAGCACAGCTATACTAGCAATGGCTGCAAAGAATAAAGAAATCCTTCCAGCAGTGAGCAGTCCTCCCCCAGCAATAACAGCATTGAGTAAAATACCGAAACCAAAAAGTATACTATTCGAGGAATATACCGACTGACTGGCATAAAGCAACAGCGTTAAAATGACAATGTCGAAAATAACTTGCAGATTGGCTTGAAAATTAAATCCTGGGTACTGATGATGTACAGAAAACAAAAGCAAGATGCTAAAAACAAGATAAAATCCAATGGCAACATTATACAAAATGGACGAATGTTGCCCAAGATTAAAAAAACCAAAATCAAACACATAAAGAGTCAAAAGAATAACAGCAATACAGAGGCGATATAGGCTAAAGACCAATAAGGTCATCCATTGACTGTGGCTTAATTCATCCCTTCTGGAAACAAATTCTCCGGAATGTTGTTGATTTTTGAACACAAAATACCTATGTATAGCAATTTCACTAAAAAGTATAGTAGGCTTAGCCCATAACAGCACAACTTAGGCAGGCGTATTGTGAACGAAACAGTCACTTTAGTCATGGGGCAAGGCAACTTCCTGGTGGGGGATGTGTCAGGTAATGCTGAAAAAATCATCCATATGGCAGAAAAAGCTAAGAAATTGCACAATGGGGATCTGTTAATCTTACCCGAGTTAGCCTTGACCGGGTATCCCCCGGAAGATTTACTGCTACGTCCTGATCTCTTTCGCTTGGTCGAACACCATATCGATAAAATTAAAAACACTATCAAAGGGATTGATCTTCTCTTAGGCTATCCAGAGAAAACCCAAGAAGGTGTCTATAATGCTGCCGCTTACATGCAACAGGGTGAGATTATTGCCAAATACCGTAAACAACATTTACCTAATTATGGTGTATTTGATGAAAAGCGTTATTTTATCCCAGGAAAAGATGTCTGTGTTGCCACGTGCCGAGGATTGCGCTTGGGGATATTGATTTGCGAAGATTTGTGGCAACCAACACCCTACCAAAAAACCGCCGCAGCTTCTGCTGATATGGTTCTTTGTATCAATGCCTCTCCCTATGATTTTGCCAAAGCAAAACAGCGAGAAGAAATGATGACAAAGCATATTCAACAACAAAATGTTCCCATCCTTTATGTGCACTGTGTGGGTGGTCAAGATGAGTTGGTTTTTGATGGCGGCTCTTTATGTATGGATCAACAAGGCATTATCACTCATTATGCAGAGCGCTATATTGAAACCTTAATCCCAGTGAAGGTAACGCCCAAGCCATTCACCATCACCCCCGGTGACATTGCACCGGTGAAATCCCAAGAAGAACAAATTTACCAAGCTCTGTGTCTCGGCCTCACAGATTACGTGACTAAAAATGGCTTCAAAGGTATATTATTAGGGCTATCAGGAGGCATTGATTCTGCCTTAACTCTGGCCATCGCTGTAGACGCCTTAGGAAAAGAGAATGTCCACGTTGTGATGCTGCCTTCTCGCTACACTTCCACCATGAGTCGTGAGGATGCTGCCGAAATGATAGAAAATGTCGGCGTAAAATATAGCACCATTTCCATTGAAGATTGCTTTGAAAGTTTTTGCCATGCCTTAGAAGATGAGTTTACAGGTTTAGCACCGGACACCACAGAGGAAAACCTACAAGCACGATGTCGCGGCGTCATACTGATGGCTATCTCAAATAAAACAGGTAAATTACTATTAACCACCGGCAATAAAAGCGAAGTTGCCGTAGGCTATGCGACCCTCTACGGTGACATGTGCGGTGGATTCTCTGTTTTGAAGGATGTACCCAAAACAAAGGTCTATGAATTAGCCAACTATCGTAATACCTTGTCTGCTGTGATCCCTGAACGAATCATTCAACGTCCACCCACAGCAGAGCTAGCTCCCAATCAGTTAGATGAAGATAGCTTGCCGCCCTACGCTATATTAGATCAAATCTTAGAGCGTTACGTTGAACAAGACAAAAGCATTGCCAGCATCGTCGCAGATGGTTTTGAAGAAGAGATTGTTCGCAAAGTCATTGCAATGGTGGATAATAATGAATACAAACGCAGCCAATCTCCCCCTGGGATCCGTATCACTCAACGAGCCTTTGGCAAGGAACGCCGTTATCCTATTACCTCAGGTTTTAGTCACGATATTATTTGGGAAATTCATCATGAAGAAAATTGAAGCTATCATACGCCCCTATAAACTAGATGCAGTCAGAGACGCTTTAGAAGATATTGACATCTTTGGCATGACCATCATTGAAGTTAAGGGACTGGGTCGGCAAAAAGGTCACCGGGAAATTTATCGAGGCACAGAATATCTTGTAGATTTTTTACCTAAAATTAAAATTGAACTGCTGGTAAACGATAACCAACTCGATGATAGCTTAGATGCTATCATGGAAGCGGCTAGAACAGGAAAAATTGGCGACGGGAAAATCGCCGTCACTCATATTGAATCTATTACACGGATCCGCACGGGAGAAACTGATCAAGATGCCGTCTAACGCAGATCTTTATTATGTACCCTAGTTTCATCAGTATCATCGATTTTATTCTGCATAGCAGTTACGATAGTTTCAAACCCATATTTTTTTGCAAGAGTCAAAGAACTTTCATTATTTTTGCTTGCATTTAAAATAGCTTCTTCTCCTTTGTCTCCACAAATTTCAATGAAGTTTAAAACCACTTTTTCTAGTAAAAGAAAATCTTTTTCCTCCTGTAAATATTTATCCGAATTCCCTAGCAATAAGGACAGTCCATTACAAAAATTATATTTTTTCATAATGAGACTCGAAAGCCTATCGCCTAACAGGTCGATCAAAGCGATTAAATTATTATATTGTTTTTTAATACAAAGACACTGGAAAATATTATAGGGGCCATAAAGAGATCGGCTAACAACACTGACTGCATCTTTGCCACACTTGTCATATAACTTGATAATATAGAATAGCATTTTTGAAGAAAGTCGGGGATTATCCAGCTTAAATATATCTTGAGTATAATACTTGATAAGATCAATGTTCTGATTTTGATAAGGTACCTTAAGGTAATCCTCTGGCAACGACATTTGATGATTAGCAATGATTGCAAGTAATTTTTCAAGATTAAAATCTATTATTATCTTAAGTAAATCAAAATCTATATTATCCATCAATAATTTTTTAAAGCAATCTTCTTTCAGGATGTTATAAAGGTATTTAACTGACAAGATATCCATCTGTAAAAACAAAAACTTAAATGTCGGAATGATGTGATACACTTCATCTTCATAAAGAATTTCACATTGACTCTCAAGAATATTTTTTTGTGCTTTGTCGTCTAAGTCACGAAAATAACGATATACACATTTATAAAATCTTTTAATTTCTTCCTTATCATTAGGTTCCGCAAGCGATTGACTTCTTAAGCTCATCGTGGCTAACAATGTCATATCGTTAAAAATTTTTGTTATATTATAAGGCGAATCGAATATTGCGAACTTCGTTTTCGATGTAAAACAATCTTCAATGTCAACGTTATTTTGCATCTGTGATAAAAGGATTCCAGCACTACTTAAATAGCTAGGATAATGTGATAAAAAATATCCGCCGACAAAAAAACAAAATTGCAACAAATTAATGTTTTTATATTGTAATGAAACCTGCCTATTTTCTGAAAGGATCATCAATGCAAAACGCCCGCTCACTTTTTGAGTCAATATCTTGTTCGGTATCTTTCCCGTTTTTTCAATGATAGCATTCAGCAATACGCTTCCTCGAAGGGCGGCAAAATGTAATAAATTAAGTCCTCCAGACTGAGTATCAAGGAGACACTCCTGCCATTCTTCTTTCGAAAACAAATTAATCATTTTCAAACATATTGCATTATCGTGAACATATAAAAAAACATATCCCAGCAGACTTAAACCTGTGTCATCTTTTATTAGCAAAAACGATTTTCTTTTGTTACAGTAAGAAAATAAATGAGAGAATAGGTCTTCCTGATATATAGCAGAGAACATTAACCCATTAAGACCACAGCTGTTCTTGGTTATAATAAGCTTCGAAGCGGCATCAAAGCTCACTAAATTTAGTATTTTTTTCACCTTGTCAAATTCACATGTTTGTATTATACGTGAAAAAAAAGTGATCCCTTGCTTATTTTCTTTTTCTAAGATATCAAATGGGGTTTTCCCTATAGCACGACATAAATACAAAAATTTTTCCACATTATCTTGTGAAGCAAACATATAATATATGTTTTCATAACAATTCATATTAATCAATTTATCAAAAAGGACATTTTTATCTGCTAGAGAAATGATAGCTTTAAAATTATGACTATTTTTCATTTCCATTAATCTCCGGATCAATGTTTTTTCATCATGATCAATCACGCTGAATAGATCATAATGCATGGTTGGGTTTTCTTCTAAGGCTTGACGAATACGTTCAAAATTACCATCAATGTCTTGTAGAAGAGGATGAAATTGAACCACAGCATGATGATTTAAGTCTTTTTTATATTGTATCTTCCGTAATTCTGGGTGTTTTTCAAATAATTGGTTAATAACCTCTATCTTTTTATTATCCAATTGGAAATCATTGCGAGTTAATTCTTTGCGGCATAACGGACACAAAACAACTTCATCCGGTCTACTTGTTTTAAATAGCAAAAGAAATTGCTCTTTCTCAAAAGCATGTCCTTCACCACAGTTTGTTAAAATGGGTTCCAAAAAAATATCTAATGAAATAGGACATTTAACTTCAAAAATTATATTGTGTACATCCTTGCTATGCATATATAGTACCTGTGCTTTTATTAAGAGGTGCGCCAGCATACAAAAAAAATCACCCAAGTACAACAGGTAGTTCTCAGTATTATCTGTTGTTTAATAAAAATTAATAAATAAAATCAAACTGTTGACACTAAATACTCACAAATTTGATCTTCGACCTTCCTGTAAGTTGATAGTGATCCTGGGACGCCATTTGTCATAATAGAAAAAATCAAATTTCTACCCGATAAGGTTTTAATATAACCTGATAAACTCAACACCCCCACCATAGAGCCTGTCTTAGCCATCACTCGTCGTGTTGCTAAACCTTTCATTCGATAGTCAAGGGTTCCATCCACTCCCGCAACTGGCAGCGCATCAAAAAATACAGGGTACAGTGATGCGTCTTGATATGCTGCATTCAATAGCAAAACTATTTGCTGAGGAGAAACTAAATTATAGCGAGACAGCCCTCCGCCATCGGCAATAACCGAATGACTAAAATCCATGTCAAATCGCTTTTTTAAAATCCCTTCAATTGCTTTTTCGCCTGTGCGCCAGGATCCTTGGGCATTGAAATAATGTCGTCCAATTTTTTTAAATAATGATTCGGAAATTAAATTGTCCGATTCTTTAAGCTGAATCGTCACTAATTCAGCAACTGTTTTTGATTGATGTTGGGCAAGCTCGGTAGCTCCTTTGGGTGTTCTACCTGCTTTGATTTTACCACTGATTTTAATACTATGATTTTTCAACAAACTTTTTAAAATAGCTTGAGCGTAAATATGAGGATCTTGCAGCGCAATAGACAGTGAACGTCCTTTACTTCCTGCGGGCAAACAACCAGACAACTGGTACTGATTATTATCATCTGGACGTAAGGTCAGATAGCAATTTTTATAGTTTTTTAATCGTGTTTCAGCCCCATTACGAAATTGCACACCATTATTACGTTTCGCAGGCATAATTTTTACCTGATCCCCAGATTTTTTAGAGGGTACAACTTTCAGTGTAACGCAATTACCATTGATAATACTTGCTCGAATCGGTGCAGAGAAACAATATCTAGCATCGTCCCACATCCAGCCCGGCCCCATTTGTACCGCATCAAAATCAAAATCATCCACATAAACATTGCCTTTAATTTGTCGAATACCTTTATTTTGCAATGCCTCAATCATGTTATCTAAATGTTGCACTCGAAAATCCGGCGCGCCACTGAACTGCAAATATAAATCGCCCTGAAGCACACCATTATTAATCTTTTCATCATCTGTTAATAAGCGAGTTTTGTAACGATAGTCTTTTCCCAAATAATCCAACGCCACAAAAGCTGTAAATAATTTTTGATTACTTGCTGGTACAAAACTGCGATCACTATTGCGACGATAAATAATTTCACCTGTATCCGCGTCTTGTACCTCAATGCCCGTGTTAATATTAATACCCACTTGGTGGATCATGTCATCGATGACTTGTTCGATCTGGGCAGAGGGCTGAGCACTCACTGGAGAAATGAATGCACAAAAAATTGCCGAAATAAAAAAAAAGTGATAAAAAAACGTTCGATAAGTCAATGCCTTCAATGTCCTTTGGCTATTTCCCATAAAAGAATTATAACGGTTTTTTAGAATGGATCTATACTCTGTGATATGGAAGATGACTCTCACAGGATGAATATTAAAAACAAATTAACTTTATGAGGCAGTCACCATGGAGATTATTAAAATTTCGTTGGTCACGTTTCTGGCATTATTTTTAGCAATTTTAGTCGGTTGTACGACCACAACAACATACAGCACAACAGGCGTCGGATATTCAGGTTACACTTCTGCCTATCCGTCCGGTTATTATAACCCTATTGTGTATTCTCCTTACAGTTACTTTTCTTATGGTTATCATCCGCGGTATTACAATTATCGAGGTTATTACAGACCCTACGGCTATAAAAACCGTTACTACAACCGATCACAAAGCTATTATCGTACGAAATATTACAGATCGAGAAGATATTAATTTTTTCAAGCGAGGGTATTATCATGCTAAAAATCACAACACTCATTGCAGCACCTCTTGTTGTCACGACAGCACTATTGGTTGGCTGCGGATCCACAACGTCAACCACGTATAAAACGAGCGTTGATCATTCAGGTCATGCGTATGTCTATCCAACAGGCTATAAGAGTACTACGATATACTATCCTCATAGCCATACAGCGAGTGGACATTATCAGTATTATCACAACTATCAGGAATATTACAGACCTCACAGTGCAGCGGCTCATTATCACACAGGAGACAAAGCCGTTTATCATAAAATGGATAAAAGCTAGTATATCCTAGCAATAAAAACCGCAGCAAGTATCACATTTGCTGCGGTTTTTATACTTGACGCGGGTAGGATTGCAGCATAGATAAGTTTTGCATACTGGCAAGCTTTAATTTTTTAGCGTCCGGACTGCAATTCTACCTATAATTGTCTGTCAGCTCCACATTGTACTTGTTAGCAAGGGCTTGATAGGTTTGAGACTCAGGGTAGTTATAAGCGAGGATCGTAAGACTCTGCTTGGCCATCGCAGGCATATTGAGTTGTGTATAAGCCTCAACCATTAATCCAAGGGCTGGGATCACAACAGGTGCATGTTGGTAATGCTTCAGGATATAATAGCAACGGTTAATGGCTGCCAAATAAGCGCTACGATCATAGTAAAATTCTGCAATCAACAATTCCCTACGCGCCATTAAATTGCGCAAATAAATCATTCGCTCTCTGGCATCAGGAGCATAAGGACTATCTGGAAAGCGATGCAGAAGCCCAGCAAAGTCTGAATACGCTCGCTTAGAGGTTCCCATATCTCTTTTTGCTAAATCTGTTTCAATGTAGCGCTGAAAAACCCCACGATCTTGGTTGAAATTTGCCAGCCCCTTCATGTAATAAGCATAATCTGCTGCGGGACTTCGCGGATATAAGCGAGAAAAACGCACCGCAGCCAATGCCGCTTCGGTATAATCACTATGTTTGTAGTAAGCATAAATTAAGTGTAACTGGCTTTGTTCTTGATATTCTGAAAATGGGTACAAAGCATCCAAGGCTTCAAAATGTCGGATGGCCTTTTCATAATGACGTTTGGCAAGGGCTTGTTCACCGCCAACAAAAATAGTCTTAGCCGATCTGCCATGAAATGAATCAGCAGGTGTTGATTGTTTACTCGCGCATCCCACCAGGCATAGACCCAGCAGCAAACAACACAAGAGACGAATTTTCATTATTGTATATCCTTTAGCCGCAAATTCGGTTAGAATGACCACACATTTGATAACCCCAAAAGAACCATTATACGCAAATCTCTGGCAGATGAAAAATACTGAATCCATTACCCACAATACCTGCATACCAGACCACATGGAACCCATGCGTTTAGACCAGGCCCTGGCTAAACTATGCCCTGAATTTTCCAGAAGCAGGCTGCAACAATGGATCAAACAAGAGAAAGTTTTACTCAATGGCAGCCCTTGTCGCGCCCGAGATCGGGTTGTTCCTGGAGACAAGGTGCAAATTTGCGCCCTGTTAGAAACAGCCATTCTCTGGCAGGGCCAAGCCATGGACTTGGATATCATTTACCAAGACGATGACTTATTTGTCATCAATAAACCCCGAAATCAAGTGGTTCATCCCGGTGCAGGTAACCCAGATGGCACCCTGGTTAATGCTATTCTTCATCAGTTCCCGGAACTCTCAGTCATTCCCAGAGCAGGTGTTGTACATAGATTGGATAAAGACACATCTGGCCTTTTGGTTTGCGCAAAAACCATACAGTCTCATGGGTACCTTGTTGATCTATTACAGCAGCGAAAAGTTAAGCGAGAATACGAAGCTATTGTTTATGGCGACATCATCAGTGGCAGCACCATTGATTTACCCATTGGACGGCACCCCCACCAACGCACAAAAATGGCGGTAGCAACCCATGGTAAACCCGCTGTCACACATTACCGTATCATCAAACGCTACGGATCGTTTACCCATCTTAAAATCAGCTTAGAAACTGGCCGCACCCATCAAATTCGGGTTCATCTCGCTCATAAAAAACATCCCATTGTGGGTGATTTAACCTATGGTGGCCCTCCAAAATTCCCCAAAAATTGCCCTGACGATCTCCATGAATATCTAAAATGCTGCCGACAGCAAATGCTCCATGCAAGGCGTCTAGGGCTGGCACACCCAACGACAGGGGAAAATTGCCTCTGGGAAAGCCCTCTACCGGACGATATGACGAGCCTGCGGGATCTCTTAACACAGAATTTTCGTTAACCATCCCGCATTTATTGCAAAAGTACAAATTATTACAAAAATTTGAGATATCTCTTACATACAGATTTTAAAATAAGCTCTATCATTAGGTCATTAGTGGCTTACTAGTGTCAGGGTTCAAAGGGATATGAACTTGTTGGCGTGAGCTAACGTTAAAGCTGGATGCTTATCTAAGCCACTTTTACCTCTGCTATACTGATTTGTGGGGATTGTTATGATCCCCACTTTTGTTTTACACTTCTTGCACCACTCCCTTTATAGCCTGACACCATTCATGATGAAAGAAAAATTGTGTTTTACTCCAGATTGGCCTGCACCTAGAAATATCCACGCCTATACTACCACTCGCCATGGAGGCGTCAGCCAAGCCCCATTTAATACGATGAATCTGGGTTTAAATACAGAAGATAGCAACGAAAATATTGAACAAAATCGAAAACAACTCATACAGCAGTTTAATCTACCCTCTGAACCGTTCTGGCTCCATCAAGTCCATGGAACTCGATCGGTGGATATTGGCACCTGTCCCTCGGCAACAGCCGATGCCGCTTACACTTGCAAAAAACACACCGTCTGCGCCATCCTAACAGCAGATTGCTTACCCATCCTTGTCTGCAACACCCAAGGCACCCATGTGGCCGCTATCCATGGAGGATGGCGAGGGCTGGCTGATGGAATTGTTGAAAAAACACTCAAGCAACTTAACCTCCCCCCTGAGGAAACTCTCGTATGGTTAGGCCCTGGCATCAGCAAAAAATACTACATTGTGGGAGATGACGTGAAGAAAATTTTTGAAAATTTCGATGATCAGGCAAAAGCCGCATTTTCCTTTCACAGCCCCGCCAAATGGTTTTGTGACTTATTCCTCATTGCCCGACAAAGACTACATAATTGTCATGTAAATCAAGTAGTTGGAGGTGATATCTGCACCTATCAAGACACAAACAATCTGTTTTCATATCGCAGAGAAACACCTACGGGACGGATGGTCAGTTTGATTTGGATAGAATAAATTGTCCAAATCCCTCGATAGAACTTAATTTTTCAGCAAAGATCAGGTAATCTAACTTAAATACCCTCTATTTTGGAGATTGTGAATGAAGCGAACCAAACTGATTTTTATTTTTCTGTCCTTTTTGCTGTTATCCGTTGGCGTAGAAGCTAAGCTTCCAACAGCAAATCAAGGCCAACAACTCCCCAGCCTGGCCCCCATGTTGGAAAAAATAAAACCTGCTGTTGTCAATGTATTGGCCAGCGGAAAAACCCGTGATCTGAAAGAAGCCCTGCTCGATCAGGATAATACCCAGGACGAAACCAACTCAAAGAAGAATAAACCTTTTGAAAGTATTGGTTCAGGGGTTATTGTGGATAGCGACAATGGTTATCTCCTTACCAATTCTCATCTCATTCATAAAGCAACCTCTATCACTGTGACCCTCCACGATGGCCGTCACTTTAAAGCCAAGCTTGTGGGTTCTGATCCGGCTTCTGATATTGCTGTATTGCAAATCAATCCCGAGCATCTGACTGCTATTAAATTAGCAGATTCCAACAACTTACAAGTAGGTGATTTTGTTGTTGCCATTGGCAATCCCTACGGGCTAAATGAAACAGTCACTTCTGGGATTATTAGCGCATTGGAGCGTAGTGATCTTGGCATCGAGGGTTATGAAGACTTCATTCAAACCGATGCTTCCATCAATCCGGGCAATTCCGGAGGTGCCTTGGTCAACCTTAAAGGCGAACTCATTGGGATCAATACTGCGATTTTAGCGCCTAATGGTGGAAACATTGGTATTGGTTTTGCTATCCCTACCAATATGGCTAAAAACCTAATGGATCAATTGATTCAGTACGGTAAATTAGGTCGCGGCATTGTGGGTATCATGATCCAAAGTATTTCTCCAGAATTAGCGAATGCTCTCGGCGCTACGGGAATAAAAGGCGCGGTTGTCACCAGCGTTAGCCCTCTTTCTCCCGCAGCAGAAGCAGGTATTTTACCTGGAGACATTATCCAACAAATCGATAATAAAACCATTACCAAAGCGGGCCAAGTACGTAATGCGATTGGTTTAAGTCGAGCAGGCACCGAGGTCAATTTAAAACTACTACGTCAAGGGAAAGCCCTTCAGGTTAAATTGAAATCGGCAGATCCTGAAAAATACAAACAACAGCTCAACAGTAAACATCCTTTCTTAAACAGTGTCATTATGAAAAGCTTTGATGCTGATATTCCAGGCTTTGACCGAATCAGAGGTGTACAGGCAGCTCACGTGGCAGAAAGTTCTCCCGCATGGCAAGCCGGTATGCGGCCAGGAGATGTCATCTTATCGGCCAATGGCAAATCTGTAAAAAATCTAGATGATCTAGAAAATAATACAGACAAAAAGAAAAGTTCCTTACTGCTGAATATATTCCGAGGTTCTGGAACATTGTTTTTAGTTGTTCAAAAATAGTTTTTCTCCCATAAAAATGCTCCTCTGAGTGAAGAGGAGCATTGATACTCAAAATGATAGGATTCTTATTGCCAAGATTTAATCGTACAATAGGAGTAAAAAGAGCAAGCTAGAAAACCGAGAAATGATTTGCTATGTAGATCCATAGCAGATAATTAAGCTGGATTTTCAATATCCACAAAGTGGCAGCTAATGGAAAATTGCTGGGAAAGATGTTCCCCCAGAGATTTTACACCATAACGCTCCGTTGCATGGTGACCTGCTGCATAAAAATGAACTCCTGATTCTCTTGCGATATGCACCGTCTGTTCCGAGATCTCACCGGTAAGATAAGCATCAACCCCGGCGGTCACTGCATGCTCAATAAAACCTTGAGCGCCACCGGTACACCAAGCGATGGTTTTAATAGGTTTATTATTATCCCCTGGGATATGTAATGGGCTACGTCCTAAAGATTTTTGAATATGTTGAGCAAATGCCTCCGCCTCCATTGCATGGGCTAACTCCCCAGAAAATATCAGCTCTTTTGGCCCTTCATCTCCCAAAGAACCTGTCACACAGAGATCTAATACTTCAGCGAGTTGAATATTGTTCCCATAAACCGGATGGGCGTCTAAAGGTAAATGGTATGCTAATAAACTCATATTATTTTTCAATAAGGTTTGTAGGCGACGTTTTTTTATCCCAGTGATTTCAAGTTGTTCACCTTTCCAAAAATACCCATGATGCACCAGCACCGCATCTGCATTTTGGGCAACGGCAACATCGAGTAACGCTTGGCTCGCTGTCACTCCAGTCACAATATGCTTAATGTGCTCATGACCCTCTACTTGCAAACCATTAGGACAATAGTCTTGGAATCGATTCGGTTGCAAAAGTTGCTCGAGATAAACAAGAATTTCACGCAAAGCTACCATGATAAGATCCTATCGTTAGACGTGATACTTTCGTGATTTTCTCTTTTGCCGAATGAGCCATAGAGTAAAACAAGGGCCTGACAAGGCATACAATAAAAACCCTACAAACAATACAGTTGCCGGATCACTGGCCAAAGCAATTAAACCCAATAAAATCACAAGCACCATCACAAAAGGCACTTTACCTTTGAAATCAATTTTTTTAAAACTGTAATAACGAATATTACTCACCATCAAAAGCCCAATCACAATGGTTAGACCCGCAATAAAAATCGGCCAGGTGTTCGTAGACCAAGTGTATTCGCTCGCGATCCACACCAAACTGGCAAGAACCCCAGCTCCGGCAGGGATCGGTAATCCTTGAAAATAATTTTTATCGTTACTAGCAGCTTGGGTGTTGAAGCGAGCAAGACGCAAAGCTCCTGTGGCTGTAAATAAAAAAGCGGCTAACCAACCTAATTTACCGAGGGGAGCCAAAGACCAACTAAACACAACAAGGGCAGGTGCAACGCCAAAAGATACGACATCGGACAGGCTATCGTACTCCATACCAAAATTACTTTGAGTATTGGTCATACGAGCCACTCGACCATCTAAACCATCAGCAATCATTGCAACAAAAATAGCTTTCGCAGCATGATCAAAATCTCCGGTCATTGCAGCAACAATACTATAAAACCCGGCAAATAATCCGATAGTTGTCATCAAGTTGGGGAGCAGATATATCCCTCGACGAACATGCTTATCCTGTTGGGCCATGATGTTTCCTCAGAGCAAAACTGTAGTTACTGTTTTGCTTTTTTCGCCTCTTTTTCTTTAAACCGATCGGAAACCTGATCTGTTAAATGAAAATACGCACTGTATTTTCCACCGTGTCCGTTAAAGTGATACTTGTATTTCTCTCCTTTGCTTGCTTTCTCTTTTGTATATTCAGAAGTGTGATGAAAGGAACCCCACTCGGTAATAGCATTACCTTCATGGTTTTTCAGCTTAATACGCGCGGATCCGAGAGAATCATCCACATTAAACGGAGGTGCATCTTGCTCAACAAGTTCAACGATAATTTCCATAGATTCGCCGTCTTCAATACCAGCTTCCCAAACAGTAAGATCTTTAATCTTTTGAATACTGTCCGAAGGCCACGTGACCGGATAATTAGGGATGGAATACTGCCTATCATCACCCCGAGAGTTAAGTATGGTAACCATCAGATAAAGTTCATCGCCAAGCCCTTCAACAGCCTGACCCATTTCAAAATTATCCATGACTAACTGCCGATAAATCGTTTTTGCACAAGCTACGCTCGTTGCAAAAACCATCGCTAAAGCAAAAACTATTCGCTTCATTCTTCTCTCCCTTGATCAAACTTTGCCAAACTCCAATTGCCCTTGATGCAACTGGATCCGAATGCTGTCTCCTGGAATAAAAGTCTCCGTGAGTATTTTTTGAGCTAACGGATTTTCCAATTGGCTCTGAATTGCCCGTTTCAATGGGCGAGCACCGTAAACGACATCATACCCTGCTTTAGCAAGATGATCTATGGCTTCATCGGTCAATTCAATGTTTAATTTTTTATCAGACAGTCGGTCTCTAAGTCTCTCAATTTGGATCTTAGCAATAGCACGAATTTGCTCTTGATCAAGAGGATGGAACACAACAGACTCATCAATGCGGTTAATAAATTCAGGGCGAAAATATTGACCCACTTCCCCCATGACAGCTTGCTCCATGGCTTTAAACTCGCCTCGTTCTGTATATTCTTGAATCAGCTGTGAACCTAGGTTGGATGTCATAACAATCACGGTATTACGAAAATCTACCGTACGCCCTTGGCCATCCGTCAAGCGACCATCGTCTAATACTTGCAACAAAATATTAAAAACATCCTGATGTGCTTTTTCAACTTCATCCATGAGAATAACAGAGTAAGGTCGGCGACGTACCGCTTCCGTCAAATACCCTCCCTGTTCGTAACCCACATAGCCAGGAGGCGCACCCAGCAATCGAGACACCGCATGCTTTTCCATAAATTCTGACATATCAATACGTACCATGGCATCATCACTATCAAACATAAATTCGGCCAATGCTTTGCAAAGCTCTGTTTTACCTACACCCGTAGGCCCTAAAAAGAGAAACGAACCAATGGGACGGTTAGGATCACTCAATCCTGCCCGAGAACGGCGAATCGCATTGGATACGGCACTGATTGCTTTATCTTGGCCAATAACTCGACTGTGTAGCTGATCTTCCATTCGCAGCAGTTTATCCCTTTCCCCCTCAAGCATTTTGGATACTGGAATATGCGTCCATTTTGAAACCACTTCAGCAATTTCTTCTGCTCGAACATTATTGCGCAGTAATTTGGTTTCTCTTTTTTCTGCCTTATTCGCCACATTCAGTTGTGCTTCAAGTTCCGGAATATGGCCATACTGCAATTCAGAAGCTCGTGCTAAATTTCCAGATCGTCTGGCTGTTTCTGCTTCTAGCCGGGCTTTTTCCAGAGCTTCTTTAAGATGTTGGGTGCCTTGCAGGGCTGCTTTCTCGGACTTCCAAACATCATCTAAATCAGAAAATTCTTTTTCTAGCTGAGCAATTTGACCTTCAATATCATCTAAACGTTGTTTAGAGGCTTCATCGCTTTCTTTTTTCAAGGCTTCTCGTTCAATTTTATACTGGATTAAACGTCGTTCCAGACGATCCATTTCCTCGGGCATGGAATCAATTTCCATGCGAATATTACTTCCCGCTTCATCGATTAAATCAATGGCTTTATCAGGCAAATTCCGATCCGTAATGTAGCGGTGAGATAAAGTCGCCGCAGCAACAATCGCCGGATCGGTGATCTCCACCCCATGATGAATTTCGTAACGCTCTTTTAATCCTCGCAAAATGGCAATGGTATCTTCCACGGTGGGTTCCTCGACCAACACTTTCTGAAAACGTCGTTCAAGGGCCGCATCTTTTTCAATAAATTGTCGATATTCATCTAACGTTGTTGCACCGATACAATGCAATTCTCCTCGTGCCAAAGCAGGCTTTAGCATATTTCCGGCATCCATCGCTCCTTCGGCTTTGCCTGCGCCAACCATGGTATGCAATTCATCAATAAAGAGAATAATTTGTCCTTCCTGCTTAGACAGGTCGTTTAACAAGGCTTTTAGCCTTTCTTCAAATTCACCACGAAATTTAGCCCCCGCAATCAATGCTCCCATATCTAAAGAAAGCAGGCGCTTGCTTTTGAGACCCTCAGGCACTTCTCCATTAATAATACGTTGAGCTAACCCTTCAACAATTGCTGTCTTACCTACACCAGGTTCGCCAATTAATACAGGGTTATTTTTTGTTCGTCGCTGTAATACCTGGATCGTTCGCCGAATTTCACTATCCCGTCCTATGACAGGATCGAGCTTCCCTTGTTCCGCTAGCTCAGTCATATCCACAGTATATTTTTCCAATGCTTGGCGCTGCTCTTCAGCATTAGGATCATTGACTGACTGCCCCCCTCGTACCGCTTCCACCGCCGCTTTAACCGCTCTTTCTTCACAACCTGCATCTCGCAACAACCTACCCAAGCGACCGGAGTCTTTAAGGACAGCCAACAGAAACAATTCGCTGGATATATATTGATCGCCTTGTTCTTGAGATAGCTTATCCATCACATTAAATATTCTTGCTAACTCATTGGATATATGGACATCCCCCCCCGCACCAGAGACTTGAGGCAAATCAGCAATCCCTTTATCAACGTCACGTCGAAGCTTGTCTATATTGCCACCAGATTTTATCAAAATAGAAGCAATAGAGCCTCCTTCTTGCACCAAAAGAGCCTTCATCACATGGTATGGCTCTACAAATTGATTATCTTTCCCCACGGCCAAAGACTGGGCATCCCCAAGGGCGATTTGAAACTTCGTCGTCAATTTATCCATCCGCATATGCCTTCCCCGCAATGTTATTTAAGATGACTTGCTCTAACACATATATGTGGGCTATGACACGAGAAATCAAGGCAAAAAACTTTTCTATATTTTTTTTTCATTTTGCGCAACAAATGTAAAATCTGGACTATACTAACCTGGACAATAATAAAACACCTCAAGATTCTGACAAAAAGGAGAGCGACTCATGCCATTTTTCAAATCCGCAGCTATTGTGCTTGGCTTATGGACCCCCAAAAAACAAAATGAACTCACTAAGATTGCGACACAAAACAAGCGGGTAGCTAAAAAAATACTATCATCTAAAAAATTATTAGGGCGCTACGCGAAAAACGGTGAGTTTTGCAGCATGGCCAAGATTATCAAGCGATCTGGCGATAAATACGGCGCTGATAAAACCGCTTCGACTCTGCGCCATACATTTTTGAAAAAAGATCCTCGGTTACTCTTGCAGTCGCTCAATCAGCTCCAACAAACTGATGTTGAACTCTCAAAAGCTCTCATTGACAATAAACATTTTGTCCTTAAGCTTTCTCAAAAATGTGAAAAAGAATTTGTGCTTTGCACAGAATTACTCAACAATAAACATTTTGTTGACAATAACAAATATCAGCAGCAATTGTCATGTCTTCTTGTACATCTTGTCAAAGATTTTCAACACTTTTCAATTATCGAACGAGAAGAAGAATCCATTCAACGTTTATTATTTGCAAGAAATCAGGGATTAGTACAATCATTTGTAGAACAAGCTGGCGACGATAGAGTATTTGCTGAAAAACTCTTAAGCAATCAAAATTTCCAGCAGGAAAACTTCAACCTCAATGCTGCAAAAATATTAGCCGGCCATATTGAAAGTAACCACTCTCTCCTGTTGCTTGATCATCCTGCAATAACAAAAGACGTAGTAAGAACGCTTATCACTCATATTGAAGTGAAACAAAGCTTATTGGACGCATGTGAGCAAACACCCACTTTAGCAGCACAACTTATGACCCACTCAGCTTATCTTGCAGAAGATGAAATTGAGCAACAACAATTTACAAACCTTTGTTTTGAGAAATTTGGCCATGACGAAAAATTTATCGCCAGACTTTTTACCTGTAACACACCTTTTGAACCTCATTATAATCATGTTGTTGGATGGTTATTTGATGCAGTTCGATATGCAAATACTGAAAAATTGGCACTTTCTGATTTTTCCTACGGCAAGGCCTTTCTTGAAAATGACGCACTCTTTAATCAAGCATCCTATTTAACTATCGTTAAAATTCTCGTCCAATTTAACGATAAATTTTCTGATGGATTTATATCCGGCATTTATAATTCCCTTAAAAAAGATATAAAAAATTCATTCGCTCAAAATGTGTTCGTACTCTTATCAGAAAATGATGCTAATGTTTACGCTTTTCTTGAAAAGATGAGCTTTGGGGAAAAAATACAACTCGGATTCAACGCCGAAGAACTTGCTCTGGCCAAATTTCCTCATGCTAAAGCCCTTCTTGAAAATAAAAATCTACTGGGTAAAACATCTTATTTAACTATTGCAAAGCTCCTCATCAAATTCAAAGAGCAATTTTCCGATATGTTTCTAGTGAAACTCTATAAAACCCTCAAAAAAGATAACAAAAGGACAAAAAACACATCCGCAGCACATATATTTACCCTTCTATCAGATAATGATAAAGCCGTATACCAATTATTTTCTGAAATGGGATTAGATGAAAGAATGAAATTCATGTTTGATGATGAAGCATTTAACTTTGAAGAGAAAAATTTCAAGGAGCTTCAGATCCAATCTGATGCCATTTTTGCAGAACTCAAGAATGTCAAAGTAACACGGAAAAAAGCTGGTCTAGGAAGAAGAAGAAGTTTATCAGAGAATGAAGTGCTTAAAGACACAAAACAAGAAAAAGAGGGAAAACCCTCAAAGAAGCGGTCAAGAAAAAGACGTATTGCTAAGTTCAGCATGGAAGCTATCAGTCGAGCAAAAGGGAAAAAAATTCAACAAACACATGAAGCAAATAACACAAGCCAATCATCAGTGAGCGTATCAAAACCCAAGAGTCCTCTACAAAAAATAGCTGAGCAATATAGAACTATGCCCAATTTACCACTGCAAGAAATTCCCCCTTTAGATCTCAATGTGATACCCCCCTATAAAAGTAGCAGTAGTAGTGATGAGGAAAAAGCTGAGATTAATCCTATGGATTTTAGTCTAATGTTTAGCAGCAGTGATGAAGAGAACAGTGACAGTCTAAGTTACACTGACAATAGTGAAATGAGCGAAGACTCTGACTCTACATACTCTAGTCTCATTCTCGATGGCGGTGATGATGATACTCCACTATGGTCAACAGACGAGGAAGTCTCAATAAGCAAAACTGAAATTCCTGTTGAAATCTCTGAAAAAACACCTGAGGCATTGAGTAAAGAAGACTCTCATGTAAAACAACTCAAGCGTTCTGTGTCTCAGCCACGGGGTCAAGAGATAAAAAATGAAGCTCAAGAAATTAACGCTAAAGTGCCCGCCGAAAAACCTAAAAAAGAGCGGAAGCACTCCAGCAGAAAAAAATCAGCGGCTAAACAATTAAAACGCTCTATTGCTCAACGCCTGACTCCAGATAAACCATCCACAGAAGAGAGTCCAGCTCATACTGGTGAGAGAAATCTTGAGAAAACCAGGGAAAAATCCAGCAGGAAAAGATCAACCAGCAAAAAAATAAAGCGCTCGGCTTCTCAACAACTTATTCCTGACAACAAGTCCGCAGAAGATATTTCATGCCATAGTGATGGAGAGTCTATTGAAAAAATTAGTAAAAAATCAAAAAGTTCAACTGCAAAAAGACTGAAACGTTCTGCTTCTCAATTATTTGGGCAAAATAAAGAAAGCGCAGAAAATACTTCATCAAAGCCTCAGCGAAGACGTCTATCTCTCACTCACAAAAACAAAAAGCAAAACAGTGAGCTACCAATACAAACAGAGGTTGTCGAACAGGGGCGTCACTTTAAAGATCGTCTTGTCGAGAATCAAGCCGTTGCAACGCTTATCATTTCTGATGAAGAAAAATTGCTAGCCATGATGAATCAAATGGAAATAGGCAAGCCTGCGGAACTTTCCACCGAAGATCTCGCTAATGTAGCGAATCATTGGGGGAAAGATTTTATAGCCAAATATCTTATCAACCTTATTAAGCATATTTCAATGCATAATTTTTCTGGTATGGAAAAGCAAAAATTTCTTGAAAACATCAATGAAATATTAAATGAAATGTCTTCCAAAAAGTTATCCGACCTATTGATAACAAACGCTAATAACGGGGAATTTTTAAATAATTTATCCACGGCCATAGCACATATCAAAATTCCTAACGGAGAAGAACTCATTCGGAAAAAAATTAATATTGGCAGAAAAATATCATCAGAGCATGCAAAACAAATTATCAAAACAAAAAATAACAGCACTATTTTAGAATTATTTGGTGCAGAGTTACTTCCTTTAATTAAACGTCCCAAAAAATATAAAAAACTATTGCTTGCTGCAGCTATCAACAACATTGATCTTGGGATCATTATGTTGAAAAATGAACAATACCAAAAATTGATTTACCTAGACGCCCCTAATGCTAGAGCATTACGAGCAGCACTGGGAAAAGCTCTCATTAGTCACGGTTTATCAAGCGAAGGTAATATGTTTGATGAGCACCAAAAGCTGGTTTTGGAAGCTGCCCTAGATAACCCAGAAACAGCAAAAGCACTCGCTATTCAACATAACAAACTAGCCAATATTCAACGGCTATTACTAACGCCTAACTGTGATGAAAAACTGCTTCCAATCCTTGCTAGTTGGGGTGAACGCTTAGTTGAGCACCTACGCAACCAAGATATTTTGTTACTCGCAAACAGTCAGCAGAGCACTAGTTTGGATCATGCATTAACTATCTTAAGTGATGGCAATACAAATACGCTGGTCAGTCAAAAGCTGCTAGATGAAACTCAATGGCAGTACTCTAACCTTCGCGATGCATTATTTGAGGATAATGATAGAGCCATGCTGGCAAGGATTGCCTTAGGCACTGATCTCACAACTTACCTTGCTAAACAACGTACAGAATTTATTGAACAACATAAATCCGTTATATTGAAAACCGCAGAAAATAACAGACGTTTTGCACTAGGTATTGGATCCCAACAGCCCTGCTTTTATGCATTACAAAGAGAGATTGTAAATAACCCACAATATGATAGTATTCAGGCTAAAATTAAAGAGCATTGGGGGGGGATATTCACACAAAAAATTACAGACTATCAACAGCCTGAGGAAAAAAGCAATAGAAAACCATTCGATTTTTATCGTAGTAGACGCTCTCAAAGGTCAAGAATAGACGCTAATCAAAATAGAAAATTAGAAGATGTGGCGCTACCTTCAGAGGAAATGCTTACAATGTTTATTCCTCTTGCCGCTGAAAATAAAGATATAGCTGCTGCACTGTTTCACTATAAGTCTGGGCAAGAATATTCTCAATTGTACAAAGCCACTGAAGCTGATCTAGAAGCCAAAATTACGATGCTCCACATTATAAAAGACAAGTATAAAGATAATAATAAATTTAAGCATCTTAAAGAAAATCTTGCTTATACGCTAAAGCAAAAAATGAAACATGCTCGTGATATCAAACGAATATTAAATAATCCAGCATTCACTTGGGTACTGTCATCTAAAGACATCAGTCAAATTATTTCCAGCAAAGACAAACTTATTGAGGATGCAAGGTTTTTACTAAAACTTGCTTACCAATCCCCTGAGTTAGCTCAAATTACCTTAACAGTTGGTAGCCTTAGCAAAGCAAATATTGCAAAAATTCTCCATTTTCACTCCGGTGACCGCGAGTTTATGGAAAAACTTCAAAAAAGAGAATTGCGCTATCAAAATAAAAAGCCTATCGATTTGCAACATATCCAACAGGATAAACATGCAGCTAAAATCATTCAATCTTCTGGTATTCTCAAAGAATTAAAGCAAATCCCGCTGGAAAATAAAAAGAAAAACAAGTCCCTTATTAGGAAAAAATCTAAACCTAACAGAAAAATTCAGCCTCAACAGGACAAGCAACCCTCTCCACCTCTAGAAAACAATCCACCCCCACCACCTCCAGCACTACCTGCTGTCTTATTGCAAAAACGAGCACCAGGATCACCTGCCAAAGTTTCTCGGAAAGATAGTTTATCGCGAAATAGCTTACTATCAGACATTGAAAGCTGGGGGGAAAAGCCACAATTTAAACGTAATATCACAGAGAAAGATAGAGTTGAACAGAAAGCGTCTGGATCTCTCTTTGCAGAACTCATTTCTCGCTCCAATGGTAAACAAAGAGATCCTTTTATCAAAACACCCAAAGGTATTAAATCTCAAAGCTTTGCCCAATTTATGAAAGATTTGTTCCAACTTTGGCAAAAAAATCATCCGGCTATTTCTGAGAAATACAGCACCTTTGCTCAAAATAAAGCTGAATCTTTTTATGAAGCAGTTGAGGCAATGTATAACAAGTCAAAACCTGAACAAGGTGCTCTTGAGAAAACCATCAAAAAATTCATGGAATCTCTCGACATTGATCTTATCACTGTGGAAAGTTTTCAATCTAACTCCGTCCAAGGAAATATGATTGATGCTTACAGCCACAGCTGGATTGATGGAATGAAAACGGAATATAAATTAAGGCAAGCACCTAAAAGTCAAGAGGAATTATTGCAAGATAGTCTTAAAGACAGGCTTAACAAAATGCGTAAGTTTGTTGAACTTACTCATGATACTGATGAGCACAGCAATGATCCCTCTGTGTCCGCTTGGTAAAAGGTAAAACTATGATTTTTAGCATCACAAACTCCGTCATTTGTAACGTCATTCCGCAGTGAAAAACCACTGCGGCTCTAGGTTAGTGAAATTTATTGAGGGTTGCCTGATCGTCGTTTCCCGGATTGATCCTCTGAAGCTTCAAATTCCAATCTGTTTCACTGTTAATTGTTTGGAGAGCATTGTAAAGATAGTGTATCAGAGAATGGCCACTATTGAGTTCAATTCCAACGCCCCGACTATCATGGATCCCCAGAATAGGAGTTCCATCTTTAGCTTTTTTATGAGTCACCGCGGATAATAAAAGAGGCTCTTTCCCCAAAGGGTATTCTTTGATATGAGTAGAAAAAGGCTGTTCCGTCTTGGCCGTTGCCATCACTTTTTCTTGCTCAAAATCTATAACAGCCTGTTTTGCTTCAGCTGCATAATGCGTCATGGAAATACTCGTACTCATCATCTTAAGTAATGCTGGCCAAAATGATTTAATAAAACGGCGCGTTATCAAAAATTGAAACAATTGCTCCTTACGGGTACTCAACCGCAAAATAATTCTATCTTCGTCTGCTGAATATTGCACTTGTATTTGATGGATCTCCACAAGCCTCTCTCCTAACGAGGTACAATTAAACGAGGACCGATCACAATATTCCTGTCTCGCGCTGGCTTAAGAAATTGACAATAGTCCCCCCCTTCTTCTGCTAAAAAATAACCTCCAGGGATCAGTGTAATATGACAAACATTCACAATGCCCGTATCCTCTGCGGTGACCATAAGCATGATGGTCTCCCCTGGTTTTGCAAAAAATTTATGAGGTAAACTATTTGAACTTACCGTAACTAAAACATTGCCGAATAAATCCACATGCAATCCTGGCATCGCTTCAATGGCATAAGCGATAGCTCCTTTATCTATTTGTGTTTCATCCACGATAAGCTGTTCAATCACGACTTTTTTAGGTAACACTTTATCTACCACTAAATTCACCTGTTTTGAATTTTCAGGCGTTTGCATGACTTTCAAAAAATCGCAATGTCGTTTCTGCTCCGCTCCTTTTTTAACAATCACTTTACCCTCAGCTGTTAATTGCAATTGGCAGCGTTTTTGTGTATATTCATCGATGTTCGTGTTACTTACCGTGATATCCATATCGTGAGTCACAGGAAAAAAATCCACCAAAGGACTGGTCGCTTGCCCCACGATCAAGCTCTCACTCTCAGTCAAGTAAAATACGGCTCGGGTATGCTCTTTGGGAGATATTTTATAAATGGCTTGTTTCGATTTTTTTTTCATCGTATCTAACCGCAAGGCTTTATTTGAATCATCAAAAAATTTACCAAAATCCACATGATGTAACGAGCTATTTTGATCGGTTTTATGTTCTGCCATAAAATATTTTCGAAATAGAGGCCACCAATTACCCGTTTTCCATGTTGTAAAATCCACGGAAAAAACCCGAGGATCACTTATTTCAGTTACATAACCACCTTGCTCATCTGGTGGGTAAATAGCAACTTTAGATATATAACCATAAGCCGGATCTTTAAGATTTTCTCGTTGGTGCATTTGTAGAGTAAAGCTAAATTGCCCTTGGCCTGGTTTAAAAATTTGCTCCGTATCTAACAGTTGCTGACCTCTTTTTTGTTTCCATGCTCCTCTACTTAATAATGTCTCATTATTTTGTCCCAAGACTATTGCTGGAACCGCATTTTTCACATCGCTTCCATCTTGTGCTGCATCCACATACAAAGCAACTTTATGAGGCAACCACTCAAGGCTATAGGTATGATATTGTGTGTAAGGATTAAATGTGGTGTCTTCTGGTAAGTTTTTTAAGGCAAGTGCTATCCAATCCTGATGTAAGCCTGCTGAAAATCCCTTTCTCAAGGAAAACACCTCTGGGAAAAACGAAAGCACACCATTTTTTGAAATCTTCGCAGTCACCACGTACAATCCATAGCCTGTTCCTTTACGAACATTGATCGTGGGGCTTACCTGATTATTACTGGAGGAAAATAGGAAAGGGACAGCTTCCACTTCCCCACTGGAAGCCCTTTGAGAAGGGCTGCCCAACGAGAAAAGTGGAAACAAACAGCCTAGAAACAAAACAAACCGTAAAAAACTCACTCACATCTTCTCAAAAAAACATATACTCATCATTATAGATCTAGTTTAAATATTGGACAATATATTCTACATAAAATAATATTTAGTTATAATAATTTTATGTTTCAGGTAATGTAACTCCGGTCTGCCCCTGGTATTTACCCGCCCTATCCTTGTAAGAAGTTTGACAAACCTCATTGGCTTCTAAGAAAATAATTTGTGCAACCCCTTCATTCGCATAAATTTTTGCAGGCAATGGCGTTGTATTGGAAAATTCCAAGGTCACATGGCCTTCCCATTCTGGCTCTAAGGGCGTTACATTCACAATAATACCACAACGGGCATAGGTGGATTTACCGAGGCAGACGGTCAATACATTGCGTGGTATGCGAAAATACTCCACCGTTCGAGCCAGTGCAAATGAATTAGGTGGAATAATACACACATCAGAGCAAACATCCACAAAGCTATCAGCATCAAAGTGCTTCGGATCTACAATGGCAGAGTTAATGTTGGTAAACACTTTAAATTCATTAGCACAGCGAACATCGTAACCATAGCTTGACGTCCCATAAGAAATCAATTTTTGCCCAGATTCAGACATTTTAACTTGACCGCTCACAAACGGCTCTATCATTTTCTGATCGGTCGCCATATGACGGATCCAATTATCTGACTTGATACTCACGCAGCTATCCCCATCACTCAATAACAATATCTGGGAACTTCCCAGAATAATCTTTCCCCAATTGGGAAAGTTTGGCAGCAGTATGACACGCTATGTCGGAAAAACAAGTGGCAATCTTTCCTTCTGGATCGGCAATCACTGTAGGCTTTCCAGCATCGCTTTCTTGCTGGATCTGGGTAGTCAAGGGGATTTGACCCAGCAAATCGGTGGCAAATTCTTTGGCAATTTTTTCGCCTCCTCCTTGGCCAAAAATAAAGTCTTTTTGGTCACAAGAAGAACAGCTGTAATAACTCATATTTTCAATGATCCCCAGCACTGGGATAGAAACTTTCTCAAACATAACCATCGCCTTACGGGCATCCAACAAGGCCACTTCCTGGGGCGTTGTCACCACGACGGCTCCAGTCACTGGGATTTTTTGTGCGAGGGTCAGCTGGATATCCCCAGTCCCAGGAGGCAAATCAATAATCAAATAATCCAAAGATTCCCAGCAAGTATCAAACAATAATTGTTGCAATGCTTTACTCACCATGGGGCCTCGCCAAACCACGGCTTGGCTGGTATCAATCAAATACCCAATAGACATGGTCTGTAATCCATGGACTCTCACCGGCTGTAATAGCTTTCTCGGCCCCTCAGCACTATCGGACACGTCCGCGGACATCCCCTGAGTACCGAGCATATTCGGCTGACTAGGCCCATAAATATCTGCATCCAATAAACCCACCTGAGCACCTTGGTTTGCCAAAGTTAGGGCTAAATTCACCGCCACCGTAGACTTACCGACTCCTCCTTTACCCGATGCGACGGCAATAATATTTTTAATATTTGGCAAGGGTTTAATCCCAGAGCCAACTCGGTGGGTTTGTATGGATGATGTCTCTGTCATTTGTTGTTATTTTCCGTAGAAGGGTTCATTTAACCTAGTTTTGTTTGTACTTGTTGCAAATTTGCCATCTGTCTCACCCAAGGACTACTTTGAATGACACTTGAAGGCAATTTCTCCATGGCATCATGGGCGGCATTTTTGGATGCATATTGCCCATATCCTAACACATACCAATCCTCACCACGACGGGATGTTTTGTATTTCTGCACTTTGCCTTGGAGGTGATTGTTGTAGACATACTGTTCCAATCGATGTACATCATAGGAACCTGCGATTTGCACCGTATAACGATCCTGAGAGCTTGCTAAAGAGGTTTGTTTGGCCAGTTTAGTGGCTTGCTTTTGGCTCAAATCCATCCCTGTTGCTTGAGGTGCTACAGGGGGGGTTGCAGGAGGGGATGTGGGTGGAGGAGGCGCTGTAAAATCCAATGCAGGTGCTGTTTCTTGACGAGCTTTTGGCCAAGCGGCATTCAAAGGCTGCTTTTTCGCAGGTTCCTGATATGAACTGCTGTGGCTATCCGATCCTTGGTAACTGCGGCTCGGCATAGACCGTGGTTGGCTACGACCACTGAGCGCACCAGGGCGCTGAATAGAAAAAGCTCTCATATTACCCTGAGGAGTATGGCGCAAATCTGACAATGCTTGCTTCGCCTGGGGCTGGCCTTTATCCGCAGCAGCACGGATCCACTGTAGGGCTAATTGCTGATCTTGCACAGTACCCAGTCCGTAAAAATACATATAGCCGATGGCATACTGGGCTTCTCCATTGCCTTGCTGAGCCGCTGGCTCTAGCCGACGAAATGCCTGGTGGTAGTCACCCTCGATAAAATTATCGCGGCCTGTTTGGTATTGGGCTGTTGAATTAAGACAACCTGCCAGCAACAGCACCGACATAGAAAGGAAAACTAGCATCAAGATGCGAGATAACTTGCTCATGTTCACTCCAAATTAAAATTTGCCACAAGTGAATCATAGTATAATCGCAATTGACTCGATTTTCGAGAAAAATTTAGTGTCAAAAATAATCTTTCCCTAGCCATGATAATTTTGGTGGTAGTTTTCAGCCAGCCAAAAGATATCCACAGGCATCAATGTTGTGACAATTTTTTTGCCTTTTGCAATTAGCTGCTGTTTCATCTGCTCTGCAATCGTCCGCTGCTTATCATCGTAATAGAAAATCCGGCTTAAATATTGTGATCCTTTATCTAGCCCTTGGCCATCGGCCTGTCCCGGATCATGGATCTGGAAAAAATACCGAATCACGGCTTTGTAATCTACTTTTGTGGGATCAAACAAGACTCGGATCCCTTCCACATGCCCCGTGGTTTTACAACAGACTTGTTCGTACGTGGGATAACTGACGGAGCCACCGGTATAACCTACTTGGGTTTTCAACACGCCAGGCAATTGCTTAAATTGACTCTGCACACCCCAAAAACATCCCGCAGCTAAAATCGCTTCTTCACTATCAACGACATCGCATTGTTCAACAAAATCAACAGCAAGGGAATTGACACAATAGCGAACATTTTTTTCTGTGATAGATTCTCCGTGAAAAATGTGGCCTAAGTGGCTATCGCAGCGCGCACACAGAATTTCCGTCCGATGCCCGTCCTCATCAAGTTGTTGTCTAATATTGCCCTGAATTTCATCGTCAAAACTTGGCCATCCACAACTGGAGATGAATTGGCTATCTGCGCGAAACAACCCTAATCCACAACCACGGCAAAGATAGGTTCCCTCTTTTAGCACGTCAGTATTGGCACTGCTAAATGGAGGTTCCGTACCTTTGTGTTTGACAATTTGCAACACATCCGGAGTCAAAGAAGCGAACTTCATGATAAAGCTTTCAATTGCAACGAAGTAGGAGCTTTACCAATATCAAGTGTGCGCTGAGGTAACAGTAATTTCTCTAACATTCCATCTCTTGCCAGGGTCACTTGATTGGGCAAAATTTCATGGATAGTCATGCCATTATCAATGTGATCACCCAAACGATAGACTTTCCCTGGGCCATGCTCCATTGCAATAATCACGTGAGATTTTTGTGAATCACGCCCATAAAAAATCCCTTGAAGATCTAATCTCGAACGACTTTCCGGCACATCGCTACCTTCTTTCACTGGAGCGATACCAAATAATTGCCAATGGGGAATATCTTGTTGCCAATTTTGAACCACTAACACCGTTCGGCTCAGTTCAGGCTCTATACCCATCCCGTCAGACTGATCTTGAAAAAATAACATAGCGATCGAATAAGCTACCAATAGGCTCAATAGCCCAGAGGCACTTATCATCGTAAAAGCAATGTATTTGGGTTGAAGCATCTCTTTTAGCCTCTGAGTCGTGATGTTCTGCGTAATTATAGAACAATCCTACAGGGGAGCTGCACAAATTACAAGCGACAAGCGTATATTTGTTAATCCTCGCTCATTTCTAAAATTTCACCTATGGGATATCCTGTCATTTCTGACACTTTGCTTGGAGGTAGTCCATCTCTTAGAAGATTTAGCGCAATTCTGCGCTCAGCTTTTTTTTGTCCTTGCTGTTGCCCCTGCTGCATACCTTGCTGCGCCCCTTGCTCTATACCTTTTTTCACGCCATCTTGAAACCAATGCTCAGCCACTGTCATCATCATCCTTTCCTGCTCCTCATTTTTGACACTCTTTTTCATAACTGCAACAAACTCTTTTGGATCCTGAATTCTACGCGCGTTAGCAAAATAGTTTAGCAAAGATTCAAGCACTTTGACACTCTCATCTTTCTCCATGGAAACTGAAATATCCCTCAACAATCCCATGATATTTTCTATCTTAAGTAGAAAATCTTTAGCATAAATATGTTTTAATGTGTATAACATTAAATTTGTCCGAGTTGCTTCTCGCAATACCTCATCATCAATTAAGTTCGTATCAATCAATTGAAAAGGTGCGAGTTTCCCCAAACCGTATTCAATCATTTCTCTTGGCCCATCAATCAGCTCTGTTAGCTCCTTAGTTTCTGAGTATATTCCTCTTCCATGATACAGTACAACCGGGAGAACCAATGGGCATTTATTACTTTTTGAATCATAATACCGAGTCATTACTTGCATCATATATTCCCACATACGAAGCGGCATTTTTTTATTTTCGGTAGATTGATGCTCAACTAATACATACATAAAAACATCCCCTCCTGCCTTCATCGGAATTTTACATAGAACATCACACACCACTTCATCAAAGCTGTCTTTAATAAAATGAGTTTGACAATTTTCCAGTCCCTCAAGCTCCAGATCGGCGGTGATCCAAGAGGGTAAGTAAGATTCTATAAAGCCTATTGCGAACTTTTTTCGCTCCATGAGTGAACGCATAAAATAATCGTGGGGTGTTTTGACAAAATCCTTCTTCTTGCTGTTGTCCATAACCGTTCCTTTTTTATCAGAAATATAAGTACAGGCATAATTATTATATTTTCAAATGTATATTGCAGTGTGGTCATATTTGTACTTGCCACAGATGGGATTACCGTTTTTAGCAGCTAGATTACGTTTAAATTTGGGATGCTAAAAACCGAGAAATCATCTGCTATGGGTATATCAAGCCCCCCCCGATTATTACATAATTAGAATAGCAAGTTCTTTAACTTGCTCAATAATATCATGATGAGATTTCTCGATTAATTCTGCTTCTCGTTATAGATAATCAAGCGTCCGTAATTGATAAACCAGAACAGAGCCTGTTGTTTTCATTGATGCTGGGAGAAGAACTTCTAGCTTGTTATTCCTTACAGTAGAGATAGTAGGTGCAACAACTGCGAGATCTGTATGACCATTAAATATTTTTCTTGAAATAACAAAAGCGGGCCTTCGTTTAATAATTTCTTTTCTCGAACTTAGATCAAAATTAAGCCAAACAATGTCTCCCTGCTCAGGTATAAATTTTTTTTCATTAAATTTTCTTACCTAATGATTCTGAATTAAACCAGCGCTGATCTTCCTCGGTAATTTTGAAACTTTTTTGACTCAGCAATCATCTATACCCGTAGCGAATGCAAAAAAATTATGCCATACTGTCCCCCTAATATTAGGGAACTATTATGGCAAATAAACCACGATTATTGACAGGAGATACCCCCACAGGGAAATTACATCTAGGCCATTGGGTCGGCTCTGTGGAAAATCGCGTTGCCATGCAAGATGACTATGATTGTTTTTTTATCATCGCGAATATGCATGCATTTACGACTCGCGCGGATCAGCCAAGTGCTATTCGCCAAAGCGTTATGGATATTACCTTAGACTACTTAAGCGTTGGCATTGACCCGGATAAAAGCACTATTTTTGTTCAGTCAGACATTCCTGCCATTGCAGAACTCACCTTTTTCTTCAGTATGCTGATCCCTTACCCTCGGCTCATGCGTAATCCCACGATTAAAGACGAAATTCGAGACAAAGGCTTGGGTGATAATTATTCCTTCGGTTTTTTACTCTACCCTATTGGCCAAGTTGCTGATATTTTAGCCTTTCGCCCAGATATCGTGCCTGTGGGTGACGATCAAATTCCTCATTTAGAAATGACCCGAGAAGTTGCGCGAAAATTCAACCAACTCTATTGCGGTGTGGATCCCCATGCAGAAGATAAAGACGCTTTAGACTTAGGTGGCTTACTGCCTGTCATCAGCACTAAAGCAGGCCGAGTCAATCGGCTAATTGGTACTGGCCCTCCAAATCAGCAGGGACAATTGTTAAAAATGAGCAAATCCCTGAATAATGCTATTTTATTAAGTGATTCGGCTGATGTTATCAAAAAGAAAGTGATGGGTATGTACACCGATCCCAACCGCTTAAAACCCACAGACAAAGGCACCGTTGAAAATAATCCTCTCTGGATATTCCATGAAACATTCAATAGCGATAAAAAATGGATAGAAGAGGCTCAAGATCGCTATCGAAACGGTGCCATAGGAGATGTTGAATGCAAGAAAAAGCTTATCGAGGTACTAGTAGAGTTAATTGAACCCTTTTCATCCAAGCGCCGTGAATTGGAAAATAACTTGGATTACGTCCAAGACGTACAGCGTACAGGAGCTGAGCGAGCCAACGCAGTTGCCAATGAAACCTTAACGCTGGTCAAGGAAAAAATGCAGCAACTCTATTAAGTTAAGGACAGTTGTAAAGCTATTGACAATCTTATTTTCCAGAAATATCAACGATCTGAACCATTGCCCCGGGGCCGCCGCACAGGGTAAACGCATCTAAATTTGCACAATATCAATAAGATATTGTGGTTTAGCCCAAATAGCGAGCTGCTTGCGCCGTATGCTACCCTTAATGTTCTGGGCGCGTTTTAACAAACCCAAGGCCATTTTTCTTAACCAAGCCATGTTCATAACGGCATTTTCATCACGAATTTTTGATGGGTCTTCTCGGTAAGCGACATCTAAAACCCAATGTAAATTATTTTCTATTTGCCAATGAGTTCGGATTGATTTTAAAATTTTGTCAGGTAATTCGGGTTCAATAGAGCTAAAGCTCTGGCAAATAACCGCCCCCTTGCATCTCCCACAACTGGCTGAAGTAGCCTCCCTGCTGCTTTAGCTCTTGCAAGCTGCCGTCTTCAACGATGTTGCCCTCTTTAAAGAGTAAAATACGATCCATCTCTAGTAACGTACATAACCGATGTGCAATCACAATGGTGGTCTTATTACCCATCATTTCATGCAGACTATCTTGAATATATTTTTCTGTCACTGAGTCTAATGCAGAAGTTGCTTCGTCTAAAATTAAAATGGGGGATTGCTTTAAGATTGCTCGGGCAATGGCAATACGCTGGCGCTGACCACCGGATAATTTAACACCCCGCTCACCTACCAAAGCGTCATATCCTTCTGAAAGTTCTTTGATAAACTCGTGGCAATGAGCCTTTTTAGATGCAGCAATGACATCATCATCACTTGCATCAAGTCGGCCATAACGAATATTTTCTATAATCGTGCGATGAAATAGTTCTGGCTCCTGTGGAATATACGCAATATTTTTGCGCAAACTATTGATGCTCACCTCTTGAATATTTTGTTGATCAACACTAATTTCGCCCGATTGAATATCAAATAAACGCAAAATTAATTTAACAAAAGTTGATTTTCCACCACCAGAATACCCCACTAGTCCCACTTTTTGTCCCGCAGGAATGGAAACACAGAGCTGACGAAAAACAGGCTTGTCTGTCTGGTAAGAAAAATTAACATTGTTAAACTGTATTTCACCCTGGGTTACAGACAAGTCACTGGCATGAGATATTTCTTTAATTTCATGGGGTACATTAATCAAGCTTAATGCATCCTGGCATTTACCTGAATCACGGGTGAAATTAATTAACTCTTGCCCTAAGTTCCATACATTCATAATAATCGAAGCTGACAGACTCAAGACAAATACAAAGTCACCCACCGTAACCCACTCATGCATACGCCCATATATTAAAGCAGCAAGCATGACCGCCACTAAAATAGTCACACCGACACCCTGCAAAGCATGTAATTTCATATTAAACATCTGCATGATTTTGTATTTGTTATTCACATCAACATGGATATCTGCCATACGCTGGCTTTCAAAATCTAAATTTGCAAATATTTTCCCAGTAATGATATTAGAAACACTATCAATTAACTTACCATCCAATGCATTGATTGATTTTGAAAAAACAAGGGCATTTTTTGTGGATTTTACAGCTAATAAACAAGTGCCGCTGACGAACAAAAATACCCAAATCAATAAAATAATTGAAAATAAAGGCTGTACGAGCATGAGCATGCTCGCGGCAATTAATACCGCCAATATTTTAGGAACAAAATTATCTGTGACAGCTCTTAATAAGGATTCAATATCTCTCGGTAAATACAAGATCTTATTGGCAATCGAGCCTGCAAAATTTTCTTGAAAAAAACGGTAGGAATGACCCGCTGTGTAATCAAAAACAGTTAAGGTAATATCCGTGTACAAACGAATAAACATTTTGATACAAATATAATCATACAATCTAAAACTAAGGTTTAATATAACTGACATTGAAACATAGAGGATCGCTGGAATTAAAATAACAGCCAATAGTCGCTCTGGGGTATCTCCTTGCTGATTAGCCCCATCAACTAATAATTTAAAAAGATATGGGGTTACTGATAATTCAGTTGCCCATACAACGCCAGTGAAAAAAATAAGACTTAAATAAAACTTATTTGATTTCAAAAAGTAACACACAAATGGAAAGAGTCGATTGGGGAGCTGCATGGTCTAAACCCTTAAACTGCACAAGCAATAGTCAGATTCTATCAGATTTTTGAGCCGGTGGTAAGAGCCTTATGATCAGTATGTATGCATCTTCGATTAACATACACCCAAAGCAAATAATTTTTCGGTTTTCTAATATTCGTGTCGAACTCTCAGCAACGAGTCCTGAGAGTTCGTCACGAATATCACTGTTTATTCTTGGATGCTGCGGACGTGCCGCCGCTTGTTCGCGGCATCCAAGAAAGCTTATAGGAGCCGGGAATTTCGTGCCGAACCCTCAGTACTTAATCACTCAAAGATGAATGCAAACCTAACTCGCCATCTTCGGTAAATGTAACACTACATCATGCATCAAACTTTCGTTATCCTTGCTGCCCCGACTACCACTACTTCGAGAAGATGGCGCTGACACAACCGTGCGTGTATTCGCCTGGTTGCTTGAGCTGTTTGACCCTGGAGCACTTGGCATTGGGGCCGCAGCGGGAGCTGGACTTGCCGCTGGAGCAGGTTTTACTGAAGCAGGTTCAGGTGCGGAAGGAACCACCGCTGATTTCGCAGCAGCCGGTTTTGCTGGCACTGATGGCTTCATTGCAGGTTCAGTGGATTTTTTAGGAACAGCTTTACCAGAAGCCGTTTTAGGCAGCACACCACAGGCAACCCGATCACCACCGCCACCATTTAACTCAGGTTTATCAAAATAGTTATCGCCATTCGCATGGATCACAAGGGCATGCCCCAACACATCATTCACGGTCAGACCAGGAGCGAAAGTAGGCAATGCTGCTTTTTTATCTTTACCTACAATCAATACAGGTAAATCCCCAAGGTGGCCACTATTATCGTAAGGCCCTCGATGTCGGTTGGTTTTTTTCGGATCAAGATGTCCCAATGCGGCCATACCATAATTTTCACAAGAACCTTCCTCGTGAATATGCATACCGTGGATCCCTGGGGCTAATCCTTGGAGATTTGGATGGATTAACAAACCATGAGGGGTATCTTGCAGAGTGACAGTCCCCACTGAATGGGGACTTTTTTCCTTGGCTGCTTGACTCACATTCACTGTTACTTTTTGAGCAAATACTTGAGAAACCAGAAAACAAGCAGAAACTGCGACAAATTTAGTCAACTTTCTCATGGTACCGTCCTTGAGTTACATGTTACCGTTGAGTAAGATTACTATTTTTTATGAAGCAATGGCAAGCTTTTTATACTTGACTATTACGATTTTCGAGAAAAAAGCCACTTCCGATAATCCGTTAAATCACCATCAAAGGGCGTAACTTCTCCATCAGCAACCAGCCATAACTCATCACTCACACTACGCAGTAAATGCCTATCATGGGAAACCACCACCAGCGTGCCTGTAAAATTTTGTAACGCTAACATTAGGGCGTTACGCATTTCCATATCCAAATGGTTCGTCGGTTCATCCAACAATAGCATGGCAGGCCGTTGCCAAATAATCATCGCCAGAATCAACCTGGCTTTTTCCCCACCGGAGCATTTGCCCGTAGCAGTCAACGCCAAATCCCGAGAAAAGCCGAAAGTTCCTAAATAGCGCTGTAGATCTCGTTCACTTTTATCGGGTGCAAGATCGCGCATATGCTCCATGGCCGTCTGCTCATGATCCAACAAATCCAATTGGTACTGAGCAAAATACCCAATATGCTTTTTGTCGGTGACAAAACGTTTACCACTATTTAAGGATAAATCGCCAACCATCAGTTTAATCAGCGTCGATTTTCCTGCACCATTCGGTCCGATGAGTCCAATTCGCTGGCCCATGCGTAGTTGTAAATTTAACCAAGAGAAAATTATTTTATCTTTATAACCGACTACGACCTTTTCCAAATTGACTAATGGGTTACCCACTTTCACGGGTTCTTTAAAATCAAAGTGGTAAGGCGTTTCTTGCTGCACTGCTTCAATCAGAGGCATTCGTTCAATGGCTTTTAAGCGACTCTGAGCTTGCCTTGCTTTGCTCGCTTTATAACGAAAGCGCTCTACATACTTCAGCATATGAGTAATTTTTTTCTGTTGCTTTTCATGCTGCATCTGTTGCAAGGCTAACTGCTCAGCTCGTTGTGATTCAAAAGACGAATAATTCCCTTCATAGATTGCCATGGTTTCATCGTGAATATGTAGAATTTGATTGGTCACCTTGTCTAAAAAATCCCTGTCATGAGAAATTATCAACAACGTACTTTTATATCCAATAAGCCACTGCTCTAGCCACAAGATAGCGTCTAAATCCAAATGGTTAGTTGGCTCATCCAGCAATAATAAATCGGCCCGAGACATCAATGTCCGAGCAAGATTAAGGCGCATTTTCCAACCACCGGAAAAATGATTCACCGCTTTATTTTGTTCCTCAGTGGAAAAACCGAGTCCGGATAATATCTTTGCCGCTCTAGAGCGGATAGTGTAGCCATCAATATCAGCAATCTTCATGTGAAGCTTGATAATTTTATCGTTATCTTCTTCAACTTCTGCTTCTAACAATTGATCTTCAATGGCTGCAAATTCTTGATCACCTTGCACCACGTATTCCACAGCCATGCAATTAGTATTAGGCAGTTCTTGTTCCAAATGGGAAAACGTCAGATTGGGTGAGTAGTCAATCTCTCCATGGCTAGGATAAAGTTCATTTAACAGTAATTTAAATAGCGTAGTTTTACCACAGCCATTTTTGCCCACAATACCAATTTTTTTTTGACTATGTAAGGTCAGATCGACCCCTTCAAAGATGGTTCGCCCACCCCGGTAAAAAGATAACCCTTTAATCTTAATCATTTTATCACTCCAACATGCTTTTTTAGGTAAAATTTAGATAGATCTATTCTGCGACCATAAAACTAGTACAAGGTCATTTGATCCACAGATGTTGAAGCACGCCGAGGCGTTATAACAGGCATGAATTTACCTTTTTAAGATTAAAAATAACAAAACCGGAGTCTACCATAACTTTTAATTAAGATCAAACTTAATTCCCTGGGCTAGGGGCATTTCCCCTCCCCAATTGATCGTATTGGTTTGCCGTCGCATATAGGCTTTCCAAGCATCAGAGCCGGATTCACGCCCTCCTCCCGTATCCTTTTCACCGCCAAACGCACCACCGATTTCCGCCCCAGAGGTTCCAATATTAACATTAGCAATACCACAGTCACTACCAGATGCGGATAAAAAAGCCTCACTATGGCTTAAATTATTGGTAAAAATTGCAGAAGACAACCCTTGACTCACGGCATTATTCAGGGTGATGGCTTCTGTTAAATCAGTGAAAGGAATGATATACAGGATGGGGGCAAAGGTCTCTGCCTGCACCAGCGGCCAGTGGTTCTCTGCACGCACCAAGGTAGGCTGCACGAAATAACCTTGCCCTGCGATAACCTTACCTCCAAATAATAGCTTTCCTCCCGCAGCTTGGATTTCTTTTAGGGTTTCTTCAAAAGCCACCACAGCCTGTTTATCAATTAACGGCCCCATCAAATTTCTGTTATCCAGTGGATCACCGATGGTCACTTGGCCGTAAGCATGGATAAGTTTTTCAGTCACATGATCTATCTGGGATTGATGTACGAAAAGCCGACGAGTCGTCGTACATCGTTGACCTGCCGTTCCCACAGCGCCAAACACAATGGCAGGCAAAGCAAGTTCCAGATCAACATCTTCATCGACAATGATGGCATTATTCCCACCCAATTCTAACAATGATTTTCCCAATCGCTTGCCCACGGCTTCTGCTACAGAGCGTCCAACCGCAGTAGAACCGGTAAAAGATAACAACCCCACCCGAGGATCCTCTACAAATTGAGTCGCTATTTTATTATCACCAATGAACATAGAAAAAACACCTTCATGGCCAGTTTGTTCCATGACTTGGTGACAGATATTTTGCACGGCAATAGAAACCAGAGGGGTTTTTGAAGAAGGCTTCCAAACTACCACGTTACCACAAATAGCAGCGATAAAAGCATTCCAAGCCCACACCGCCACAGGGAAATTAAATGCAGAAATTACGCCCACCACACCAAGCGGATGCCACTGTTCATACATTCGATGCTTTGGCCGTTCAGAATGCATGGTTTTACCATAAAGCATCCGAGATTGACCTACAGCAAAATCTGCAATATCAATCATTTCTTGAACTTCCCCGTCCCCTTCGGT
>JAJFKH010000072.1 GCA_021773305.1 Gammaproteobacteria bacterium | reverse complement strand
ACTTTTGATGAATTTAAGCAGGCTTGCGGAGATTTTTTCATGGGATTGCCTGATCAGCAAGAAAAGCTTCATACTCTCTTCACAGAGAAATTTGAAACTTTACCAATTTAGTTGTCCCAATTTCAACTGGAAATGCTATATATGCCTTCCTTCACAAGCTAAATGAAGCGGTGTATCTTCACCCTTCCCTACTAGGTTAACTTTTACAGGTTGCCAGGGTCGCTGCCTAAATCCAGGCCCACCAGGTAGAGGTGGTGGCACTCTACCAAGCAACGTCTTAACCATATCCATTTTACCTGCCTGACAAGCATGATGAAGCAATGTAAAGCCATTAGAGTCCACCACATTGAAATCAAATTTAAGATAATGATACTTAAATAAATATTTAATAATATCGAGATGACCTCTATGATAAGCACAATGAAGAGGAGATTCTCCAGCTGAGTTTTTTTGATCAAGTTCAAATTTAATAAATGTCACTAAGTGAGGATTCAATAATAATTCAATAATTTCAAGGTGCCCCCCATAACAAGCTTTATAGAAGAACGTCTCTCTATTATTATTAGTTGAAACAGGTGTGAATATAGAATTTTCTTTTTTTCGTTTTGCAAAAACCCATGTTAGTAAGGTTTTAACAACATCAACTTGACCATTCATGCAAGCCAGATGAAGTGGAGTATTTCCAGCTTCATTCTTCTTGTTAATATCAATTTCATTCTGGTCAAATTGATTTAATAAAAATTCTACAATATGAGTATGGCCCCCAATACATGCTATATAAAAAGCCGTTTCGCCCCTTATATTTTGGATCGCAATGGAAGTTCTAGCATGCTCGATTAATAATTGAACAATATTTAAATTACCTCCATGGCAAGCAATATGTAAAGCAGTACCCAACTCGTTAATTTGTTGCTTAATATCAACATCATCTCTTTGTAATAAGCCATTGATAATACCTATATGACCTTTTTTGCAAGCAGTACTCATGAGTATATTTTTATATCTGTTTTTCTCATTAGTATGAATGTCGTCACATTGATTTAATAAAAATTCTACAATATGCTCGTTAATATTAATGTCATCACTTTGTAATAAGAGTTCAACAATGTCTGCATGACCACCCTTACAAGCTAAATGAAGCGGTGTAAGTCCATTTTTCTCTGCTAAGTTGATATTTACAGACCGTCTAAGTAATCTCGTAGCAATATCTATTTGGCCTGTGTGACAAACATGATGGAGTAGTGTAAAGCCATTGGAGTCCCTCACCTTAAAATCAGTCTGTTTGTAACACAATAAGTGGCTAACAATTTGGAAATGACCTCTGTGATAAGCACAGTGAAGAGGCATCTCTCCATTTGCATTTTTTTGATTAATCTCAAAATTTGTCACATGAAATCCAAAACCGCCTCGGAGAGCGTAGTGGTAGGGGAGAGTTCTACCCAACTTTTTTCTCCTAAAATTATTCGTTCGATCCATTAGTAGCTGAACAATATTAAAATGACCTTCATAGCAAGCCATATAAAATGGAGTTTCTCCATTCTTATTTTGCATTGAGATAAGTGTAGCGTCTATCCTTAATAATCTTTTAACAAAATCAAAATGATTCCTCATGCAAGCTAAATGTAGAAGGTTATTTCCTACACCATCTTCTTGCCAAAAATTAAAATTTTCGCATAACAGAAACAATTTGACAATATCAAAACAGCCTTCACTATAAACGACATTAAACGCGGACAGCTTCTCATCGTTTTCTTTATTAATATCAATCTTATTTTTTTTACTAAGTAATTTTTCAATAATATTTTTATTTTTACTATAGCAAGCATAATGAAGTGCTGTTGATCCTGAACAGTCTACCTGGTCAAGATCGAGGTTGTCTTTTTCAAGAAACAAATCAACAATCTCTGTAAGACCTCTAAAACAAGCCATATGTAAAGGAGAATGCCTAGCGCAGCTTCCTCCCCATGCGTTAATATCAATATTTTCTTGCTTTAATAAAAAGCTAACAATATCTGCATCATTTTTTCGGCAAGCCGTATACAGCAGTGTAAGATCGTCATTAGTTTGTTTTCCACTAAGTAATAACTTGGCAATATCGATATGTCCTTTTCGATAAGCCATATGGAAGGGGCTATTCCCTCTTCTATTTTTAATAAAACCACAATCAGTCTTTGCCTCTAGCAATATTTTAGCAATATTAAAGTGTCCTCTATAGCATGCAATATGAAGAGGAGTATTCCCTTTTTTATTTTTAATTAATATACATGCGGGATTTTCCTCTAACAAAACTTTGACAATATCAAAATGTCCTCTGCGACATGCAATATGAAGAGAGGTATCTTTGCTTTCATTTTTAGTTAATGCATACTTGTTATTTTTATTAAGGAAAAATTTAACCAGCTCAACATGACCATAATTGCAAACCAAGTGGAGTAATTTCAAGCTGCTTAGTTGTTTTTCCTCCGCAGAAATATTTTTCTCTTCCAAGTATTTTTTAACGGAATCAAGATTTCCATTTCGACAGGCTTTTTTAAGTTTTTTATTCATCAGCAAACATCCTTGTAAACAATTATGCTTTGAGCAGGGTATCCAGTATAGTAACATTTGGACTTGAAATTGGGTATTTGCATCATCTTGATCACTCAATTGCATGATCAACAAGAAAAACTCCTGTATGAAATTAAATCACAGTGATCAAGATGGATCAAGAGTTTTCCGTAAAGATTCACCTTTTAATATAAATTGCATAGCTTGATGA
>JAJFKH010000071.1 GCA_021773305.1 Gammaproteobacteria bacterium | reverse complement strand
TAGAAGCACTTTCCAACATTATTCGAATGAGAATTAAAACGCAATTATTTTATGGTGATGAGGTAGAGCATGTCCACCACCCAATTTTAAACAAACAAGCATTAACGCCAAGTGAGATGAAAAAGATTTATTGTTTAGATCAGCTTGAAACAGAGATAATTACGGATATCTATCAGACACTGATCCCATTTAAAGTTGCTGTGGAGAAATTTTGTAATGAAAAAGGGAGCCTTAAGCTTTTCTTGCGTGAGGAATTTAAAACAAATAGTTTGTTGACAGAAGCTAGTGCTCATGCTCTAACAGGCAATCTATCTCAGTCTTTGACAGCGTATAATTTATTTATGGCTCTTGATCCGGATAATATTTTAGCGATTCAAGGATATGCTAACGAGCTGTACAGACGATTCGGAGCGGGTGATTTAGCTGTGGTCAAAAAATCGATGGATTTATTACAGCATGCACTTAGCCTCGCGGAAAGAAACATAGATGAAAATGCTGATATTATACTACGGTTGAAGTTAAGTATTGCAGGTAGGGCGGTTGATCTGAGTAGGCAAGAATATGCTGTCAACACTTTAACGGAAATTTTGCAGGATCCTTTTATTTATAAGGATGAGAATATTCATATTCTCATTGATGCATATCGAACAAAGGCTGTTGTTTGCTTAATTCAAGATCTACTTGATGAAGCTGAAGAAAGTTATATTGCAGCGCTGTCATTAGCTAAAAAACCAGCTTTTGATAATTACATACGTGAGTGCACAGTAGGGTCAGACAATTTTGGAAAACTAACGGTAGAATTTTTCAAAAAGCCGCGTCTATTTTTCAATGTGTATAGACCGGTACAGGGAGATATTTTAAGAAAATTAGCCATATTAAATATTAAAAGAAAAAGTTATAACCGTGCAGTAGACTACTATCAACAGTGCCTGGAGGCATATGACTATAAAGAAAAAGCTGTAGGTCGTCAGCATAGCCTCATCACTACCATCCTTTTTGAAGTAGGTGATACTTGTGTGCTAGCAAAAAAACTCAAACAGGCTCGTGATTATTATCTCTTTGTTCTTTCTGTAAATAAACAACTCTTTAAGAACCGTAGGGAAAATGATTTGCTACTGGCTTTCTCAGAAACAATTCAATTTTTATTAGGCCCTGGAGATGATGCCGCTGAGGGCGGAGTTATTTTAACCCATTTGACTACATACATAGCGATTTGCGCCCGTAAACTCTTTAATAAAAATATTTATGGTGGTTTAATCTTTTCTAGCCTAGATGGGTCTCTTAGTCATGAAAAAAAGGATGCACTGAGGCAATTCAATGCAAATAAGAACGTTTCTATTATTTGTGATGTTTTAGATTTCTGTTTCTATGCCATTTGTATTGACTTACCTCCCGTGCCTGATTATATAAAATTAACGATATTATCAGAAGCACCTCGAATTTTATCTTATACTTTGTTGTATAAGGATGGCTACTTTAATAGACAATCCCTCTATATGCGGTTCTTCGATTGGTTGGATCTTACAATTACTTGTTTATCGAAGATTAGTTCATCTGACAAAGAACAAAAGATGGTGATTAATACATGCTTGGATGAGCTTTATGAATTAGCCGATAATCTGACAGGAATTACGCCACTAGCAACAGCCTCAATTTTACGTTTTAAAGCATTGCACTGTGTGTTGAATCAAGATTTAGAAAGCGCAATGACATTGTTTACACAAGCATTGACAATGATAGAAAATTCTAACATTGAGAAAGATGAGGAAACAGGATGCACAAAAGGCAAACTGTTGAAAATAATACAACAGGAACTAGAGGCTGTGCAACGGAAATTAGAGGCGCTGCAAAATAGATCTGTTGAAAGGAGCACTTGCGTAATTTGCTAATATCTCTGACTTGTTTTCCATTGATATTAATTCCTGTCTTATCTGCATTAATTTGTTTACTTGTCTCCAATTTTTCTTTGGCGATTTTTTAAAAATTGGCTAAGCATCATAAGTCTCCTGATTAAAGTTAAAAAATGAAGCCATACTCGAATGAATTCCGATTTGTGGGTTCTGAGTGAATTTTCCCATAATGAAGCGCAATAAACCCATAGTAAATGATTTCTCGGTTTTCTAGCTTGCTCTTTTAACCCCCACTATATTAGTAACCTATGTTTCTGAAATATGGGTATTAATACGTATATTTTTTTTGGGAAAAAGATTCTAGTATTTCAACTACAACATTGGTCTAAATAACAGGAGACGAGTTATGTCATTAGTTGCACAGCGTGATATCGGTCTAAACTTCAAATTGAGTAGTCATGAGTTAAAAGAATTTCATAAAAATGGTATTGTAGGCCCTTTTACCGTCTATCAGCCAGAGGAAATGCGCCAAATGTTTAAAAAAATAAGGCCGCGCCTCATTGATAATCGAAAAAATATTTATCAAAGTGATGATAGCGTATCGGGAGTGACTAATTTATCCAACTATGATCGACATTTTGATATTAGCGATCTGTCGCAACATATTTGCAAAAAAGAAATTGTTGATCGAGTGGCTTCAATCTTAGGTGATGATTTAACTTGTTGGCGTACAGAATTTTTTCCAAAATACCCCGGTGATGAAGGTACTGATTGGCACCAGGCGGGTACTTTTGCAAACGTTACTACCTCGAAAAAGCCACAGATAGAATGGCCTGAGGGTTCTAATGGTCGAGGAACTATCACGGTTTGGACTGCATTTACGGAGTCAACTATTGATAATGGTTGTATGCAAGTCATTCCTGGCTCTCATAAAACTATCTATTACGATGAAATGAAGTCGATGGAATATGATTCGGATAAAATTAATCAATTAGAAAAGGGTGATACTAGGCGAGGCTTCTTTGGTTACGATTATCGTCAACTACAGGTTGATCCCGATTGGAGGCCAGATGAATCTAAAGCACGTTCTTTAGTGATGCAACCAGGACAATGCATTATTTTTTGGTCTACATTACTTCATGCATCTCATCCACATAGTGGGAAAACCAAGGATATGCGTCTTGGTTATGCCGCACGTTATTTGCCAACCTCTGTTAAAGTATATCCCTATTCAGATACTTTAGATGAGTTTGGTGGAAAAGCTAGCCTCGAAAATTACGGGACTGTATTGGTAGCAGGAGACGATAAATATAAGCACAATAAGATGTTGTCTGAAAATGTTCATGGTGAAGATTTTGATGTTAGGAAATGGTAGGGGTAGTAAAATGCAAACAGTTGAAAAAAATTTAATTTCCATTTGGCAAGAGATGTTTGATACTCAAGATATTTCTCCTAGCTCAGATTTTTTTGAGTTAGGGGGAAATTCCTTAACAGCAATAAAATTCCTTGACCAAGTCGAGAAAACATATGGTACAGAAGCTTTACAGCCCGACACACTATTTTCCAATAGCCAACTGTCCTACTTAGCTACTGTTATAGCAGAAAAAGTTAGTGAGAGCTAAAGTGAAAAACATTGAAGATCATCAGGCTTATATTACAATTAAAACTGATGATTACGTAAATCAACGTTTGATTTGTTTTCCTTACGCAGGTGGTGTACCTAGTGTTTTTCGTAACTGGTCGCAAAATCTACCGAAAGGTGTAGAGGTCATAGCTGTTAGATTGCCAGGCAGGGAAAGGCTGATAAAACAACCAGCCTTTCATTGTTGGAAAGAATTAATGAGCTATTTAATAACCACGTTAATGCCTTTGCTAGATTTGCCATTTAGTTTATTTGGACACAGTTTTGGTGCGCGCGTGGCTTATGAATTAGCCCTCAAATTAGAACAAGAAAATTTCAATGCTTCGCATGTGTTTATTTCTGGGTGCCAGGCACCTGATAAGCCGTGTCAGCCTCCTTTTTTATTTAATATGTCACAAGAAGAATTCCATAAGATCTTGATCGAAATGGGAGGTTTGTCTTGTGAAATTGTGCAGAATCGACGCTTAATGAAGCTGCTGGAGCCTACTATTCGTGCAGATATGAAGTTGGCAGAGCTATGGCCAGTAGATCTCCAAAAATCTATTTCATCGTCTACTGTAATATTATATGCAATTTATGACTCATTGGCTTCGCCAAGCACAATATATAGTTGGAAATATTTTTCAAAGAGTAGGGCTGAGTTCCATAAATTCTATGATGGACATTTTTTTATTCATAGCCAAGAAAAAAAAGTAACTGAAATCATTGGTGGATATTTATGTGGAGGGCTAAAAAATGAAGCTAGATTTATCAATTAAGGATTTATTTGAACAGCAAGTTGAAAAGTCACCTAGTGCCATTGCTGTATCTCAAGGTGGGGAGGCTATTACGTATCTGGAGTTGAATCAAAAAGCAAATCAACTTGCTTTTTATCTTCTCAGTAGCGGCGTTAGTCCACAAAATATTGTCGGAGTTAATTTTGATCGTAGTATTGAGATGATTATCTGCATGCTTGCAATTATAAAAGCAGGTTGTATCTATTTACCTATTGTTTCAGGTTATCCACAATCTCGCATTGATTATATGCTTAGTAATTCAGGTGTGAATTTCTTGATTCATGGAAAACACAAATCAATCAATACTCCAGTGACACAAGTTTGTTATGAAGATATTCTTCCAATTTTAAGCAAGCAATTTTTAACTAATCCTGAGCATCGAATTCAAGCTGAGGACGTAGCATATATTAATTATACCTCAGGTTCTACAGGGAAGCCCAAAGGGGTCATGGCAACGCATAAAGGGGTACTAAGATTATTTTTTTGTACAAACTACAGTAACTTTTCAGCTCAAGATATCTTTTTACAACATTCCCCAATTGGTTTTGATGCAGCCACTTTTGAAATTTGGGGGCCACTGTTAAACGGAGGAGAGTGCACGTTATTAGATACAGGCTTGTCAACATTAGCTAAATTTAGAAAAGTTATCCAGAACAAGCATGTCACAAAAATATTTTTAACTACAACCTTGTTTAATACGATTGTAGAGCAAGATTGTTCAATCTTAGCTGGGATGCAGCAGGTTTTAACGGGAGGTGAAAGTCACTCGGTAAAGCATATGCGTAAAGCTATTGAATCTCTGCCAAATGTTGACATAGTCAATGTTTATGGCCCAACTGAAAGCACAACCTTTGCATCTTTCTATCCGGTGAGAAATATTCCCCAAAATGCTAGCAGAATACCTATTGGAAAAGCATTAAGTCATACTAAATTTTTCATCTTAGATGAAAAACTAAATCCTGTGTTACCAGGGAATCCCGGTGAATTATTTATTGCTGGTGATGGTTTGGCACGAGGCTATATTAATAATTCAAAACTTACCAAAGAAAAATTTATTAAAAATATACTTGCTCTTCCTGGGAATCCCAAGGTTTATCGCACTGGAGATTTGGTCTGTGAGCTTCCGGATGGGAATCTAGATTTTTTGGGTCGTGTGGATAATCAGGTGAAAATACGAGGCTTAAGAATTGAGTTAGATGAAATAGAAATTAATCTATCTGCCCATGAGAAAATAGAGCAAGCAATTGTTGTGGTAAATGAATCCACACGATTAGGAAAGCAACTAAAAGCGTTTGTTATTACAAGGGGGGAATCTCTGTCATCTCAACAAATCAAAAAATTCCTTAAAGATAGGTTACCTGAATATATGTTGCCGAATCTATATAGGTTAGTGGAAACTTTTCCACTGACGGCACATAATAAAATTGATCGTAATAAATTAATGCAAATGGATAAGGAGTTAGAATCATGTTAAGTAGAAGTGCACAGAGAGTACAGGGTGCTTTATCATCTATTGGAGTAAACTTAAACGTTATACAGCTTCCAGATACTACGCGCACAGCATTAGATGCTGCAAGCACATTAAACTGTGATATTACACAAATTGTGAAGTCACTGATATTTCGTACGGAGAACACTCAAAAACCGATTTTGGTGCTTGCAAGTGGGCAAAATCAAGTAAATCTTGAGACAATTTCCGATGTAGTTGGTGAAAATGTTATAAAGGCCAACGCAAAATTTACTAAACAGGTTACCGGATTTGCCATTGGTGGTGTTGCGCCCTTTGCACATAAAGAGGAAATTCAGCATAAATTTATCGATGAAGATTTACTCAATTCACCTCTACTATGGGCTGCTGCTGGGAATCCTCATGCTGTATTTAGTTTATCTTCAGATAATTTGCAGCAATTATGTGTAGGAGCACAAGTTGTAAATTTTAACGAAAGGCAACGGTTGACACCTTCATGAGTGATTCGATTTATTTTTCTGATGAACATGATGCCTACAGGACTTATGTTAGGAATTTTTTGGGAGAAAAAATTTCACCTTACCTTTCTCAATGGGAGTGTGATAAAAAAGTAGGCTCTTATGCTTGGGGCCTGCTTGGTGACGCTGGTTTTTTAAACCTAAATAAACATAAAGATTTTTTTTATGATGTAATTTTTTTGGAAGAGCTGGGACGTCTAGGATACGGCGGTTTTCGAGTCGCTATCGCTGTTCATACATATATGGCAAATTCCTATATCGCATATTATGGTAGTGACTATCTTAAGCAACGATACCTTGCTCCCGCTACAGAAGGGCGTTTAATTTCAGCACTTGCTATTACAGAACCTCAAGCTGGCTCTGATTTAAATCAATTACAAACCACGGCAACTTTGCTGGAGGATAGTTACACAGTTAATGGGACAAAACGTTATATTGCCAATGGTAGTATTGCAGATTTTTTAGTTGTTGCGATTAAAACTAAAAACCATCCTCGTAAAAAAAATGCGGTTGGCGCAACGGGAGTTTCCTTGTTTGTCATTGATAGTAATGCGCCGGGTATTGAAATTAACCCAATCGATATGTTAGGTTGGCATAGTGCTGCTACTTGCGAAATTAATTTTGATAATGTTCAAATTTCCAAACAAAACATCATTGGTGATCTCAACCAGGGATTTATTTATCTTATGAAAAATTTACAGTTAGAGCGTTTGGTAGCGGGAATAATGGTTCTAGGTGAAATATCATATTCTCTTGATCAAACAATAGGTTATTTAAAATCAAGAATTGTTCACGGTAAACCGTTGAGTAAATTGCAAATCATTCGCCATCGTATTGCGAATTTAACAGCTGAATATGAAGCAATTAAACAGTTTGCTTATAATAGTGCTTGGCTATACAGTCATGGTAAATTTGCCGTGAAGGAATGTACTATTGTAAAGCTAAAAGCGACTGAATTATCACAGCGAATTGCTAAAGAAGCATTACAAATGCATGGTGCTGCGGGTTATGAGGGTGGTAGTGAAATTGCTCGAATTTATCGAGACACACCTGCAGCCGTGGTGGCTGCAGGTACTAATGACGCATTATTAGAAATTATCGCTCAAGCCGAACTGGGTTAGCCGCAGGCTCGGAATTATTTTTTTGTTCAGACCAGATATTTTCTTTAACTAGTTTGAACAAAGTTCCAGCTAAAGCACCGCCCACGGTGGATAGCCCTAATCTAGGAACGGCTCCGCGGAACAGCTGTTTCACACTGCAATTTTTAAAAGTACTGAATAACCTTGGTGATGCCGCTGGGTTGATTTCAACCTGTTTTTGCATTTCCCTAGCTAGTGAATCGCAAGGCTGTGAGAAAAAAGTCGTTACAAAACCGGCAGACATGGTTCCTGCAGCATTCCACTTTATTTCATTTGATAGATTTTTTTCTTCACCAGAATAGGCATGTAATTTTTCTCCAAGCGCAGGGCCTAGATACATAACGCCGGCTACAAACCATGCTTCGCGTAAGCACATGGCAGATAATCCAGTAAATAACTTGCTATAGCCAATCTTATAGAAAAAACGCATTGATTTTTTCAGATTGCCACCATTAACGGAAAGAAACATCAAATGATCAGAAGCAGTTAAAAGTGTGGCACCTGTGAGTGCTGAGCTTGTAATGCCTGCCCAAGGGCCAAATTTATCTCGAACGTTCTCATTCACTGAAAATTCAAGGGCGCAGGTTGCACCAAAGCAATATATCAATGGAGGCGTCATTTTCATTAATTGACGGTATAAGCTGATACTTATGTAGTCTTTTATGGGAGGTGGCCCTTGAGTTTGAAATTTAACTTTGAGGGCTTCCATTGGGCCAATGCAGGTTCCTGTAACTGAACCAGCCACCGCACCACTAAAAAAGTTAGTGGCATTGTATCCTAAAAAAAATCCTGGGTTGTAATTCACACTGTTATTAAACATTACATTATTTCCTTTTGCTGCTTATAGAAAATAATTTTAGATGGGTTTGCTTAAATGAGCTATACGTATTTATACCCATTTACCATTATTTAAATTTCTTTTAAAATTTTATTCATGTTTGATACAGTGCGGATTACAAAATTTATATTTTCTGCTATCCTACCTGATAGTAGTATAAAATAATGGAGTTAGTTATGGCAAAAATAAAGTTAATACAAGTGGAGAATAATAGTTTTTATTGTAGTGGTCGTCTCTCTGTGGGTGTGTACCTATGCCCGGACAATTCGGCTATTTTGTTTGACAGTGGCTTAGATAAGGGTAATGCAAAGGCAATTGAACAAGCACTACAAGAAAAAAATTTTTCTGTTAAAGCGATTATTAACACTCATTGTCATGGTGATCATTGTGGTGGTAATTATTACTTCCAAGATAAATATACAGATCTGAGAGTTTATGCAACTGAAGCTGAAAAAAATTCTATTGAAGATCCTGAACATGCGCCACGTTGTTTTTGTTGTAATGCAGCGCCTATCAAAGAGTTATTAAAGGCTAAGGCGGTGACACCTCAAGCTTCATCGCGGGTTACAGATCTTATTTCCCCATATAATGATCAAGTAATAAACATCGATGGTATTGATTTTGAAATTGTTACCTTGCCAGGCCATACCCCAGGCTCGATTGGAATTATTAGTCCGGATAGAGTTTTTTATACTGGTGATGCGGTATTTGGCCCAGAAACTTATAACAAGCATAAAATATTATATTATACCGATATTACAAAGACATTAGCTTCTTTTGATAAGTTATTAACCTTGGAAAATACTCAGCATACGGTTTTGTATCACGGTGGAAAAATAGAAAATTTAAATGAAATTGTGGCCATTCACAAAGATCGTATCTTAAGGATCCGAGAACAAGTTATGAATCACTTACAGGAAAAACTAATGTCTATTGATGAACTGACTCAACAAATAATGTGCGAGGAGAAACTGCCCAATAATGTTGTTTCTTTTACGTTGACGCAAACCGTCTTGAGGGCGTATATCTCACATTTGCAGGCATTAAATCAACTTTCTTTCTCGGTTAAAGATGGTTTGATGTGCATTGCAGCAGAACCTGTTGAAAAAATTCATAAAATGGTGCCGCAGTTGTAGTGGTGTATTAGAGAGGGATAGCGACTAAAGAAAGAAGAACGATTCTTCTTTACTAAGGAGTGTAACAATTTCAGTACGATTTTTACAACCTAATCTTTCGCGCATAGCGTCGATATGTTTTTCTACCGTGCGGAAAGAGATATTTAATTTGCGTGCGATTTCTTTAGCTGTTAATCCCTTGCTTAATAATGTAAGACAATCAAGTTGTCGTTTAGTCAAGTTGGCAAGGATCCCTGAGCAGGGTTCAGGTTTAAGGAGTTTTGATTGATTGGTTAAAATAATTTGTGGTTCTTTTTCAAGCTTGTGGATAACATGGGCTAATTTCTTGAGGAAGTCCTGCTTAAATTTATGTAGAATCCCAAGATTATTGAGATATAAAGAGAGAATGTGAGGATTCTCTGGCTTTGCAGCAAAATTGAATACTTCACGATAATCTGGGTAATTGCAACAGATGGTAATACCATGGTCATAATTGAAAGTTTCACTCACTACATTTAGAAATGCTCGCGGAATATATTCCATCCACAAATGAGCGCCAGGGGAGAGGATAAGCGGTGGCATAGACTTGAAGACTTCGTGATTAGCGAAATAATCTGGATAATTGCTATTGGAAAACAAAGCAATACACTTTCCTGATTGATAGTATCTAGCATAATCAAAATATCTAATCCCATATTCAGCAAATAACTGCGCGCATACAGCTTCGACTTCTTCAGTGAATTCACTAAAAGGTTTGAGCATAGGAATTTTTTTACAGCCTATTTGTGGTATTGTGCGACCGAATGATCAGAATTCTAGCATGAAACACCAGTTTTTGCCAAAAGCTGAAAACCTCACTCTTTGAATAAGCCCAGGATTATTCATTAGGGCATAAGAAAATAATTCTATTACAAGCGTTAGGTTTGAGGGTTAGTCACAATATCTAGTATATGTAGCGGCTTGGTTGCATGGAGTATTAAGCCATAACTCACTTTGTCAAAGGTGCGAAATACCATTAACTCTCCTGCACGAACGTTGGGTAACTTAATCGTACGTTGTTTACTGTTAATCTGAGGGTTTTTAACAGTATCGCCCAATTGAGAAATAGCCAGCAAGTCACCGACTTCTAGGCCATTTCGTTCCCCTCGGTCAAGTACGACCACATTAAACTGTCCAATCTGAGTGACACCACCGAGGACGGCAATAATTTCCCCTTTGATTAACCGGCGAGGGATCTTAGGTTGAAAATCTGTGAGTTCGACGGCGGCGGTTCTAGGCATTAAGCGATCTCCTTGGAGTACTTCTCGCCTTGCCTCGGTGATGAGCATGGTGACCGGATCGCCACGCTTGTTAAAGTCTGCGATAGAGGCCTGGCCAATATGCTGAGCAGAATAGCCAAGATTTTCTTTCGTTTGGGGATCGACGTAGGGCTTTCCTTTGCGAAAGATCCAAAATTTGGTGTAGTGGCTAGAAGGTTTTATCCCTTCCACGTAGATGCTATCGCCAGCTCCGGTAACCACGTGCTCACCTTGGTGAGCTAAGATGTATGGTGAGTCTTCTAATTGGTGTTGATTCACCACTCGGGTACCATCAAGGAATGGCTTGATTTTGTCCAGCGGGATCATGGGGATAGCGTGATCAATGGGTGTGGAGCGGATCATAGGTCGCAGTTTTACTGTTCCTCCACCATGAAGGTAGAGCGCTGGGTGACCATTTACCATGCGTAGCTCTAAAATTTCTCCGGGGTAAATTTTGCTTGGATTACTGATTTGTGGATTTTCAGTATAAAGTTTTTCCCATTGGAGAGGGTCATCGAGAAATTTACCTGCAATGCCCCAAAGGGTATCCCCAGGTTGCACCGTATAATGGACTGGGTGACCGGATTTTAATCGTACTTCTTTTGCACTAGCAAGCTGAGGCAGGCAGCCTAAGCTTAAGATGAGAGAGCAAATGCAGAGGACTTTTTTCATGGCATAATCCTTTGGTAGCCTAATCCTTAAGAATAGCAATTAATGGTTGTAAGTCATCTTTTTTCGATGGGTGTTCGCAGAATAGTTCTTTGTTTGCACAGATTATGTGGATGTTGTTACATTAAATAACAAGATGGATAAACAAAAATTTACCGGAGTTGCTATTCTTACAATCGATAGGCTTGGTAAATAAAAAAGGTAAAAAGGATATTTGATATGGCAGTTAAACAAGGTTATGGGCAACCCAAGGCTAGTTCTATACGAGCAAATTGGCAACAACCGAATCTATCCCTAGCACTCAGTGATACTTGTCAAAATTCTTTGCAGAAATATTTGGGAATATCTCGGGCTGAGGCCGTCCAAGAGTTGTTTAGATTCATTCAACAGCGGTTGATGCAGCATAAAAAAACCTCCTTTTCTCTAGGTTCTACAATAGTTGGTAAATTAAGTGCCAAAAGTTGTCAGCAACTCAATGGGGCTTTGCAGCTATTGGTGACGTTGGTCACAGAGCGACGTGCGCCCATCGATGATTTAGTGAACAATGTGACTGATCCGCAGGGATTGTCTAAGAAATTAGTAGGTACTTTGGGAGAAAATCCAGTGTCGGCCCCCGTACTTCACGATTTAAACAATTTGTCTCTCCATCAACAGCGTATTGCTGATGGTTTATCAGCCTTGTTAGGGTTAGATTTTCGATTAAAGATTAAACTTAACGAAGCTTTTGCCCAAGAAAAAGAGAGGATGTTACAAACTTTTTCTTCTTCTGTTGTTCCTATGAATTTGACCTAGTGCTCTTTTTGTTTTATAAATGCCCATTGATTCTAAGTGATAGGCGAGGCAATGGCATTACTGAACGTGTTGAAATATCCTGATCCCCGGTTACGTAAAGTGGCCGCTGTTGTTGATAGTATTGACGATAACGTCAGGGCTATCGTATCAGATATGTTTGAAACCATGTATGAAGACAATGGTGTAGGTTTGGCTGCTACGCAAGTGGATATTCAACAACGGATCCTTGTTGCAGATGTTTCTCATACTCAAAAAGAGCCAATTTGTTTAATCAATCCTGACATTGTGAAGCAGGAAGGGTACGAAACGTTCGAAGAAGGTTGTATGTCTATTCCCGGTGTGTATGAAGAAATCGAGCGGGCAAAGGTGATTTCTGTCAAGGCCCTAGACAAATATGGCGATCATTTGGAATTTGAGGCAGACGGATTATTGGCGGTTTGCATTCAGCATGAAATTGATCATTTAAATGGAAAATTATTTGTAGATTATCTATCGCCTCTCAAGCAAAAGATGATTCAGAAAAAAATGGAAAAAGTTCGTCGTCGGACATTATAATTTATTATGGTAACAGAACCCCTTCGTATTGTTTTTGCCGGTACCCCTGACATTGCAAGTACAGTTTTACAAGAACTGTTAACTGCGGATGAAAGCATTGTTGCTGTCTACACTCAAGCGGATAAGCCCGCTGGCCGAGGCCGTAAAATAACTATGAGCGCAGTGAAAAAATTAGCGTTGGAGCATGATATTCAGGTGTTTCAGCCAACTTCTTTAAAAGAAGAAAATGCTCAGCAACAGTTACGAGATTTAAAGCCCGATTTAATGATTGTGATTGCCTATGGTCTTATTCTTCCCCAAGAGATATTAGATATACCCAAGTGGGGGTGTATTAATATCCATACGTCTCTACTACCTAGATGGAGAGGTGCCGCGCCTATCCAGCGAGCTATTTTAGCGGGAGATAAAAAAACAGGTGTTACGATTATGCAGATGGAAGCGGGGCTTGATACAGGGCCGATGATTTATAAAGTTCCAGTGGATATTGCTTCAGACGAAACATCTCAATCCCTTCATGATAAATTAGCTCGGCTTGGAAGCGATGGGATCGTAACCTGTTTGCAGATGCTTCGAGAGAATAAATGGCAGTTTCAAGCACAAGATGATGCGACAGCATGTTATGCTGCAAAAATTCATAAGTCAGAAGCGCTTATTGACTGGACATTGTCTGCGGTAGAAATTGAACGTAGGATCCGAGGGTTTTATCCATGGCCCATCGCTTATACATTATTTTCCGGTGAGCGATTGCGGCTGTATCAAGGTGCCGTATTAGCAGAAAATGCCTCTGCACAGCCTGGAACAATCGTACAAGTGGATAGGGAAAACATAGCTGTTGCTACGGGTGAAGGGTTATTATTGATACAGACAATGCAATTACCTGGTGGTCGTCCGCTGGCTGTAAAAGATATATTAAATGCTCATCAAGAAAAATTTAAGATAGGGGTGTGTTTTGGATCCTAGGATTACTGCGACCAAAGTTATTGCACGAGTTATTCAGTACCACCACTCATTGGGTTCCGAGCTTGAACAAATACCCAAAGACAAAGCTCCTCTAGTCAAAGAATTAAGCTATGGCGTTATGCGCTATTTGCCAAGACTAGAGAAGCTGGCTGCTTTATTATTAAAGAAACCTTTTCGAGAAAAAGACAGTGATTTATATTGCCTCTTATTGATTGGTTTTTATCAGTTATTATATATGCGGATCCCTGAGCATGCGGTTTTGTCTGAAACGGTAGAATGTACTAAGCGACTAAAAAAGCAGTGGGCAGCCGGTGTCTTTAATGCTGTGCTAAGAAATTTTTTACGCCAGCAAGATAATTTCATTAAGCAACTTGATGATGGAGAAGGCGCGGAGCATTGCCATCCAGAATGGTTAGTTAGTTTATTACAACATCATTACCCTGATATGTGGAAGGAAATCTTAGTACAAAATCAAGCACGCTCACCGATGACATTACGAGTGAATTCTCTTAAAATTACCTTGCAAGAATATATGGCGTTATTGGATGCCAATGGCATTGTCGGTTCCCCTATTTCTAACATTACAAATGCTATTGTATTAGAGGAACCTTGTGGCATTGATAATTTGCCCGGATTTTTCCAAGGATTAGTTTCCGTTCAAGATGCCAGCGCCCAGCTTGGTGCAGAGTTTCTCAAGCTACAGCCTGGCCAAAGAGTCCTCGATGCCTGTGCTGCCCCTGGAGGTAAAAGCACTCATATCTTAGAGTTGGAGCCAGATCTTCGAGAGCTAGTATCGATGGATGTTGATGCAAAACGCTTATCTCTTATCAACGAAAATATTTCTCGGCTACAATTGCAAGCGACTGTAAAGCAAGCGGATGCCAGTGATCCAGATAGTTGGTGGGATGGGATTGTTTTCCAACGTATTTTATTTGATGCACCTTGTTCGGGTGTCGGGGTGATCCGCCGCCATCCGGATATTAAACATTTACGAACAGCAGAAGATATTGAGCAACTAGCGGATTTTCAATTACATTGCTTAAGAAATTTATGGCCTCTTTTAGAGAACAAAGGTTATCTTCTTTATGCAACATGCTCTATTTTGCCTGATGAAAACGACAAAGTCATCGAGCAATTTGTTGCACAAACAGAATCTGCTAGTGTGCATCCATTACATTTTCCTCAGGGGAATCAAACCGAATATGGCCTGCAAATACTTCCTCAGCCGCAACTTGACGGATTTTATTACACCTTGATAAGAAAAAACGCTTAACCAGCCGTGTGAAAATACCAGTTTCCCATAAATTCCGTCTGAGTCGGGCCTGCTAGATTTTGACTGAAGCCACTGATCTTAAGCTCTTTTCTTATTTGTTGCCGATGAATGCTTGTAAGAAACCAGTTAATGATTTTATCTTTTAGCTTCACATCTTCTTTCGAGTGTCTCTCTAGGTGTTCGGATATCATGGTAAAAGGAATAATGTCACGGGTTGTGCGTGTCGCCTTGTCGATCCCTCTGCTAGGGATATAGCCACGTTTAAGATGGTGATAGACTAGAGATTGTTTAAAACCTTTGTCAGTGAGGTGAGTGGGGGTAAGAGAGGGGTACTGAGCAAAGATTTGTTTTTGCAAAAAGATCCTAACCTTTGTAAGATCGCCATGACCTTTATCCAGTTGAGACATCGTTTCACAAAGAATCACTAGTCTATCTATAGCAGAACTGTCATGATCAAAAAGCAAGTTGTTTGCCTTATTTAGCAGTTGAGCCAGCCCATGTTGTTGATCATGCCTAAGCACCGCTTGGGGATGCTTAATCACGAGACAACATATATGCCTCATTAACTTGTAAATAAGAGCAGCAAAGGTTTCTTCTTGATTAAAACATTTTAAACCCATATACAATAATTTTTGATTTTTAGGAATGGGCGAGGTGGGCACTTTACTTCGACAAGCCATTATTTTTGTTGTTATATCATTTTCATTGAAATTTTTTGTGTTGGTTTTAATGTTTTTGAGTGTTAGATACCGGATGCTCGATCTGAATCTATCTATATTATCTACTTGCAATAGATTGCGTAGCTTCATATTTATTTCCATCAGTTCTGGAACATGAGTTGCTTCAATAAAATTATACAGCTCCATAAATCTTGATATTGTTATTGGATTGCGTTCTTGCAGTAAGTTTTCGAGTTTGATAAGCAAAAAAGAATGATCTACTTTATCCCAGTGTAGTTTCTCTTGTTCTAAAATTTGTTGGTAAACTGATAGCGAAAAATTAATAAAAACTTCTTCATTGGCAATCATTACAAAATCAACAAACTTTTCAGCAACAACTTTAGCCTCTTCGGTAACATTAGTGTTTTTAATGTGGTTGTTAAAATCTGTTATTCCAAGTCCTTGCTGCAAAATGATGGGTAATGCTAGGCGCAGGGATGAAAAACATTTTTCTGTTATTTTACTATTTTTAAAAATATCATGATGCTTTTTCAGAGGGTGTAAGGGGTATTCAGAGAAGGCATGAGTGACTTCTAGTAGTTTCTGAGCAGTTTCACCACTCACGCTTTTTTTATGATCTAGAAACTTAGTCAAAAGCGACAGCGTATCTAAATCAAGTTCAACACCGAGATGGATAAATAGCGATGAAGCGACAGAAAGGAAACGGCATGCGAGAATAGTGAACTCGTCCAAGGACACATGCTCAGCAAATTCTATTAATCTCACCCATGCTTCCTGAATACCTTTAAACTGGGGTGTAGGAATATTTTCTAACTTTTCAAAAAACATTTCCTCAGCAGTGAGGACTTGTTTGTGGGCAACGCCTGCTTTACCAAGAGTCGTTGCCTCTTCTGCGGGAATCCTTTTCGTAGCAGTAACATCCATTTTTTCACCTTTGTTTTAAAAAAACCTAACACTATTATTTTTGTTTTTTTGGGGAATTCTTTTTTTTTCTTTTTGTAAGAATTCCTTAAACGTAACTACCAGTATAGCAGTGACTGAATTTTTTTCAAAAAAAACAGTAAAATTTTTAAGCTATAAATATCAGGGAGTTACAATTTTATTTTTTTTATTTTACAAATAAAGCAAGCTTCTAATAAATTACTTGGAATAATCCGAACGGATTTTTCGATGCTGTGATTCATCGTCAGGTTTTGCCAGGTTGTTAACCCTGCCATATAATTGGCGATGGGGAGATTGATTTCGTCAATAAAAATTTCGTCTGAAAATTTCTCTAAGATGCGATTTATGACAAGCTCATTTTCCTCAGGCGAAAAGCTGCAAGTTGAGTACACCAATGTGCCCCCAGGCTTTAAGCACTGTATCCCAGAAAATAACAAACGTCTTTGCTTTGATTGCATGTCATTAATTTTTTCCATACTCAAATGCTTATAACTATCTGGGTCATTAAATCTAAAAGGACTGTCTAATGTGCAGGGAGCATCAACTAAAATACGATCGAAATATCCTTTGTTGTACTTCCAAATTTTACCACCATCTTTTAGATAGGTATTAATTATTTTTGCATTATGATGATAACTATTCGATTTTAGCGCAAAGAATCGAGATTTAACTATTTCAATGGCATCAATTTTTCCATGGTTTTTCATGAGTGATGCCATTTGTAATGATTTACCTCCAGGGGCTGCGGCAATATCCAAAACACGATCGCCTGGTTGAGGGTCTAATATAGAAACAACCAGCTGGCTGGAAATGTTTTGTATATATAGGTATCCTTCTTGATGATACTGATGTTCATACAAATGTTTATATTGATTGCTGGGAATGCAAAAAGCATCTTGTTGCCAAGGGATAGGTGTAATCAGAAGTCCTTCGTTTTGCAACTGGTCAGTCAACGCATTGCCGGATATTTTTAAAGTGTTCGCTCGAAATGAGATCATTTTTTCTTGCTGAAAACTTTTAAGGCATTGTGAAAATGCTGAAGTTGGCATAATAGTTTTCAGCTGGTTCAAAAAATCCTTTTGTGGGTTAAGTAACTTCGTTTTCATCAAGGGGGACATGCCTTCTCGTAGCAATCTTCTTATACGCTTAAAGCTTAGTCAAAATATACCAAATTGCAAAAATTAAACAGTCTTTTGATAAAAACAAAATATATTCAAAGAGTTACTTGATTTTTTAAAAATTAGATGTACACTCTGCAAATTATTAGACTCTTCTGCCGTTACTATTATGATTGAAATACATAACATTAAGAAATCTTACGTTTCTAGGTCAAAGACTGTGATTGCCTTAGACAATATTTCTTTGTCCGTAAAAGAGGGAGAGATTTTTGGGATCATTGGTCGTAGTGGCTCTGGAAAGAGTACGTTAATCCGCTGTATCAATTTATTGGAAAAACCCGATCAGGGCCAAGTCATTTTTAACCATTCAAATTTGATGTCATTGAGCGATGCGCATCTACGCCAAGCTCGTCAACAAATGGGAATGATATTTCAGCATTTCAACCTATTAGCTAATAAAAATATTTATGATAATATTGCACTGCCACTTAGAATAAAAAAAATGCCTGAGAAAGAGATTGAAAAAATAATTATGCCATTGATTCAGTTAACAGATCTAGAACAACGGGTTGAAAATTACCCTGCGCAATTGAGTGGTGGACAGAAGCAACGGGTAGCCATTGCAAGAGCGTTAGCAACAAAACCCTCCGTGTTACTTTGCGATGAAGCGACATCTGCATTGGATCCTGAAACCACTTTGTCTATTTTGCAGTTGTTGCAAAAAATTAACCGTGATATGAATTTAACGATCATATTAATTACTCATGAAATGGATGTCATCAAACAGATATGCCATCGCATTGCAGTCATGGAGCATGGAAAAATTATTAAGGAACAAGATACGATTGAGTTTTTTTCTCATGTTTCAAGTGAAGCGGATAATGAAGTGGTTGAATCTTACTTGCAGCAGGAAATTCCTGAGCTGTTAGGATCAGTCATGACTCAACAGGTTGCTACTGACACAGATCCTATTTGGCGGATTTGTTTTCAAGGAGATGCGGTATCATTGCCCTTGGTAACAACGCTTGTGAATAATTTTCAAATTGAAGTGAATATTCTACAAGCGCAAATTGACTATATCCAAGGCATTGCGGTTGGTATTATGATTGTGGAAGTCGCAGGTCACGATGCTCAGCTTAAGGAAGGGTTAGATTATTTGCGGCAACAGCAGATTACAGTTGAGGTATTAGGTTATGTCCCAAGAAATGCTATACGCCCTGCTTAACGCATGGGTTGAAACGATTTATATGGTCGTCGTTTCCGGTGGCTTAGGGCTTCTATTTGGCTTACCCTTAGGTGCTATACTATATCTCACGGGAAAAAGCGGCATTTTAGAGAATGTTGTTATTTATCGTGGGTTGGGTACTACGGTGAATGCGGTGAGATCTATTCCATTTATTATTTTGATTATCGCTTTAATCCCGTTAGCACGATTAATTGTTGGAACATCTATTGGCAGTAGTGCGGCTATTGTTTCTTTAACCATTGGTGCAATTCCATTTGTGGCGAGGATGGTTGAAAATTCATTGCAAGAAGTTCCCAAAGGGTTAATTGAAGCGGGCTTGGCCATGGGAGCCACGCCATTGCAGATTATGTTGCAGATCATCATTCCGGAAGCGATTAGCGGGATTATTAATGGTGCCACTATCACATTAATCACCTTAGTTGGTTATTCTGCCATGGCCGGTGCTGTGGGTGGAGGCGGTCTTGGTGATCTTGCCATGCGATACGGCTATCAGCGGTTTGATGTGACAATTATGTTGGTTACCATTGCTGTTTTAATTATTATGGTGCAATTGATTCAATGGGCGGGTGATTTTTTAGCTGCACGGTTGAGTCATACTTAATGGAGAATAACATGAGAAAAATATCAATTATTTTTTTGGTTTATCTATTTTTGAATTTGTTCGGTTGCCAGCGTGAGCATCAAGAAGGAATCCTAAAAGTTGGCACTCTTGCCGGGCCTGAAACGGATTTAATGGAAGTTGCAAAGGATGTCGCAAAAAATAAATATCATTTAATAATTAAGATAATTGAATTTAGTGACTACGCAATTCCAAATCAAGCATTGGCTGATGGTAGCATTGATGCGAATGTATTTCAGCACGAACCCTATTTACAACAAACAAATCATGTAAGAGGGTACGATCTGGTTTCTGTTGGCAAAACCTTTATTTACCCTATGGGTATTTATTCTCGAAAAGTAACATCATTGGATGATATTCAGGAAAAGGCTATTGTTGCAATTCCCAATGATCCGACCAATGAAGCAAGGGCTTTATTACTCTTGGAAAAAGCCGGATTGATAACGTTAGCATCTGGGAAAACAACAGATGCTTCCATCATGGATGTTAAAAAAAATCCTAGAAATTTGCAGATTAAAACAATGAATGCCGCACAATTACCGAGAATTTTACCCGATGTGACTTTGGCCGTGATCAATACTAATTACGCAGTTCCCGGAGGACTCTCTCCAAAGGAGGATGCTTTGTACTTGGAGGATAAGGATTCCGAGTATGCTAATCTCATTGTTGTGCGAGCAAAAGAGGCTAAAACCGTAGACATTGAAAATCTGGTTCAATCAATCCAATCTCCGGAAGTAGCACTAGCAGCTCAGCGGATATTTCGCGATCAAGCATTGCAGGCGTGGTCGTAACAGCTAAGGCGAATGAGGCGACATAACGCTATCTAGCATTTTGTTTAACATTTTTAAATTCATGTTTTTTCCATTCAAGATATATTGACCTTTATCATAGATGACTGACAGGGTAAAGCTCTCTGAGTTTTGTACAAGTATCCCCTTGTTAACAAATGCTTGGATAATTTGCTCAGGGGTTTGTGGGGTAAGCATTGGACGAGATGGTGCGGGTGCAGTGGAGTTAGGATCTTGTTCCCCTGTTTTACTTTGATCTTCTATTTGAGGGTGTGATTGAGTTATTCCTGCACGCATCATTTCGCTGTAAGCTTGTTTATTTTTTTTCATGGCATAGAGCGAAGCAATCCCATTAACATAGGTTTTAGGCATCTTGGCAACAAGTTTTGCTGAGGTGTTTTGTAGGAGTGAAGGGACTTCCATAATGACATTTTTAGGATCATAAGCGGGCAAGGTAAACTCAAAGGCGAGATTAAACTCTCCTTGGGGGGTGGTCAAATCTACTTGAGTCATGATATTGAAATTTTTGCTAAACAACTCCAAGGCTAAGGTTTCCAATTGCTTATTGTATTGATTCATATTTGCAGATTGATTTTTAGCATAGGCATCGTCACTTGCCTGGTACAATAAATTCAGTATGGCATCTAAGGCTTTTGGCTCTAAATGATTTGCCTTAAAAGAAAATTGGCTGGGGCCATATTGTTGATGTTGGATAGTCACATCTTTTAGGTCTACTGAAACGGCTGTGTTGAGTAGCCCATCATCACTGATTTGACTTTCTGAGCCGATAACCAAATTGTCTAATGCTTTACTTCCAAATGCAATAATTGAGTTAATAGTCAACTTACTTGTTCCCACATAAAAGTCATAGGGGGATGCAATTTGAGAGTGGGAGCTAACGGTGCCACCATTGATTTGGATACTGCCCATGGGGCCTTTGACATTGATGGTTCCCAGATTGCCATTGGCAGTAACCTTATTAAAGTGTTTTGAAAAATTTATTTTCAATAGCATATCTTCCCATTGAGCGCTGCCAGTGGGATCACTAAATGTTAAAAAAGTTTTATCTGGAGTGCCAAGGGTATAAGTGGAGCTGGCATCATAGTTGAGGATCAAGGTGCTATCAGGAAGAGTTATGGGCAGTTCTGAGGGCGCACGAATCTTCATTGTGGCTTGAGCGAGTGCAAATAATAGTTTTGGTTTAATGATGACAGGCCCATGGTTCATTTCGACGGCGAGAGTGAAATTGGGAGACGCAGCAGTTTGCCCGTGATTTAATTGCTGAGGAACATTAAACTGAACTGTATATTGGATTGTGGAGTGGAGCCATCCTTTTTTGTAGCTGTCTTCTGTGAGAGTCAGTTGAGGCTTTTCATTCAGCCTCGCAACGATGTGCCCGAGATTTTTTTTTGCATATTTGCCTGCAAAATAAGGTGCTGCCCCTAGGGCTATTATTACAATCATTAAAAAATATAGTAATTTACGCATAGAATATTCCAACGATAGTTAATCCAACTTGGTACATATAACCATAGCATATCATGAGTAATTCGTACACAGTGTTCTCTTTAAGCCAAATAATTGACTAATTGAAATTCTGATATAGAATTAATGCTTGTTAAGGTATTCCAATACAACTCCAAGAGGATCGTAAATATGAGAAAAATTTTTATAGTTATTATTAGTTTGTTGGCACCCGCGTTAGTATTAGCGAGTCCCTGTGATGGCAGAAATGTGAGTATTGTAAATAACACCCATGTTAAGTATACGGTGTCTCAGGCGGATACGGGAAACTCATCCATTGATCCGCTTGCTTCCGCTTTTGTTATCCCTCGTGAAACCTCTATTTTGTCTGTGGTACAGTCTGGAAACGGTTCCTATGGGAATGCAAAGGGGACTATCGAATTAATGAGTTCTTTTTATCCTGGTAAGATCATTCGATTAAATTATGGTTATTCTAAATACTTACCTTTTTGGTGCCATTCTGACGATCCCAGTGCTGAGTTCGATAAACCTTTTCGTGTGACTGCCTATTTAGATGGCTCTACAACGATTTTTGAAATTAATGGTGTTTTCAACGATGAGCAATCGGAAAGTTAATTAGATTATACAGCTATAGTTCCTGGCCCACTTATTGTGGGGCGGGAACTTTGACCAACCATTCCCTCAAGTCTTTCAACTGCTCAGCACACAGGCAGTGCTCCATTGGATAAGTTTTCCAGGATACAGGGTAGCCTAGGTGTTCTAATCGTTTTGCTGAGTCTTGTCCAAATTCAATATTGACCACAGGATCCATGTTGCCGTGAGCCATAAAAATAGGGATGCTGCTGTTTGCCTCACAGGCTTCTTGCTTCAATGATTGTGCTTGAGGTAGGTAACCGGATAGTGCAATGATCCCCCCGAGCGCTAGAGGATAACGAAGCCCCGTATACAAGGCCAAGGCCGCCCCTTGGGAAAACCCCGCGAGAATGATATTAGATGATTCAATGCCTTGAGCTATTTGCTGGTGAATAATGTCTGAAATACTCTTGCCCGAGCTGTCTAGCCCTGCTGCGTCTTCCCGTCCCTCAGGCGTTAGGTCAATGATGTCATACCAAGCCGGCATCGGATAACCTTGATTTAAGGTCACGGGCCGGACAGGCGCATGAGGAAAAATAAAACGCATTCCTAACGCCTCAGGTAGATTCAGTTGCGGCACAATAGGTTCAAAATCATGACCGTCTGCCCCCAACCCATGGAGCCAAATAATACATCCCTTGGGCTTTACTTGAGGATCGATTACAATGTAAGGAATTAGGGATTTTTCCATAGGGTTACCTTCATGAAATACTTTTTGCCGTTGGCCGTGTTGTTTTGCTGGGTTGCTGGTTGCGGTCAGTCTGGTGATCTTTATCTACCAACAAAAACTCAAGGGATTACGCTTCATCAACGATAACAGATTCTATAATCACATTTTCCGTGGGCACATCTTGGTGACCCATGTGATTCCCTGTGGGCACAGCGCGAATAGCGTCTACCACATCCATACCCTCTGTGACTTCTCCAAATACACAGTAACCCCAACCATCTCCTGCGGAGCGAGTATAATTTAAAAACCCATTATCAACCACGTTAATAAAAAACTGGGAACTTGCAGAGTGAGGATCGCTTGTACGAGCCATGGCAAGGGTTCCTCGGGTATTTTTTCCGCCCTTATCGGCTTCATTCTCAATGGGTGCTAACGTTTCTTTCTGTTCCATCTCGGGGGTAAAGCCGCCTCCTTGAACCATAAAACCCTTAATCACCCGGTGGAAAATCGTATTGTCATAGAAGCCATTTTTTGCATATTGTAAAAAGTTTTCTGCACTCACCGGTGTCTTTTCAAAATCCAACTTGACAGTGATGTCACCATGGTTAGTTTTTAATATGATCATTTTTTCCCCTAGAATCTGAACGCTTGAATGGGCAACCCAAACAAGGATTTAATAGAAAAGAGTGTCCAAAGGAAAGGGCCAGATAGGATCATTCCTAACACTCCTGTTGCGAGTAATATGATTAATATCAAGAAACCAAAAGGCTCGATGCGGTTATATTGCATGGCTAAATGGGGAGGCAGTAAGCTTGATACCACACGACTGCCATCGAGAGGCGGTAGGGGTAAGATATTGAGTACCATTAAAATAGTGTTGATCATAATGCCAGCAGCACCCATGTAAACAATGGGGTAGGTAATACTGATATCGCCAAGACTTAAGCCAATTTTCGCGATAAGCCCCCACATCAGTGCCATAATGAGATTAGAGCCAGGGCCTGCTAGAGCAACTAGGGCCACATCTCGGCGAGGATTACGTAGATTGTTCCAATTAATGGGTACAGGTTTTGCCCAACCAAAGATAAAGGGCATTTTCATGATCAGTAGAATACCTGGGATGAGAAGGGTACCAATGGGATCAATATGACGGATGGGGTTTAAGCTAAGACGCCCTAAAAACCGCGCAGTGGGATCGCCCAAGCGGTTCGCGACCCAGCCATGGGCAAATTCATGGAGGGTGACGGCAAATATCACAGGGATTGCCCAGATAATGATTTTCTGTATAATACTTAAGCTTTCCACGTTTCCAGATCCTAGATAAACAGGTGTATGATAGGGTAACTGGGCAGAATTGGCAAATGTATCGATTTAAGGGGGAGGATCCATGACAGTTCAACGAGAAACCTTAGTGTTGCCCAATGAGGCAGACAAGCTATTACTCCACTCTTGCTGTGCGCCTTGTTCGGGTGAGGTGATGGAAGCCCTTATTGCATCTGATATTGATTTTACGATTTATTTTTACAACCCCAATATTCACCCTAAAAAAGAATATGATATTCGCAAAGATGAAAATATTCGTTTTGCGGAAAAACACGAGATCCCCTTTGTCGATGCAGATTATGACAAAGATGAATGGTTTTCTCGGGCAAAGGGTATGGAAATGGAGCCGGAGCGGGGGATCCGCTGCACCATGTGTTTTGATATGCGTTTTGAACGTACAGCTTTGTATGCCCATGAACATGAGTTTCCAATTATTAGTAGTTCTCTGGGCATTTCTCGTTGGAAGAATATGGATCAAATTAACGATTGTGGGGAACGCGCCGCATCTCACTATCCAGACATGACTTATTGGACTTACAATTGGCGTAAAATGGGTGGTTCAACGAGAATGATTGAGATTTCAAAACGAGAAGAATTTTATCAGCAAGAATATTGTGGCTGCGCTTATTCATTGCGAGATACCAATGATTGGCGAACCCAAAAAGGTCGAGAACGTATTGCCATTGGTGAAAAGTATTACCAAGCGGATAAGTAGGGCGGGTAGGTCAAACGTGACCTAAAACTAACATGCTTAGATAGGTTGGAAAATGTCAATTTCTCTCTTAAATAAAGTCGTATTGATTACCGGTGCATCAAGTGGCATTGGCAGAGCGAGTGCCGTGGAATTTGCAAAACAAGGGGCTAAATTGATCCTTGTAGCCAGGCGCAAAAACCGGTTAGATGGACTTGCAAAGGAACTAAAAAGTCAATACGAGACAGAATCGTTAACTATCCAATTGGATGTTTCGGATAAAGATGCTGTGGAAAGTCAATTAAACAACTTGCCTGTTGAGTGGAAAGATGTTGATATTCTTGTCAATAACGCAGGATTGGCTTTAACCACGGATAAAATCCAGGAGGGCAATATTGATAACTGGGATATTATGATCGATACCAATATTAAAGGGTTACTGTATGTTACGCGACAACTTATCACAGGCATGGTTAACAGAAATAGCGGCCATATTATTAACATAGGATCTATCGCCGGGCAAGAAGCTTATCCATGTGGCAATGTTTATGCTGCTACAAAACACGCGGTGAGGGCGATTAACCAGTCTTTACGCATGGATTTACTTGGCTCTGCAATAAGGATCTCAGAAATTGCTCCTGGTGCTGTTGAAACAGAGTTTAGTGAAGTTCGTTGGAATGACAAGGATAAAGCTGATGCTTTCTATTCTGATTTTTCGCCTCTCGTTGCCGAAGATATTGCCGACGCTGTTATCTATTGTGCGACGAGACCTTTACATGTTGATGTGGCACAAATAACTCTCTATCCCACAGCGCAAGCTTCAGCAACACAATTACACCGAGGGAAGAGTCTGATTCAAAATATCGCTAACCCTCCAACATTAGCGAGAAAAGAGTAGAGTGATCGCAAGCTGCTTTTACTACGGTTTACAGCGCATATCAGCTAATATGACAGCCCGCCTAAGATTAGCTATACTCTGTAGCTTACAGTCAGAGAATATTAACGATCTTCAGGTATTGAAATGGACTATTTTTCTTACAAAAACGGTGAGTATTATGCAGAGAATGTTCCTGTTGCAAAAATTATTGAACAATGGGGTAGCCCTTGTTATATCTATTCCCGGGCAACCTTAGAGCGTCATTGGCACGCTTTTGATAATGCGTTGGGTGATCATCCTCATAAAATCTGCTATTCCGTGAAAGCTAACTCTAATCTTGCCGTTTTAAATTTATTCGCACGTCTTGGTTCAGGTTTTGATATTGTTTCCGTTGGCGAGCTAGAACGGGTCTTGGCAGCGGGTGGCGAGCCGAATCAAATTGTATTCTCCGGCGTTGGTAAGCGAGCGGATGAAATGCGTCGGGCGCTAACGTTAAATATCTATTGCTTTAACGTGGAATCTGAAGCAGAGTTAATCTTACTCAACGAGGTTGCAAAGGGGTTAGATAAAGTGGCTCCTGTGTCTTTGCGAATTAACCCGGATGTGGATGCCAAAACCCATCCTTATATTTCTACAGGATTAAAAGAAAATAAATTTGGGATCCCTATTCATGAGTCGTTACCGTTGTTTCAAGAGGCTGCTCAGTTATCACATATTGCAATTAAGGGTATTGATTGTCATATTGGCTCTCAATTAACCGAGTTAGATCCGTTTCTTGAAAGTTTGGATGAATTGGTTAACTTAGTTGATGAATTAGACAAATTGGACATTCATATTGAACATCTTGATCTCGGTGGTGGTTTGGGAGTGCGTTACAAAGATGAAAATCCACCGGAACCTTCTGAGCATGCAGCAGCGTTACTGAATCGTTTAGAACCCAAAACATTAGAAATTATTCTAGAGCCTGGCCGAGCTATTGCCGCCAATGCAGGTATTTTAGTGACCCAGGTGCAATATCTAAAGCACACCCGAGATAAGCATTTTATTATTGTTGATGGTGCAATGAATGATTTACTCCGCCCTGCATTATATCAAGCGTGGCAAGATATCCTTCCGATAAAACCTCGGTCTGATAAGGATAAAAATTGTTATGATGTGGTGGGGCCTATCTGTGAAACCGCAGATTTTCTAGGTAAAGATCGTCAATTAGCGGTAGAGCCAGGAGACTTGCTCGCGGTTCGCTCTGCGGGAGCTTATGGATTTACCATGAGTTCTAATTATAATAGTCGGTTACGGCCTGCAGAAGTGATGGTGGATGGTGATAATATACATTTAATTCGTCGCCGAGAAACCATAGAAGAACTTTATGAATCAGAAAGCGTGTTGCCATGACGACATACTTGTCGCGGGTAGGATTGCCGTTTTTAGCATTCCAGATTGTATTCAACTCTAAACGCAATCTGGACGTTAAAAAATGAAAATTCATCAGTATGAAAAATTCAGCAGTGCAGAAATTCTACCCGCGCCAAGTATAACATTTAGCAAGATGCATGGTTTGGGTAATGATTTTATGGTTATCGATGGTGTGAACCAACAGGTGTCACTCACCCCAGAATGCATTTGGCAATGGAGTCAACGCCATCGGGGTGTCGGGTTTGATCAACTTCTATTGGTGGAACCTGGGGATAGAGAAGGCGTTGATTTTTGTTACCGAATTTTTAATGCCGATGGCGAAGAAGTAGAGCAATGTGGTAATGGGGCGCGCTGTTTTGCTCAATTTGTCTTGAGCCATAATCTGACTGATAAGCGATGTTTTCAAGTGAGTACCCTAGGGGGAATGATTACCCTGAAGATGGAAGATGATGGTCAAGTCACGGTGAATATGGGGCGTCCTTGCTTAGAACCGAAAAGAGTACCTTTTTTAGCCAAAGAACAATCAACAACGTATTTGCTCGCGTTGAGTCAAAAGACGGTGGCCACGAGTGTATTATCCATGGGGAACCCTCATTGTGTTTTGATAGTGGATGATGTGAAAACCGCACCTTTGCAAACCATTGGTCGAGAAATTAGCCAGCTATCTGATTTTCCTCAAGGTGTGAATGTGGGATTTATGGAAATTATTTCTCCCCGTGAAATTGCATTGCGAGTATTAGAGCGAGGTGTGGGTGAAACCTTGGCTTGTGGCACAGGAGCTTGCGCGGCAGTCGTTGCAGGGCAGCTTCATGAGGTCTTAGAGGATACGGTTTTAGTGAACTTGCCTGGAGGTCAATTGACAGTCAGTTGGCAGGGAAGTGACCATCCAGTTTTCATGACAGGCCCCGCAGAACATGTCTATCAGGGGCAAATCGAGTTACCCAGCTTAGCATGAGACATTCGGATTAAATTCATCGTTTGGCATAACGGATTTCTCTTGACTATTACTCCTTTTGTCTGACAATTTTTTATTGTTTGTATGAAATATGTTTTGATGCGCGATGTTGGCGCTCCGCCATTTTCCTTGATTATTGGCATTATATTGCTGAAGATTTTCCGAAATTTGAACCATTCTCCGCCAATCAGAGTAACTAAAGCTTGGCGATGATACAACATGAGATATGCCTTGCTGTTGTCGATCAATTGAAGGTGAAACCGGTTCATTTGACTCAACTAGACCCAGTTCTCCTTTTTGTTCATAAAGTGGAGTCCCTCTTAGAAGCATTAGTGGGAATGCATGAATGGTAGGCACTCCTAACTGTTTACAATAAGCAATGCTTTCCTTAAATGAAGCGAGTGTCTGCTTAGGCAAGCCAAAGATGAGAGAGACTTCTACGGAAATATCGAGTCTTTTTGCTTCTTCAAGCACACGGGTTACTTTTTTTAAGTTTGTTGGACGCTGGATCAACATCCACTCATCTTTATGAATCGTTTGTAGCCCAAATTCTAAAACAACATTTGCAGTTTTATTAAGCTCTTTTACTGCATTAAGAAATTCTTGCCTTACCATTTCTGGACGGCACTGTAGAGCCAGCTTTCCACTATATTTCCCCGCAGCTAATGCGTTTAGTATTGATATGTACTGTGGCCCTGAATTAAATGTTGGATCTAAAACTGCTATATCAGAAATAATTGGATGGTCTGTGATCCACTTGGCTTCTTTGAAAATTCGATCTTCTGGAAATTGTCGTCGCACCATGCTTGTATCCGATTCTCTATGCTGGCAAAAGGAACAACGAAACGGGCAGCCTCTCTGAGTTTCCCAGCGAATAAATGGCTGGGGTTTAATGGTGTCTGTCAAAAATGGTGAAGGCAATTCCTCTAATGTGATGGATGCCGAAAATCCTAAATCAGGCTTCCCTGCATAATGAATGCCTGGAATAATAGGGGAGTTACTTTTAGATGCCATCAAATTTGCAAGGGCTTGCTCAGCATATCCTCGAACAAAAATATCAGCTTGTGGATAGTATGACTCAATATTGATGGAATTACTTGGTTTGACATAACTTATTTGTGGCCCACCCAAGATGATTCTTCCAGGAAAATTATTTTCTTTTAATTTCGTAATAATTTTTTGAGTGTAAGACTCATTCCAGACAAAAGCACCTAGCGCAAAATCTGTATTGCTATCTGCATGCTGCATTGCAAAATTAATCACTTTTTTTTCGTCAAAATCAGATGTATTTACTGACCAACTTCGGGGTAGGACAGAGAGGTTTCGTTTCATAAAATTAGCAACAATAGATGCATGGCCCAAAGATAATGGTGGATCTTTCGGTCGAACCCAGTCCAGTGATGCCAATAGTAACCTTCTCATGTTTGTTATCCTTAATATACAGTATTTTAATTTCAAATTAACAAAGAGCAAAAGCATAAACGCACCGATTCTAATAGCTATAAAGGCTTGAGTCGGAAGAGTATTGAACACTTCGCCGTTCTTGTCGCAATCTATTGTTCAGAGTTTTAGCTCTAGAAACAAGTTTTTCTGGCTCACTGCACACCTGTTTCTCAATAGCTGTTGTTAGCCTGTGACAATTATATACTTGGCACCGTTTTTTTCAATTAAGCGGTAAAGCATTAAGTATACAGCAAGGCCTCTAGTCTTTCGCTTAATGGTAGGCAATGCTAAAATTTAGACGATCTTATCCCCAGGGCCGCCGCATTAAAATTTGAACAAAATAGCCAATAATTGAAGCAAATAGTCACGATCCCAGCCAGCTTTTTTCCGTTTTCCCTTCAAGCTGCCAATGTAAGTTATTTTCCACAGCCCAATGCTTTGTAGACCAACCCACTCGGATCGTTGTTCCAACCATTGAATATTATCTGTCACCCAATAACGTCGAATTTCGACTCGACCATGCCCTTTTTCTGTTGTTTCATAATAATCATGAGGACAGTGAGAAAAATCGTTCTCATGTTCATGTGTTAAAAAAATGGGAATTATATACTTTACTCCAATATTGTAACCCACGAATCATCAAAACCCACGAATCATCAAAACCAATTTGATCTAAGGTTTTTGCAAAGTCTAGTATCGGTGGCCTTTTAACTTTGAATTTTGTTGATGATATAGGCACGTCATATATTATGGTAAATTGCGCTCCATGAGGCTGCCATGTGAAAACATGTTTATCGTCTGAGATACGATAGCCGTTAAAATTTCCATTTTTATTCACTTCCCATTTATAGTCTTTTGTATTAAACCTATGTATTTCATGCTCATAAATACAAAATTCTAATGCATTGGGATTCCTAATTAGGGTGGATGATCTTAATGGCTCATAATGATCTTTTGCTATATTAACCCTCTCATTCCATATTCCAAGGACAGCTCTTCCAGTAGCCTCAATATCGATGTGTGGGTCATTTATCCCGTAGGAATAATCGGGTGAGCACCTGCCAGATATAATCCGTATTTTGTTACACTCAAACGGTTTGTTTTGCTTAACAGATTTTACAGACCACGCCATACCATCTTTTACAACGTCCGCTAATCCTAAAGGGCTGTTTAAATGATCCCCCTCAATAGCGTTTGCAAAAATATCTCCCCAATCCGCCCCGTTTATATCGCTTTTACCAACTGCAAACGAATATGCTACCCATTTGCCTATATCTTTTATTACTGAATTTGGGATATCACCTAGCGGATAGTGGTCTTTACCTGTACGTTTTTTACTGTCCCTTAATTTAGGATATTGCATCAAGAACCTCCACCAGCACAGATTTAATCATAGGAACTGGCACAGCATTACCAGCCTGTTTTCTGGTTTGGCTATCATTACAAACTATCTCAAAACTGTCAGGAAAACCTTGCAATCTCAACATCTCTCTAGGCGTTAATCGCCTCTTACCATTCACCAACAAATAATTGTAAGATGCCCCAGCTCTTAAAGCGCGTGAATATGGATAGCTTGAAATATTACCGCTTTTGTTTTCGTGCCATATAGAAACCTTATGTTTGCTTTTATGTAATGCTTTCCTTTTGGCTTGTATCCTCTCGCTCGCAAAGTGTTTTTCATCAACAACGGAATCAGATTCCAATATCTTATCTAAAGGTTTTTGTTTTATCGGTTTTGGAAACTTAAAAATAACATTCTCTAAAAAGCCAACAACAATAGTTCGCTCTCTTTTTTGAGGCAGGCCATAATCTAATGCGTTTAATACCTTACAATGCACAGAATATCCAATCGATTCCAAGGTTGTAAGAATTGTTTTTAATGTTTTACCTTTATTGTGGCTATATAGTTGTTTTACATTTTCAAGTACAAGCACTGTCGGCTTTTTTGCTTTTAAAATTCTAACAATATCAAAAAACAAGGTTCCTCTAATATCATCAAATCCAAGTCTGTTGCCTATTATGCTAAACGGCTGACAAGGGAATCCCGCTAGTAAAATGTCATGTTCTGGAACATCATGTTCATTTATAGCTGTTATATCTGATTCTGGCTCTATCTTATAGTTGTTTTCATAAGCCAATCTTGCGTTATTATCGATTTCACAGGCAAAAACACACTTACCACCTAGACTTTTTGCGGCTTGATGAAACCCACCTATACCAGCAAAAAGATCAACAAATGTAAACTTACTGTTGCTATCATGATTGCCATGCTCAAAAACTTGATCTAAAGCATTATCTAAAATTTCTAAACTCATTTAAGCCACCAATTCTCTATAAGTTAGTGTTTTTGTAAATGCACCAGATAATAGACTGCTTATTCTGTCTAGCGTATGAATTTTCACATTGTCTTCATTCAATCTGAAAGTAAATTCATCAACGTAACGGTCAATATGTTTTTTAGTAAAGTGGTGAAATGTACCATAATAGCCGCGCTTTAACACTGCCCACATACTCTCAATTCCATTAGTGCCTGCCATGCCATTAACAAACTCACCTACAGAATGGTTAACCATTAGCTTACTATATCTTTTAACGGACTTATAAAACCTAGCTTCATCAGTTGATATAGTTGAACCAGATCTTACATTTTGGTCAATGTAAGTTTGAACGGAAATAGAATCAATCTTTTTAAATGACTTAGCTCTAACTTCACCATCACGTTGTTTTAAACCAACCACAGCAACTTTAGTTTTAGTGCTTCGACTTTGTGTGCCTTGTGTTCTTTTGCTTTGATGTTTGTTTTTTTCTTTGCCACCTATATAGGTTTCGTCTATTTCAATGATACTATCAAGTAAACCGCCACCATCTTTACCACAAGCCTCTCTAATTCTTTGAAGCATATACCAAGCTGACTTTTGTGTAATACCAATCTCTTTGGATAGTTGGAGACTTGAGACACCCTTTCTACTGGTAACGAATAAATAAATAACAAACAACCATTTGTTTAATAGAATATGAGAACGCTCAAAGATAGTACCTGTTCTAACTGTAAATTCTTTAAAGCAGCTTTTACAAACATAGTAACCAAGCCTTTTACCGCCTCTAGCTGTAATCTTTTCATCACTTCCGCATAATGGGCATTTAACATTATCGTTCCAGCGTTTCTTTTCAATGTAAAGCCTAGCAGCTTCATTGTCTGGAAACATTTGCATTAGTTCGAATGTTGAAATAGTATCTTTGCACATGGTAGTAACCCTCGTTTATGTGGTCATTATATAATTATTTGGCGGTGGAGTAAAGTATATAACTCCCCAAAAAATTTAACGTCTTCATGTAAATTACTTTGGTTCCCTTTTAAGGAAATAACATAATCCCCCTTTTTTTATACTATTTTTTTCACTATTTTCTTTTGACATCCCATGGCATCAAGGGTCACAATACAGCCATTAAGAATAAGTTTGTGAGTCATTCAGGGACAGCGGTTATTTCATTTGATTTATCTTCTATTTTGACTTGTGCCAGTGCTAAGCCAGCTTCGGTAGCAAAAGCACTTACCATATGAATCTGAATCGCTTTTTTTCCTTCCCCGTGACTTCCTCGCAGTCTTTTTCCATCAATGGTAATGATTTCTCCATGCCTTATTTCATAGAAGCTTGCTCAAATTCTTCCGGAGAAATTAATGAAAATACTCGGGCTATGGTGTCTGCTGAGGACACTCCATTTTTCAATGGAATATGGTTTTTCAGCCAAGCTTCCTGGGTTTTTGAAAATAAATAGATCTCTTTCCAAGTATCACAACCGCATAAGCTAGCGCAGACTGATAAGAATAA
>JAJFKH010000008.1 GCA_021773305.1 Gammaproteobacteria bacterium | reverse complement strand
ATGAAGGTGGATTTCAATCATTATAAGAGAGAGCATTGAGGTTTCAGTAAGCCGTTAGATTTTAACGTTTTGGCAATAAAAAAAACGAGGAATAGTCATTCTATTTCGAGGTCTTTTTTTGTTGCCAAAACGTTAAAAGATAATGATTTAATGGAAGTTCAACAAGGAAAATATGATTCGCTTTGGGTGTATTTAAAATAAATTACGATAAAACCTCTTCAAAATATTCAATCATAAGCTGCAAACTTTGCTGATTCTGATATAAATTAATATCTAATCGATACACAGCTCGTATTGTTTGACAGCGAAAATTAGGCCACTGGTTTAAATCCACACCAAACGCAATGGCATCAAAATAGCGTTCTGAACCTTCGACGCCCAAAACCATTTTCAAGTGACGTCCACCCACAAGCCGCTGCTGCACCAAAGTAAACTCCCCATCGAACAAAGGCTCTGGAAAAGCTTGCCCCCATGGCCCCGCACCACGCAATAATTTTGCAAATGGTGCAGTTAAATCAGCAACCTGTAACTGACCATCTGTATAAATCATACTTTGTAAATCTTCTGGAGAAATCCAGTGGCTCAACTCCTCCACATAAGCCTTCGAAAAAGCTTCATAATTATCTGGCGTCAAGCTCAATCCTGCGGCCATGGCATGACCACCAAATTTAATGATGAGTCCTGGATGTTTTCTCGCAATGCTGTCTAACACGTCTCGAATATGCAATCCAGGAATTGAACGAGCGGATCCTTTCAATTCATTATCCGATGCTTTGGCAAAAGCAATCACTGGACGGTACACGCTCTCTTTTAGCCTTCCCGCCACAATTCCTATCACCCCCTGATGCCAGCTTTCATCATAAAGGCAGATCCCCAATGGCAAATTATCGATATCTGAGGATAAATTCAATTGTCGAATCGCTTGGAAAGCTTGTTGCTGCATCGTATTTTCTATAAGTTTACGCTCGGCATTCAACGTATCTAAACGTTTTGCCAAGGATACCCCCTGACTCACACTTTTACTCAGTAAACAATGGATCCCCACAGACATGTCATCAAGCCGCCCCGCAGCATTTAATCTTGGCCCTAGCGCAAAACCCATGTCACTGGCAACAATATGTTTTTCATCTCGCTTACCCACTTGGAGTAATGCTTTAATCCCTGGACGAGCAAGGCCCTTACGGATCCGCAATAAACCTTGGTGAACCAAAATTCGATTATTACTGTCCAATGGCACCACATCAGCAACTGTGCCTAACGCCACCAAGTCCAATAACGTTGCCATATTCGGTTCGGGTATTTTTTGTTCTGCAAACCAATTTTTTTCTCGTAAATAACTTCGTAGGGCGAGCATCACATAGAAAATTACACCAACACCCGCTAAGTTTTTACTGGGAAAATCATCCCCTACTTGGTTAGGGTTTACAATCGCCGCAGCATCTGGCAAAACATCCCCTGGCAAATGATGATCGGTAATAAGGACTTTGATATTTTTCTCATTTGCCTTTGCAACACCCTCGCAGCTGGAAATCCCATTATCCACCGTAATGATTAAATCTGGAGACGATTGGCTCGCAACTTCTACAATTTCTGGACTCAATCCATAACCAAATGAAAAACGATTTGGAACTAAAAAATCTACATTTTTTGCACCCATTTGCTGCAATGCACTCATTGCCACAGCAGTACTGGTTGCACCATCCGCATCAAAATCTCCAATAATAACAATGGATTTTTGTTCTTTGATCGTGTCATATAACAAGTCTACAGCAGTCTTAATGTTTTTTAGATCATTAAAAGGCAGTAAGTGCTGTAATGTACGCTCTAACTGCGTTGGCGCATCAACACCTCGGCTTGAGAAAATCCGTTGCAGCACTGGGTGAAGTTCTGCCAAGTGAGTCTCATCTTTTAAGCGCTGTTCTCGGCAAACAATTTTCTTTTTGGCTTTGCTAATCAATTCCATTTAACTTGCTAAATCCTCAAATGTCACACCGTCTTTCGCAAACATAGCTTTAAGACTTTCACCTGCTTGGGAAATTTTGCTTTCATCTGCAATAAAGGCAAAACGAACATAATCATCCGCTGTTTCCCCAAAACCGATACCCGGTGAAACAGTCACGCCACTGTTATCAATCAAATAGCGAGTAAATTCTACCGAACCCATAGCTCGATAGGCAGAAGGGATTTTTGCCCATAAAAACATCGTCGCCCGAGGGGGCGTCACCTGCCATCCTAACCCATTAAGCATCTGACACAGTGCATCTCTGCGCTGTTGGTACTTTTCTCGAATAGGTACCAAAAATTCATCCCCCTGATCAAGAGCGGTTACCGCAGCAATTTCCACTGGAGCAAATATGCCATAATCTAAATAGGTTTTAATATGTCGCAGTGCACTGACAAGGGTTGCATTGCCTGAAAGAAATCCTACTCGCCATCCTGGCATATTGTAACTTTTAGATAAAGAATAACTTTCCACGGCAACATCCATAGCCCCAGGCACCTGTAAAATGGACGATGGTTGATAGCCATCAAAACCCAGCTCAGCGTAAGCAAAATCATGGATAATGGTAGCCTGATAACGTTTAGCAATAGCAACTATCTCTTCAAAAAAGCTCAATTCTACACAGTGGCCGCTAGGGTTTGCAGGAAAATTTAATACAATAAATGCACGCCCCTTAACGGTCTGCTCAAGACCTTCAATAATGCGCTGACAAAATCGTTGGGCAAAATTTTCTGGTTGATCATCACCAAGGGGGATCTGTATTAATTTTGCGCCAGCTAACACAAAACCATAATGATGAATAGGATAATGGGGGGTGGGGATCAGTGCCACATTATTCTCATTCGCCACAGCCAGCATTAAATGCGCTAACCCTTCTTTAGATCCCAATGTGACAACCGTATTGTCCTGGGGATCGAGAGACACATTAAAACGTCGCTGATACCAACGACAAATTGCTTCTCTTAACGGCTTTATGCCTCCAGAAGAAGAATATCGATGGTTTTGCTCGATTAAAGCCGCAGCTCTGAGGCTTTCTACAATAGGCATTGGTGTGGATTGATCAGGGTTGCCCATAGAAAAATCAATAATATGAATACCTTTTGCCTGAGCAACTTCTTTAAATTTTTGGGTTAAACTAAATACATAAGGGGGTAAGTGCTGGCTACGTTCAAAACCTTCCATTCTCTTATCCTCTGGTGGTATACTCGGCGCATCTAGGGTGATCCTAGAATCCCAGGAGTGTAACATGCGACTAAGCCTCGATGATAATACAGCCGTATACCAAATCAAAGCCTACGATAACGATTCTGTTACCATCAATGACACAACTTATCACGATAGCTTAATCGTCTCACCGAAGCAAATCATCCACCCCTGGCCGGTTAGTACCATTCAAGCACTCAAACCCGCAGACATTGAACCTATTCTCGCGTTAGAGCCAAATGTTCTGTTACTAGGCAGTGGCAAGACACTCCGCTTTCCTCCAAAAGAAATTATCGGCTATTTTGCACAAAACCAAATCCCAGTAGAAGTCATGAACAACAGTGCGCTATGCCGCACCTATAGCGTGCTCACGGCAGAAAATCGTCATGTAGTAGCAGTAATCATTTTAGAAACCTAAGACAAACCGCTATTTAAACAGAAGACTCTCCTGAGGTTTCTTCTTTTTGCCGAGGAAAAATAAGTGCAGTTTTTACCATATTGGCATAGACGTCCACCACTTCCACCGGGTAACCATTTAGCTTTACGCAGGTTCCTGGCTCAGGGATCGATTCTAGATATTCGACAATCACACCGCTTAACGTTTTAGGCCCATCCACAGGCAATTCCCAGGACATTAAACGATTTAACTCTCGAATATTGACACTCCCATCAGCCAAATAGCTGCCATCTGCTTGGCTTGTGACAAGCTTACTTACCGAAGGCGTTTCTGCTGAAAGCTCACCGACAATTTCCTCAACAATATCTTCTACTGTGACTAAACCTTGAATGTCGCCATACTCATCCACTACCAGAGCCACATGGTGGCGCTCCTGACGAAAATTCATCATTTGAGTACTTAGTGATGCACCTTTAGGAATAAAATACGCTTCTTTAACCAACTCTGCCAAGGAATCTCTATCTAAGCGGCTTTGGCCGGTTAACTTAAGCAAATCTTTTGAATTAATAATGCCTTGAACATTGTCAATGCCATCTTGATAGACGGGTAAACGCGTATGAGGACAATTGACAATCAACCCTAAAATTTCATTCCAATCATCTTCCAAATCAATACCAATAATTTCACTACGGGGGATCATCACATCATCCACCGTCATCTCTTCTAAATCTAAAATACGCAACAACATATCCTGATGTTGCGCAGAAATTCGGCTGGTTGACTCAGATAAAACCGTCCGCAATTCTTCGCTACTAAAATGGTCAGAACCTTCTTTTTGTAGCTTAATACCAAACATCCGCAAAATACTATTTGCCATCGTATTAGCAACATAAACCACCGGATAAAGCACTGTTAGCAAAACCTTCAGCGGCCCAGAAACTAAAAAAGACACTTTTTGGGGATATAATGCTGCCAAAGTCTTCGGTGTAATTTCTGCAAAAATTAAAATAATCAGTGTCAAAATAGCGGTTGCATAAGCCACCCCAATGTCACCATACAGGCGTATAGCGATAACTGTTGCAATGGCTGATGCAAAAATATTAGCAAAAGTGTTGCCTATTAAAATAACACCGAGCAATCGATCGATCCGCTTTAATAATGCGCTTACCCGCATCGCTCCACTATTTTTTTCACGAGCTAAATGCCGCAAGCGATAGCGGTTCACTGACATCATTCCCGTTTCTGATCCAGAAAAGAAACCCGATAACAGGATTAAAAATACTAACAAACTGACTAAAGTGACTAATGATGTATGAGTCAAGGCTTTCCTACCCTACAAACCATCCGAAAATTAACCAATGCCCAAAATAAGACAAACCCAATAATGCAAACCCTATTAGGGTCAAGCGAATAGCTGTCTTCCCTCGAAAGCCCCGGCGATACCGACCCCAAAGTAGCACAGCAAAAGTCATCCACGCGACCAATGCCATCAATATACCATGAGTGACGCTTTCACCCCAACTATTAGAAAGAAGCAACAAGCTGGTCACAACCACAAAGCTGAGTAAAATAAACCCTAACCCTATCACCTGAAATAAAATATTTTCCATGGTTTCAATGGGTGGCAAAATACGTAAAAACATAACATTTCGATTTGAACGCAAAAAATAATCCTGCAAAGATAGCAATAAGGCTTGACCTGCTGCAATGCAAAACAAGCTAGTCACCACGATAGAAGCTAAAATATGAATCAAAGCACTACTATCAATCTGCGTAGAAACCCTATAATCACCCGGAAAAAATACCACCGCTAAAATCGACACAACTGCGAGAGAAAGATTTAACAATAACAGACTCTGGGTTGGTTTACGCAAAGACACTAACAGAATAACGCCCACCGCTAACCAGCAAATCATTGATATTAAGTTAAAATAATATAAATTCTGACCCTGACTGTGGAAATAACTACCTGTTCTATCAATCCACTGATAAAGTAAATAACCATGAAATGCTAATCCTGCAACTGTCGCTCCATAGGAAAATGTGTAGTTTTTTTTCTTATCAGAAACCATCACCACCCCCACACTCATAGCGGCCAGAGCGTAAGATAGAAGGGCAAACACTGTCATTGTTACAAGTGGCATAACACGATAAATCATTCACATTAAACAAGCCTCAATCATCTCACAAACTCATAGCCGAGAGAAGCCTTACCCATTACTCTACTTGTCTATAATATGATCACGCTTGTGCAGTCCCTTACTTTTCCGGTACAATAGTTGAACTAACATTAATCAGCTATACAATGGGGTGGGTACATGTTTGAGTCACTTAGCGATCGCCTAAATCGCACTATTAAAACCTTGCGAGGGCAAGGACGCCTCACTGAAAAAAATATGGAAGATAGCCTCCGAGAAGTACGGATGGCACTGCTGGATGCCGATGTGGCCCTACCCGTGGTCAAAACCTTTATTGAGCATGTCAAAGAAACCGCCCAGGGCGAAAAAGTTGTTGAAAGCCTAACACCTGGCCAAGCATTAATTAAAATCGTAAATGATGAACTCGTTCATCTTATGGGCGATGCCAATGCAGAAATTGATTTTCATGGTAAACCCCCCACGGTTATCCTCATGGCAGGATTGCAAGGTTCAGGTAAAACAACCACTGTCGCGAAGCTCGCAACCTGGCTTAAAAATAAGCATAAAAAATCCGTACTAGTAACCAGTGCCGATATTTATCGCCCCGCAGCGATTGAGCAGCTAGCACGCTTAGCAGAGCAAAACGACATTGCTTATTTCCCGAGCACGACCGCTCAACGACCTGTGGACATTGCCAACAATGCTATTTCCATGGCACAAATTAAATTCCACGATGTGGTAATTGTTGATACCGCCGGTCGTTTACATATTGATGATGGTATGATGACAGAAATTAAACAAATCCATCAAGCCATCACCCCCCAAGAAACCCTGTTCGTTGTGGACAGTATGACCGGTCAAGATGCTGCAAACACAGCCAAAGCCTTCCATGAAGCACTGCCTCTCACTGGCGTGGTCTTAACCAAGACCGACGGTGATGCAAGAGGCGGTGCCGCATTATCCATTCGCGAAATTACTGGCAAACCCATTAAATTTATGGGAACCGGGGAAAAAATTGATGCATTCGAAGCATTCCATCCTGACAGGGTTGCATCAAGAATTTTAGGAATGGGTGATATTTTATCCCTTGTGGAAGAAGCCCACCATAAAGTTGACCAAAAAAAAGCTGAAAAACTCGCGAAAAAAATCAAAAAAGGCAAAAGTTTTGATCTAGAAGATTTTCTTGATCAACTGCAACAAATGAAAAAAATGGGCGGCATGATGAGCCTCATGGAAAAATTACCCGGCATGGGTCAGCTACCTCCAGAAGTTAAAGCTCAACTGAAAAATGATAAATTTTTTCACCGCTTTGAAGCAATTATTAATTCCATGACACCCAAGGAACGGCGTCATCCAAACATCATCAAAGCCTCACGTAAAAAGCGTATTGCCAATGGCTCCGGTAGCGAAACCTCGGAAATCAACCAGCTACTGAAACAATTTGCACAAATGCAGAAAATGATGAAAAAAATGGCCAAAGGAGGCATGGGTAAAATGATGCGGAAAATGAAACAAATGATGCCCAATGGTGGTAACCAAGGGTTCCCTTTTTAGGTGAACATAACTCCCATCACCCTAGCAGAATTTTCCCTTCTCATCAAAACAGCGACGGTGATCCACAGTAAAAATGGCCGGGATCGGATTTTTGAACTAGCCGATGGCACCATACTCAAATTATTTTATGGCAAAAATAATCTCAATAGGGCAAAACGCAGAGCAAAACGCTTCATTTGCAATAGTCAGCGACTACAGAAAAAGGACTTTGAGAGCATCATTCCCATCAGTGCTTATGATTGCTCTGAAGATAATAGTATCTACATACGCTATCAAAAGCTCCCTGGAACGTCTCTAGATGCCCTCCTTAAGAACAACACACCGCTCTTGGAAAAGACGGCACACTTTATCTATTCACTGCATCAACATGGCATTTATTTTCGTGATCTGCATCCAGGTAACATCCTCCTATGGGACGAAAAATTCTACTTAATCGATGTGCAAAATGTAAACTTTCATTGGCTAAAGGTGCCTACCCGGCGGCAGATCAAAAACATCACAACTTTTCTCTTCAATCGCAGCTTTAAATCACTGTTTAGCAAAGCCGATCACAAGGTTTTTATCAACGCCTATGCCCAATCAGCCCAGTTAAATCCTCGGCAAACCTCTCTTTTAATGGAAAAATTCAAAATTTTTGCCCAAAAACGCTGCCAACTGCTAGAATGGTAAAGAAAAATTTCCTTTAGCCCTTCTCAAAGTGCGAAAAATTTCGTACAATTATTGGCTTAATTTTGGAGAAAGGTTATTTTACGACCAAAACCCAAACAAATGAGGATATAAAATACCATGGTAGTTATTCGTTTAGCTCGGGGCGGATCAAAAAAACGTCCATTTTATCATATAGTTGTAGCAGACAAACGCAGCCCCCGCGATGGCCGTCGGATCGAAGCTATAGGGTTTTACAACCCTGTCGCAATGGGAAACCAAGAAAAAATTCGCTTGGATGTGGAACGTCTTAACCATTGGGTGGCTCAAGGGGCTAAACCTTCTCCTCGGGTGCGGCGCATTGCCAAAGATTATGCAAACCAACCTCCTAAGGAAAAAGCTGAGGCAGCATAATGATGGCGATCTCTGTAGCAAAACCCATTCCTGCCGAGCTGAATGACAACAATATCGTTGTCTTAGGCAGCCTAGGGAAAACCTATGGCATTAAAGGCTGGTTGAAGGTCAATTCCTACACAGATCCCATGAGCAATATCGTTGATTACAAACCACTGTATTTTTTCATTGACAATCAGTGGCAAGTACTTGAGATAGAAGCCATTAAAGCTCATGGTACCAGCATTATTGCTAAGTTAGTCGGCTGTGATAATCCAGAAGACGCTAGGCTTTATACAGGATTGAAAATGGGCACCCCTCGGAGCAATTTACCTACCCTCGATGAAGGAGAGTATTACTGGTCTGATCTACAGGATCTAGAAGTACGGACTGTCGAGGATCAAATCCTAGGCAACGTAGAATACCTCTTTAGCACAGGCGCTAACGATGTCCTCGTGGTAAAAGGGGAGAAAGAACGCTTAGTGCCTTTTATCCGGGAACAAGTCGTTAAACAGGTTAATCTGGCAGAAGGCAGCATTACGGTGGATTGGGATCCTGATTTTTAGCCCCATGAAATTTGCTGTTATTTCCATTTTCCCAGACATGTTTACCCCGCTAGATTATGGCGTGGTAGGCCGGGCAAAAAAGCAGGGGTTAGTAGACGTCAGTCTGTATGATCCTCGGGATCACAGCCAGTGTAAGCACCATACAGTGGATGACCGACCCTATGGGGGTGGGCCTGGGATGGTCATGGGGATACAGCCTATTTCAGACACCATTAACCTGGCACGAGAAAGCATCGGCCAGGATACAAAGGTCATCTACCTTTCCCCCCAGGGGAAAAAGTTTGATTATAATGCCGCAAAACAATTTACTGCTGGCAAAAAGCTGATATTATTGGCGGGCCGGTACGAAGGCATTGATGAAAGAATTATCACCAGCCAAGTAGATGAAGAATGGTCTATTGGCGATTATGTACTAACGGGTGGTGAATTGGCTATAATGGTCATGATTGACGCGATTACTCGCCTTCTACCTGGTGTATTAGGTGATGAGGATTCTGCCCAGCAAGATTCTTTTTGTGAGGGCTTGCTCGATTATCCTCACTTTACTCGTCCAGAGGAATACCAGGGGCTAAAAGTTCCTACTGTGCTTCTCAGTGGCGATCACAAAGCAATTGCAAAGTGGCGCTTAAAACAAGCACTGCTTCGCACTTGGGAACGACGACCGGATCTGTTGGAAGCCATGCAACTGACACCGGAACAACAACGAATATTGGCTGAATTAACAAAGGGCGATGCATAGGAGTCACCGATGAGCAAAATTATTGAACAAATTGAGCAAGAGCAAATGGGGAAAACCATCCCAGAATTTAATCCCGGTGATACGGTTGTCGTTAGCGTAAAAGTTAAAGAAGGCACTCGTGCACGACTACAAGCCTTTGAAGGGGTCATCATCGCTAAGCGTAACCGCGGCTTTAATTCGTCCTTCACCGTACGTAAAATTTCTCACGGGGAAGGTGTTGAGCGAGTATTTAGAACTTATAGCCCTATAATTGACAACATCGAAGTCAAACGCCGAGGTGATGTGCGCCGAGCTAAACTCTACTATCTCCGTGGATTAACCGGTCGGGCCGCCAGAATCAAAGAAAAACTCGTTAGCAAAGTAAAAAAAGCAGCCAAAGATAAGAAAGACTGATATGAAAAATGATACGGTCTCGTCGTCAAAAGATGAGACCGTTTTCACTCTGTTAACCCCCCTTTCTAATCTTCTTATTTGCCACAATCAACAATGCATAACGCAACTTGAGTTTATTTTTAAACATATCTCTGACCGGTTTCCACAGACTTCTTTCGAGAAAAACATTGCTGAACAAATTCAGCACTACCTGAAAGATCCTCTCCACAATTTTTCAATACCTCTGGCACCTACCGGCACACCCTTTCAAATAAGCGTATGGCAAGCCCTGCAAAAAATTAAACCCGGCATTCCCAAAACCTATGGCCAGTTAGCACAAGAGCTAAAAAGCTGCGCCCAAGCTATTGGCCAAGCTTGTCGCCGAAATCCTATTCCTCTTATTATTCCTTGCCATCGAATCATTGCAAAAACCCATCAAGGGGGTTACGCTGGCGCAACTGATGGAACATTATTTCAAATAAAAAAGTGGCTCCTAGCCCATGAGCATCGACCTCAATGATTAATGCTGCTTTTTATCTCACAACGATTATTATCTGGGGTACCACCTGGCTCGGTATTCAATACCAAGTGGGGCAGGTTCCAGCAGCCTGGTCTGTAACCTATCGGTTTGCTCTGTCCGGAATTTTGTTAATTTGTTGTCTTCCATTTTCAAAAAAAGTCACCCTCAAAGGCACCGATCATATTGCAATGATAGGCCAAGGGATCTTCTTATTTTCCGGAAATTATCTACTTTTTTATGTTGGTTCTGCTTATTTAGTCAGTGGTGTGGTCGCTGTCATTGCCGCATTAATAGCAATTATGAACATTATCAATGCTCGTATTTTCTTTAAAACACCTATTTCCATAAAAATTGTGCTTGGAGCCTTATTTGGGATCATGGGTTTGTGTGAGGTTTTCTGGTCACAAATTAAAGCCGCAACCCATACCACGGAAGGGCTACATAATATGCTCATAGGATTAGGTTACTGCACTCTAGCAACCTATACCGCCTCCATCGGTAATATGATCGCAAAGCGTAACCAAGTCTATCAAATTCCTATCCTACAAGGCAGTGCTTACAGTATGTGTTACGGTGCTATTTTTAGTGCGTTGGTGGCAGTACTCATGGGGCAATCTATCGGCTTTGATTTTTCAATGCCTTACGTTGCGTCTCTGCTGTTTTTAGCTATTTTTGGTACAGTGATAGCCTTCGGCTGTTATCTTAAATTACTCGGCAATATCGGCCCAGAGCGAGCCGCTTATATTTTCATCATAACGCCCAACCACGCCATGCTCTTATCCACATTTTTTGAAACCTTCTACTGGGAAAACAATACCTTTGTCGGTATTGCTCTGATTATTGTAGGAAATATGCTTGTGCTAAAAAAACGTGACCAACAGTAATTAATAAAGACAGGGCTGTCCCATTAAAATGAGTCGTGCTCTAATGGAACAACCCTAGTATCACCTGCATGAAGATATTTGCCCTAGGCGCTATGAACAAGTCCTGAGCGAAGAATTCAAGTACAACCTTGACCTTAGTGCAAAAATTTTAAGGCTCATTCAGCAGTGGAGGAACTTCCTCAGCAATCTTCGATTGAGAATCCAACCATTTTAAAATATTTTCCTTTGCTTTACGATCATCACTGCTTTCATTTCGAGCGATTTGTCTATTGAAAAGCTTGATACATTGCTCATATTCTTTCTGAGTTAAGCCATTTTTATTTTTTATGATAGCTTTAGCACGTTTGATACCTGCCCAGGCAATCACCTCAGTATCATTAGTTTCGCGATAACCCATTTTACCGAAGTGTGAAGGGCCCCAAAGCTTTCGGTGCCGAAGTCTAGCAAAATAACAAGAATCAAACTCTCCTATGTTGTTGCCTCGGCCTATGCCGATTGCATCAAAAATTTCGAGAAGATGATGAATATGTTGAATATTTTTAATCTGTTTTACAAACTTTTCAGAAAGCCCAGATTGCTTTTCTTCGGATGTACTAACCTTTAAAAATCCATAGAAGAAATCTATGTTGCTAACAACATTTATTTCCGGACGCTTTAGTAATTCATTGATAAAATCCGGTTCTTTAGCAAAAGAAAAAAGTTGCTTAGAACTCAAGTCAATCTCCTTGCAGTCTAGCAAGAGCTTAAGGATAGGCATATTTTTGGTCATTAAGGCTGCAAAAATAGGTGAGAGTTCAGGTTCACTTTGCTGAAGCTGAGTACTAGGATCGGCTAAGAGCACTTTAACCTGTTCCACGTTCTCTTGGATACAAGCCTTCCATAAACTATTGTCTTCAATTTCACCCCCATCATCCGCTACCATAGAAATCTTCTTCGCTTCCTCAAGTTTTACCTCTATCAAGATCTTGACGTTCTCAGTATTGTGAAACCAACTTAAAAGTTCTTTTCTTTCGCTTTGATCCCTATCCGAATTAAGTCGAGTAATTTGTCGATCAAAAAGTTTTTCACATTGCGTATATTCTTCTTGAGAAAGGATGCTTTTTTTAGTTTTGATGATAGCTCTAGCACATTTGATACCTGCCCGAGCAACCTTTTCAGTATCATTTGTTTCACGATAACCATATAACCCAACCTCTCCTAACATTTTTCGGTACCGTAGCCCTTTCAAATGTTCATCACAAGGGCCGTTTTCGTTTGCTTCCCCGGCTTCATTTCCATAGCCTATGCCAATGGCATCAAACAACCGTAATAAGTGCTCGATATGCTGGAAATGCCTGATTTGCTTTACAAGAAAGTTAGCAATATCTTCATGCTGTTCCTCACATCCAGTAAATAAATCTTGAACCCTGAACAATGATTGACTAAGGTTATTCACTATTCTAAGCTTAGGATGTGTCAATAACGCATTAATAATTTTTTGGTTTTTTCCAGCATAACGAATGTAATCATTAGAATCTAAAACAAGATCCTCTCTTACCAATAAGGCTTTGACAAGCTTGATATTGCCTTGCTCACAAGCGTGAGTCAGCGGTGATACTTGGGATGCCTTTGAAGGGTTGATAGGTATGTCAGGATCTCCAATAAGTCCCAGAGCGAGATCTTTATTATTATCTTTACACGCTTGTAGCAATCTTTCATAGTCAGAATTTTTTGGTATCTCTGGTATCTCTGGTATCTCTGGTATCTCTGGTATCTCTGGTATCTCTGGTATCTCAAAGCTGGATTCATCGAAGACTTCTGTGCTATTTTCTTTAGATACTGAAGCTTCTTCTTTTTTCTCTTCTATCTTCCACTGCTCATTCATAGTTATACATTACTCCCTAATTAGTTATTCTTTTATAGAGCCGGACTCTATCATAATTTTCTGGAACTGTAAACAAAAATGCCTGAGCCAAATTGACTCAAATTAAAAATAATCGAAGAAGATATGAGGGTATTCATAGGGTAAACGGAGAAAAAAGATTACTTATTAGCAAGTTATCTCAAGCCCCAGCCTCCCATACCAGATATACGGCTATAAGATCTGTAAAATATCCACAACCTTCTCTGCACTGTGACCGTCCCCATATAGATCCGTAGCGGTACCTTTGGCTTGACTCAGCAATGTTTCCACAGCATCTACCATGATGCTACTTTTTGTTGGAGGCACTAAATGATTCCAACCATGCTCCACCAATTCTACCCATTCCGTCTCATCGCGCAGGGTTGCGCAAGGAACTTGATTAAAATACGCTTCCTTCTGCAATCCTCCCGAATCTGTCAACACAAGGGCTGCACCCATGGTGAGGCGGCACATATCCAAGTACCCTAGGGGGTCAATTAATGTTAATTTTTCTTTTACCCGTCCCATTAAATCATACTTTAGCAAATATTTTTCTGTTCGCGGATGTAGGGGTAAAACCACGGGCCGATTATCAGCTAAAGTCATCAGCGTTTCAAAAATAGCATGGAGACGTTTAGGATCATCGGTATTCTCTGCTCTGTGAATAGTACAAATAAAATATTGTTTTTCTACTAATTCCAATTGAGACAGAATTTGACTTTTTTCCTTCGCAAGGGTTCCATAAAAGGTCACCGCATCGAACATCACATCCCCCACCTGGTGGATGATATTCTGAGAAATCCCTTCTTGAAGCAATAATTGACTTGCATTATCGCAAGGCGTAAAGCAATAATCTGAAATATGATCCGTCGTGATCCGGTTGATCTCTTCAGGCATTTTGCGATTAAACGATCGTAACCCTGCTTCTACATGCGCCACAGGAATATGTAATTTTGCCCCAGCCAACGCTCCAGCCATAGTTGAATTAGTGTCTCCGTAGACTAACAGACAGTGGGGTTTTTCTTTTAGTAAAACTTGCTCAATGGCTGCAAGCATCTTTCCTGTCTGCAATCCATGGGTTGCCGATCCCACCCCTAAATGATAATCCGGCATTGGGATCTGAAGCTCCGTAAAAAAAATATCGGATAAATTATTTTGATAATGCTGTCCTGTATGCACCAAAATTTCCTGGCAAGCCTCTCTTGTCGCAAAGACTCGGGACACCATAGCCGCTTTGATAAACTGAGGTCTTGCGCCAATAATCGTGACAATTTTCATGCATAAAACTCTTCAATCGCTGCAACAATTTTAGCTTGATCGGCCATTCCCAAATAAGGGTGCATGGGCAAGCTAAGCACTTCTTTCGCGGCGGCTTCAGCATGAGGATATTGCCCTACACGATGATCCTCAATTGCTGGCTGAGATGACATGGGGGCTGGGTAATGCACTGCCGTTGGGATCCCCTTCCCTTTTAATACCGCTTGCAACTCATCACGTTGCTTTACGCGTAAGGTATATTGCCCGTAGACGCTGGTATTATTTGGCACGACGTGGGGGATCACTACAGTATCGACGTCAGCAAACAAGGCTTGATAATTGTCCGCCACTCGTTGTCGCATGGCAACTTCATCCATAAACAACGGTAATTTTGCTAATAAAATCGCCGCTTGCAACGTATCCAAGCGCCCATTAAGACCCAAGCGTACATGATGGTAACGCTTTTCTTGTCCATGCACGCGAATTTGTTTCATGCGCAAGGCTAATTCTGAATCATTCGTAAAGCAAGCTCCCCCATCTCCATAACAACCTAAGGGCTTAGAAGGAAAAAAGCTCGTCGTTGCAATGGTACTGAGATTACAAGATTGTTTCCCCTGATAGGTCGCACCTAAACTCTGAGCAGCATCTTCGATGACGGGCAAATTATGTTTTTCTGCAATCGTGTTAATAGCATTAAAATCTGCACATTGACCATAGAGACTCACCGGAAGAATGGCTTTGGTTTTAGCGTTGATCACACTTTCAATTAATTCGGGATCGATGTTGTAAGTCTGTGGGTCAATATCCACAAAAACAGGTTTTGCGCCGAGCAATTTAATCATGGATGCTGTGGCAAAAAAGGAAAACGCCGTAGTAATGACTTCATCTCCAGGGCCAATACCCAATGCTAACATGGCAATCAGCAATGCATCGGAGCCATTTGAAACCCCAATACAATGACTGGCGCCCACAAAATCCTGCAACTGCGTCTCTAGCTCAGCCACCTCTTGACCCATGATATACTGACCATGCTCCAATACCTTTTGAATATTAGCATTCACCTGCTCTGCAACATGTTGATACTGGGTTTTCAAGTCAATAAATTGCATTAGATGGTATCCTCTTCTGTAAACTGTTTCACACGCTCGCCTTGTTCGTTAACCCAGCCGATTTGCTTTGCAGGCACACCAACCATTAAGGCGTAATCGGGTACATCCTTAGTCACAACGCTACCCGCGCCAACAAAGGCATAACGCCCCACTGTCACCCCACAAATAATGGTACAATTTGCTCCTAAGGTTGCGCCCTGCTTCACCAAGGTTGGCAAATATTCATCTTTGCGATTAATCGCAGCACGAGGATTATAAACATTGGTAAACACCATACTGGGGCCGCAAAAAACATCGTCTTCTAACGTCACTTTGTCATAGACGGACACATTGTTTTGGATTTTAACATTGTTACCGATGACAACATCATTACCCACAAAAACATTTTGTCCGAAACGACAATCTTCACCTATTTTTGCTTGACCACAGATATGCACCCAATGCCACACCCAGGATCCTTTACCAATTGTCGCACCCTCATCAATAATGGCCGTTTCATGTTGAAAAAAACTAGCCATATTTATAGCTCCAAGGGTAAACTGACTGGCACATTGTCCCGAGCGGAACGATAGGCTGCAATGAGTAATTCCAAGGATTTTAAACCATCGCGGCCATCTGTGGCCGGTGTGGCTTGACCTCGTAACACCTCTACTACATTCGCGTAATAAAGGGGATGACCAAAGCCATACACGGAGGTAGTCTCATAGCTGGCATCTGCGATATTTTCATCTTCTGGGCGTTTTTCTGCAAATTCCCAATGCTGTATTTCATTCACCGCCATACCCCCTACTCGCACAGTACCTTTTTCCCCTAGGATAGTGATAGAGCCTTCAAAATTTTTAGGGTACGCTAACATGGTTACACTCATGGATCCCAACGCACCAGAGCGCCAACGAATATTCAACACACCGCTATCTTCTGCCTCGATATCTCGGGCAAGCGTTCCGGTCATCGCTTGAATAGTATCCACAGGCCCCACAATCCAATGCAACAAATCAACATAATGGCTAGCCTGATTCATGAAAGCGCCACCATCATGTTCCCAAGTTCCTCGCCAGGGAGACTGATCATAATAATCTTGGGGACGAGTCCAAAAAACATTCAAAGAAACCATGTGGATTTTACCAAACCGGCCTTGATCTACTGCTTTCTTGAGTAATTGTAAGGTAGCGTTACGACGATTTTGCTTCACTACAAACAAGCGCACCCCTGCATCATCACAAGCTTTGACCATATCAATCCCATCTTGCCAGCGGGTGGCCATAGGTTTTTCCGTGATAACATGCTTACCGGCTTGAGCAATTTCAACCACTTGCCTGGCATGACTACCACTGGGTGTACAAACACTCACAACATCGGCATCACTCTCTTGCAGCATTTGGCTCAATTGATCAAACGCTGTAACGCCATACTCTTTAGCAACCGCTTGGCTCACTTCAGCATTTGTGTCACAGACTGCTACCAGTTCAAGATCATCTGGAAATTCTCTCATGGCTTTTAAATGATTTTTCGCAATCCTACCGCAACCGACCAGCGCAATGCGTATTTTCCGACCAGAATCAATGACCTGCATGGATGATTATTCTCCCTGTATCTTTAGTGGATTCACCCTACCGTGGTTCCTAAAATTTTGCAAATCGCCCCTTGAATAGACACTATATTGTTCATTTATCAGTGGTTTTGTAACAAAAAACTTTCTCCTTAAAGCATTTTGTAGTAAATTCAAGAAATGGATTAAAATAAAGCAATGGAGTTGCTGTGAATCAAAAATTAACCACTGACAGGGGGCGCTTCCATGGCAAATCTTCAAAAGCTTTACCAACTGTACCAACAGTTATCCAAAAATCCTGAAAATGACAACCAGCAAGATATCCAAACATTACAAAATGCGATTGAGGATCTGCAATCACTTTACGACAACGCGACATCATCCACATCATCTAGCACCAGTGACGAGGATTTCCCTTTTACGTTCGATGATGAACCAAATATATTCTCCAACGAGCCGACAACCGTTGAAACATTTTGCAAAGCCGCTAAATGGTCAGGAGAACCTGATACCGCAATAGGTTATTTCAAAGAAATATCCTTGTACCTGGAAACAGTCTGTGAAGAAAGGGATGAGCTAGAAACAGACTCCTCTGAAGAAGAAAATAAATATCACTCTCACTCTACAAGCATCGCCATCCAACATCGTAATTCTTTTCACCGCCCCATAATCAGCGCTTCCGCTCCCTCTGGTGAAAGCGTCATTTGTGGCAGCCCCCAAGACATACGCCCTAAGCGTTATATCGCATACTAGTATTTTTCTCGCAAATTATAAAATAGCCTCATCCAGGGGCTATTTTCTTGCCATTCATCTGGGTGCCAAGACATTTGCCAAGATCGGAATATCCGCTCAGGATGGGGCATCATAACGGTAAAGCGCCCATCTTCATTACAAAAAGCGGTCATACCGTGAGGACTACCGTTGGGATTGCTCGGATAATTTTGAGTGAGTTTGCCATGATTATCCACGTAACGTAATGGCACTTGGCCAGATTGATGAGCTTGATGGCGTAAATCTTCTGTGGCCCATTCTGCCCGACCTTCTCCATGGGCAACCACGATGGGAATACGCGATCCAGCCATGCCTTGGAACATCCATGACGGCGTTTCTTGAACTTCAACCATGACTAATCTAGCTTCGTATTGCTCCGATAGGTTGCGCACAAAATGAGGCCAGTGATTGGCACCTGGGATCAGCGTTTTTATATTCGCCATCATTTGGCAGCCATTACACACCCCTAAGGCAAAAGTATCCGCTCTATGAAAAAATTCAGCGAAATGATCCCTCATGTTTACGTTAAATAAAATAGATTTGGCCCATCCTTCACCGGCCCCTAAGACATCACCATAAGAAAAACCACCGCAAGCTGCAAAACCTACCACATCCTGCAAGGATTTTCGGCCCGCCATTAAGTCACTCATATGCACATCCACTGCGGTAAAGCCGGCACGGTCAAAAGCTCCGGCCATTTCAAAATGTCCATTGACACCTTGATCACGAAGAATAGCAACCCGAGGTTTTTTACCCAAATTAATATAAGCATTTCCAAAGTTTTTATTAACATCAAACGTCAACTGACTCTGTAATCCGGGATTACTTTCATCCCCTAAGCCTATAAATTCTTGCTTAGCCGTTTCAGGATTATCGCGTAACGCTTGCATACGATAACTGGTTTCAGACCAAAGCTTGTGCCAAGTTGTGCGGGTTTCAGAGAGGATATTTTTCCCTTGATGGAAAAATTCAATGGCATCTTCATCGTTCACAGAACCTAATGAAACGCCGACTTGGGAAAACTGCTGCAAAATATCCAGTACCCGAGTGTGATCTTGGGTTTGAATTTGAATCACGGCACCTAATTCTTCATTGAACAATATGCCAAGAGGATCATCCCCTAATTTTTTCAACTCCACTGAAATACCGCAATGCCCAGCAAAAGCCATTTCGCATAATGTCGCAAATAATCCCCCATCTGAGCGATCATGGTAAGCTAACAGACAGCCTTCCCGATTCAATTGCTGGATAGCTTGGAAAAATCCCGCTAGTAACTGTGCATCTTCAACATCCGGGGTTTCATCACCGAGTTGGCTAAAGGTTTGTGCCAAACAGCTAGCACCTAAACGCTGCTTTCCCATGGCCAAATCCACAAAAATTAATTCGCTATCGACGTCTTGTCGTAATTGAGGAGTTAAGCTTTTACGAATATCCTCTACCGGTGCAAAAGCAGAAATAACCAGTGATACTGGTGACGAGACCTGACGTTTTTCTCCGTGTGCTTCCCAGCTCGTTGCCATGGAAAGAGAATCTTTACCCACAGGAATCGTTAACTGTAACTTAGGGCATAATTCCATCCCAATCGCTTCCACCGCATCATACAAATCAGCACCTTGCTCGTCACCGGTGGCCGCGGCCATCCAATTGGCCGATAATTTAATTTTTGCAAGGCTGGGGATCGCGGCTCCTGCAATATTTGTCACAGCTTCTGCCACCGCCATCCGTGCCGATCCCTTAGGATTAACAATAGCAATAGGGGATCGTTCCCCCATAGCCATGGCTTCCCCTTGATAGCCTTCATAGCTATTTGCCATAACAGCGCAATCGGCCACAGGCACTTGCCAAGGGCCAACCATTTGATCCCGGCAGATCAACCCTCCCACCGTTCGATCACCAATGGTAATTAAAAAGTGTTTACTGGCAACCGTTGGTAGCTGTAACACTCGTCGGGCCGCTTCTGCAAGGGTAACCGCATTCAAATCTAACGATTGACTCGGCGCGCTACCCCCTGAAACATTTTTTACAAGTTTAGGAGGCTTACCTAACAGCATCTCCATGGGTAAATCAATCGGCGCATTTTCAAAGTGGCTATCACTGACCACAAGATCTCGTTTCGCTGTCACTTGCCCCACCACGGCAAAAGGACAACGCTCCCGCTGGGCCATGGCTTCAAACCGTGCAAGATCATTCGGCGCAATTCCAAGCACATAACGTTCCTGGGCTTCATTACACCAAATTGCTAAAGGTGACATCCCCTGCTCTGCATTAGGAATATCCCGCAGTTGCAGCGTTGCGCCCATACCACAATCATTCACAAGTTCAGGCAACGCATTGGAAAGTCCCCCTGCTCCTACATCATGAATAGCAATAATCGGACTACTCTCACCCAAGGCGCTACAACTATCAATGACTTCTTGGCAACGTCGTTCCATTTCAGCGTTATCCCGTTGCACCGATGCAAAATCCAAATCTTCTTGACGAGTCCCGCTCGCCGTGGAAGAAGCAGCACCACCTCCCAAACCAATTTCCATAGCAGGGCCACCCAACACAATCAATAGAGACCCTTCTGGTATGGGTAATTTATTCACATGATTTTCACGGACATGACCCAATCCTCCTGCTATCATAATGGGTTTATGATAGCCATGAATTCGCGTGTTGCCTCCATCGGTCACCGCCATTTCAAAACTACGAAAATAGCCACACACATTAGGTCTACCAAATTCATTATTAAATGCAGCTCCCCCAATGGGGCCATCTAGCATAACTGTCAAGGGCGACACTATTCTGTCCGGTTTACCGTAAGCTATCTCCCAAGGTTGAGTAAAATCTGGGATTTGTAAATTCGACACGGTAAAACCGGTTAATCCACCTTTAGGTTTACCCCCCCGCCCTGTGGCACCTTCATCACGAATTTCTCCGCCAGAGCCTGTGGCAGCACCCGGATAGGGAGAAATGGCTGTGGGGTGGTTATGAGTCTCTACCTTTATCAAAGTATGGATAGGTTCTTGATGATAGTAATACGTTAATGTTTCAGGATCGATAAGCCAACGCTTAGCTTCCCACCCTTTCATCACCGCAGCATTATCGTGATAGGCAGAAAGCATGTCTTCGCTGTGGCATTGATAGGTATGACGAATCATGGAAAATAAAGATTTTTCTTTTTTTTCTCCATCAATTGTCCAGTCAGCATTAAAAATTTTATGACGACAATGTTCTGAATTGGCTTGGGCAAACATCATCAATTCCACATCCGTAGGATCTCGTTTAAGGGCTTGATAATGAGTCAGTAGATATTCTATTTCATCTTCACTCAACGCAAGCCCCAGGGTATCATTCGCCTCTACTAAGGCCCTGTTACCCTCTTTTAGCAAAGGGATTTGCATTAATGGTATAGGTTGATGATGGGCAAATAAGGCTGCGATATCATCTTTATCCAAGAGCAATGATTGAGTTAATGGATCGTGAAGTTGGGCGGCCAAGATGTCCCAGGGGATATCTTTATCCTGCCCTTGGAGCCTATACATAATCCCCCGTTCAATGCGTTTGATGTGAGTTAAACCGCAATTATGGGCAATATCTGTGGCTTTGGATGCCCATGGGGAAATTGTGCCAATCCGTGGGATCACATAGCACGGCGCACCTTGTAGCGTTTCTCCTGTAGGCTGAGGGCCATAGGTCAAAAGTAACTCTAGGGTTTGTAATTCCATCACCGTGAGTTCTTGTTCAAGATCAACGCAGTGTATAAAATTTGCGCTTAATTTTTCAATTTCTGGACATATTCCCTGTAATTGGCGAAGTAATTGAGAACATCGAAATGGAGATAATGCAGAGCGACCGAGTAGTAGTATCATTTTTGCCTCTTACTTGTACTGCCAATGGGATCAAAAGAGGCCGTTATTTTAGCAAAATAATTAGCTTAACTGAATTTTTTTGCTCGTATTTGAATAATATGACAAATATCATCGATAATGGGGGCGGTTATATTTTGTGCAGCATATTCAGCTTTTAATATTAAAGCATGATCAACACAAGCTTTTGCCATCTGAACAAGAGTTTTTTTCAGCGTTTTCTGAGCGCCAATCCCTTCGGGCGCTATCCGCAGCCAATGGCGCTCTAACAGCGTATCAGGATCATAATGGCCACCAATTTTCATAGCCATCTTTTTGGAAAGCTCAGGGTATACTGCTGTGCTAAACAAATCGTAAGCAGGAGCTAGCTTAGGCTCTTTGCCTTTGTAAAGAAAAGAAAAATTCTTTCCATGAGCCTCCGCATTTCCAATAAGATAATTAAAAATCAATATCCGTATGAAGCCTAACCGGTCGCTACCCGGTTGACTCGAAAAATCATCTAAAATTTTAAAGCATTTTGCTATACTGGGGCCACCTTCCCTCTCATATTTCAACTCTGGCGGAACACTTAAGACTTGGCAAAAATTCTCTTGATGTAAACGCGATATTTTGTCAGGAAAAGCTTCCACAGAAAGTGGCATCGATAGCGAAATAGGAATCTTTTTTTCAAAAGTTAAATAAGTTTTGTTGTAACGAAAGCTTAAACGACCTGAATCAACTGACCTGCTAATGTTTCGTGAAAATATACATCTAGTTTCCGGATCATATTTGATCCTTACTTCGAGATACCGCGTACAAGTCAATCCCCAAACTCCTCAAAACAGAGTAAACCTTACCAATATGGCAACTTTGTTTTCCACTTTCTAATTCTCTGAGAAACCGCAAACCCACCCCGGAAACCATTGTCAGCTGCTTTTGGGTTAATCCTTGTGATTTTCGTGTCCCACGAATAAGCTCACCTACTGTACTAATACTGCCTATTTTCGTCATATCAAACCACCCCGATCGGGATTTTTATCTGGAATGTCACTGTGATTTGATTATCCACCATAGGCTTGCTAGTGTATTGGTATGGATAAGTATTCTCGAATTGGCATATTAGTCACTGGTGATGAATTGGTGAACGGCGATATCACCGATCGCAATTGCCAACAAATATCCCAAATACTCGTAGATAACGGCTTTAGCATGGGTCAACACCTTTGCAGTGGCGATGATCTCGATACCCTCAAAGATAGCTTTTTATTTCTACTTGAGCGACATCACATCGTGATTACCACGGGTGGACTGGGGCCGACATCTGATGACAAAACTCGTTTTGCTATCAGCGACATCATCCAGCGACCACTCCTCTTCAATCCAGACAGTTGGCAACGAGTCACTGAACGTTTGCAAAGCTTTTCATTACCCATCCACGAATCCAATCGCCAACAAGCATTATTTCCGGAAGGCTCTACCCCGCTTCCCAATGAAAAAGGCACTGCCGATGGTTGCAAAATCGCCTACCAAGAGAAACTTATTTTTATGCTCCCCGGCCCTCCCCATGAGTGTTTACCGATTTTTAAAAAGCATGTTCTACCAAGTATTAAGAAACGTATAGCAATAGCCCCGACTTTTTACAAGAAATGGCGACTCTTTGGAGTCAGTGAAGGGGAAATAGCTGCAACCATTGACGATGCATTAAAAGATATTCCCTGCTCTACGGGCTATCGGACTGATTATCCTTACCTAGAATGTAAAATTCGTGCAGAAGAAAAACAGAATATCGAAAAAATACTGAAGCCCCTTTTAGATCCCTATTTATTAAGCGATGAATACCTCCCTGCATCCAAACTATTGCGACACACGCTGAAAAACCTAAAGGCCCCTATGATCATCGATGATCAAGCCACAGGGGGCAAACTACAAACTCAGCTATTGCGTCCCTATAATCGAAATAACCTGCAATTCAAGCCACTCTCACTCTCCCATAATGATTGTTTAGCAATAGAGATCCAGGGATTAAATGAGCTGTGGAATCAAACATCACCTCCTTGCCATACACAATTAACCTTACATTTTCACCAACAGGGTGAAAATTTCACTCAAACCCACACCCTACCTTTTCGACATAAAAAAATCATCGATTATGCGGTGGAATTGGTTTGCCATAAAATTACTCAATTTCTTGTATAATCAATAAACTCGGATACACTTAGTAACTCAGTGCAACAATAAGGACATCATTATGGCTGGGAAATCTCTAAAATACTGGCGAAAACAATGGGATAATAGATTCAAAAAGGCAGGAAAGCTTTCGCATAATCAACATAATCATGATGAAGCATGGACTGCCTTGGAGCTACTTGCAGACTATGCTCATTTCTACAAAAAAAAGCCCTTTGGCTCTCCACGAGCCTGGGGTGGTTCCATCGGACGATTCTTCAACGGTCAATGGAATACCAAACACGGCAGTACTGTACAAAAAGCCATTGAAAACTACTACCTTAGGGATGGATATCGCGCACTTAGTCCTGAATATCACCATACAGATGTTATTCTTGCCAGCATTAAAGAATCCATAGAAAAAGCAAATGAAATCATCAGTAAAAAAGGCGATTTAAGAAGAATTCTTGAAGTGATAAAAGAAAAAACCGGTGTGGATTACTTCGATCGGCAAATCACTAATCCAGACACCCTTGCAAATGCTCATCATGGTGGAGCACCAAATTTATTTAAAAAAGCCTGATAGTACGAATTACCAGGCTTCTACTCTACGACTTAGGCTTTAGCACTTAGGCCCTATAGAAGCGGTTTCCTCAATGCTATCCTGTTCCTCAGACACGTCTTCTTCCGACACTTTCTTTTTTGTTTCTCTTTTATTCTCAGGGCGACTTCCGACCCCAGCTGGTTGATGGAAGTCGCACCAAGAAACATTGGTTCGAGCTGACTTTACTTTTTTGTTGGCTATCTCGTTGGTAATGCTTAGAATTTCACTACTTTGAGCTTTAGCAAACGCCGCATAGCACGTCTTCTTACCCTCAATGGTAAGCGTTTCGTCATATGGATGAAAGCCTGCCTCAGTGTTACACAACCTTTCAATCAGCATCCTTACCATTTCAGTGTGAGCTGCCTCCATAGCAATAGCTAAGAGCGTAAAGCCGCTGGAGTCCTTTATGGTACAGTCAATAATTACATCATCGCTATGATAATCTAGGAGACAAAGAGCAAGCTCTAAATAGCCACAACCACAAGCTAGTTGCAATAAGCTGGAAATTTCAACCTCTTCCTTAACACTATATTTTAACAACAACTTAACTAAATCAATACAACCTTCCATACAAGGGCGATAAAGCAGTGTTTCACCACATTTATTTTTCTGGTTAGCATTCGCACCACTATCTAATAGTAACTGAACCAAACTTAAATCCTTTAGTTCAGTTGCAATAGCATGCTCACAGGCAAAAGACAGCGGTGAATTGTGAAAATTATCACTATCGTCAAATAGCTGATTAATCGTCTTGTCAGCACCATTTTGTAAAAGCAACTTAACGATGTCTAAATTGCCACTCATAAAGGCGTTATGTAACGGCACATGGCCATACTTACTCACCTGATTAACATCAGCCCCATATTTGATAAATAGTTTAATGATATCTTCGTTGCCCAAAAAAATCATTTTTAACAATATTGTCTGACCTGCGGAATCCGTTCGATTAATATCATCAGCATTCTTCTTTAATAAATCTTCTATGGCATCTTGATCTGCCATTACTTTTACAATACGCATCAAAAGCTGTGTATGTGCATACTCTTCATCTGTAAAGGCATCAACACCATGCTCTAATAATAGCTGAACCATCTCAAAATTAGGATCCTGCTGCTCCCGTAAAGCTTCAACAATATCATTCACAGCCAAAAGCAGCAATGTCTCACCATACTCATCTACAGGATGTTTAAGGCTGTCTTTAGCGCCATGCTTTAGTAACAACTGGACTAATGCTACATTCCCTTTTTCACAGGCTAAAAGAAGCGGTGTCCTACCATTTATTTCTTGATTAACGCTGTCTTTAGTGCCATGCTCTAGTAACAACTGGACTAATGCTACATTCTCTTTTTCACAGGCTAAAAGAAGCGGTGTACTACCTCTTGTTTCTTGATTAACATCGATATTCCCATCGCTTAGCAACTGGCTCACAACGTCTAAGTCACCTTTTCTGCACGCCTTAATCAACTTGTCTTGTTTTATTATGAGATTAATTTCTGACGTAATACAACCCTCGTGCTTTAGCAATAACTCAGTCATAGAGTAGTTATCTTTAACCAAGGAAATATCAAGAAGTGAATCGCCTGGCCTAAGAGATTGACGAATAATATCTTTCTTCGTACTGTGCTCTAAGAATAATTTGACGATAACTTCATAACCCTCACCGCAAGCATAATGCAATGGTGTAAATGCCGCTCCCTCATTTAGCACACTACTCTTAGCATTCCTTTGCAGAGATAGTTTCATGCCCCCCCATGCAAGCCGTCCAAAGCGGAGTGTATGTTAGATTGTTAGCTCGCCTGCTCTGATTAACATCAATATCCTCATGGCCTAATAGCAACTCAACAATATCTCTATGGCCTCGGGCACAAGCAGAGATAAGTGCCGTTCTTCCATCAGTGCCTGGTTGGTTAACGTCAATACCTGGATTATCGCTTAGCAACTGCTCAGCTGCTTTAACATCATTCTCTATACATGCTGTAACAAATTCTTCTTGTGCTGGCATTCTTGGCACTCCTCACGTAGTGTAATTATTATTTAGGAACCGGGATTGTACTTTGGCCCAAGAAGTGAGTCAAGGGCCATTGTCCCTATCCTTCCGGCTATCTGGGACGATTTGTCTCTATCTATCACTATCTATCACTATCATGATAAGTGTCTGGCGTAGCCTCTATCATGAATTAGTTACGTTTACTTGCAAAAAACGTTTTTAATAACTGGCTGGCTTCCTCAGCCAGCGGCCCTTGAGACACGGCCATTCGATGGTTAAACAACCCCTCATGAAAAAGCCCATGGCTAAAGGCTCCAACTTTTGAATCAGCTGCGCCATAGACAATTCTCGCGATACGGCTATGAATCATGGCACCTACGCACATCATACAAGGCTCTAACGTGACATAGAGTGTGGTATCTATTAAGCGATAATTCTTCAGTGCCAACGCCCCTGCACGCAAGGCAATAATTTCTGCGTGACCGGTGGGATCACAAAGTGATATAGGCTGGTTCCAACCTTCAGAAATTTTTAGATTATCTTTAACGAGAACCGCACCCACTGGCACTTCACCTTGTTCTTTAGCCTTTTTTGCAAGAGCTAACGCCACTGTCATCCAGTGGTTATCCCAACGGGCTTGATCCAAGGGTTATTCCCATTCGATGGTTGCGGGGGGTTTTCCTGAAATATCATAAGTCACCCGTGAGATCCCCGGAATTTCATTGATAATGCGATGGGAAACATGACCCAGTAAATCGTAGGGCAAGTGCGCCCAATGGGCTGTCATAAAATCAATGGTTTCTACGGCTCGAAGGGCAATCACATAATCATATTGTCTCGCATCCCCAATAACACCCACAGATTTCACCGGCAAAAATACAGCAAAAGCTTGGCTCACCTTGTGATACCAATCATGTGCGCGCAACTCTTCCATAAAAATAGCATCGGCTTTGCGCAACAGTTCCGCATATTTTTCTTTAACTTCTCCCAGAATACGCACCCCCAACCCAGGGCCAGGAAAAGGATGTCGGTAAACCGTTTCATGGGGTAAACCTAGGGCGAGACCAATTTTTCGAACTTCATCTTTAAACAATTCTCGCAGCGGCTCTACCAGAGTCAAATCCATATCTTCAGGCAATCCTCCCACATTGTGATGGGACTTTATCACATGGGCCTTGCCATATTTTGTTGCAGCAGATTCCACCACATCAGGATAAATCGTACCCTGTGCTAGCCATTTAATGCCTTGCAATGCACGGGCTTGCTCTTCAAAAATACGAATAAAACATTCACCAATGATTTTACGTTTTGCTTCCGGATCTGCAACACCTGCTAGCTTTGTTAAAAAGCGCTCTTTTGCATCCACACGAATCACACGAATACCAAAATGTTCCACGAAGGTTTGCATCACAGCATCCCCTTCACCTTGACGCAGTAAACCATTATCCACAAATACGCAGGTAAGCTGATCACCAATGGCCCGATGCAATAATGCCGCAACCACAGACGAATCAACCCCCCCGGAAAGGGCTAAAATAACTGGATCGTCACCCACTTGCTGTTGCACAGTTTGCACCGCATCATCAATAATATTACTCGGTATCCATAAGCTATCACAGCCACAAATTTCATGAACAAACCGTTCAATGATCCGTTGACCTTGGCGGGTATGAGTCACTTCAGGGTGAAATTGAATACCGTAAAATCGCATTTCATCATTCGCCATCCCAACAATAGGTGCATTACCGGTGCTGGCAATAGCCGTGAAGCCTTCAGGAACGGTCATCACCCTATCCCCATGACTCATCCATACATCAAGCAGAGCTTCATTGGTATCACTTAATCTATCTTCAATATCAGAAAATAATACGCTTTGTCCATGGACTTGGACTTCCGCGTAACCAAATTCTCGCTGATTGCAAGGCTCCACACGGCCACCTAATTGAGCTGCCATGGTTTGCATACCATAGCAAATCCCAAGTACTGGACAGCCTAATTGAAAAATCACATCTGAAGCCCGGGGTGTATCCTCGGTAGTCACAGTCTCAGGGCCACCGGAAAGAATAACCCCTGAAGCACCGAAAGCTGCAATATCTTCTTGGGCCATATCAAAGGGATGAATTTCACAATACACTCCGGCTTCTCTCACCCGTCTTGCAATCAGTTGGGCATATTGAGATCCGAAATCAATAATAAGTATACGCTGTTGATGAATATTAGGAGTTGTCATTGTGATTAATCCATAGGATAGTTAGGTGCTTCTTTGGTAATCGCCACATCATGAACATGGCTTTCTCGCATACCTGCATTAGTCACTCGAACAAATTGCGCTTTATTGCGCAATGCATCAATCGTGGCGCAACCGGTGTATCCCATACTGGAACGCAAACCACCTAACATTTGGTGAACGATAGGTATTAAACTTCCTTTGTAAGGCACTCGCCCTTCAATGCCCTCAGGCACTAGCTTTTCCGTGCCGCTAGAGATTTCTTGGAAATAACGATCAGATGAACCATGGGTTTGAGCCATCGCCCCCAAGGAACCCATACCTCGGTAAGACTTATAGGTACGCCCTTTAAATAACTCCACTTCGCCGGGAGATTCTGCGGTTCCGGCAAAAATACTGCCTAGCATGACACAAGAAGCACCCGCAACAATGGCTTTACTCACATCTCCAGAATATCGAATTCCTCCATCGGCAATCACTGGAATACCGTAGGATTGCAATGCTTCCGCTACATTAGCAATAGCACTGATTTGCGGAACACCCACCCCTGATACGATTCGGGTGGTACAAATGGATCCTGGCCCAATACCGACTTTCACAGCATCTGCGCCAGCTTCCGCTAACGCCACTGCGGCTTCTGGAGTTGCTATATTGCCACCAATCACAGCAACATTTGGATAGTTTTGTTTGATCCAACTCACACGTTCAATGACGCCTTTAGAATGCCCGTGGGCAGTATCCACAACAATGACATCCACGCCTCCTTCAACCAATGCAGCAACCCGTTCGTCAGTCCCTCGGCTGGTGCCCACAGCCGCACCCACTCGCAACTGGCCCGCTTCATCTTTACACGCATTGGGCTTTTCAATGGCTTTTTGAATATCTTTGACCGTGATCAAGCCTCGTAACTGAAAGCTATCATTGACGACGAGCACCTTCTCGATGCGATACTTATGCAGCAATCCAAGCACTTCTTCCCGAGGAGTACCTTCGAGCACTGTGACCAAGCGATCTTTAGGAGTCATCACTTGGGAAATGGGAATATCGAGTTCATTCACAAAACGAATATCTCGACTAGTCACCATGCCCACCAATTGATTGTTGTCAACCACCGGCACACCCGAAATACGGTTTGCCTGGGTAATGGCTAAAAGTTCTCGAACCGAGGTTTGCGGATCCACTGTGATAGGTTTTTTTACCACGCCACTTTCAAATTTCTTAACCGTACGCACTTCCTTTGCTTGATTTTCCGGTGACATATTCTTATGGATAATACCAATGCCCCCCTCTTGGGCCAATGCAATGGCTAGACTGGACTCCGTCACAGTATCCATAGCAGAGGACAACAGGGGCACTTTTAACTGAATATTCTTTGTAAGTTGGGTGGTTAAACTCACACCAACAGGCAAAATCTCAGAATAGGCAGGCACGAGTAAAACATCATCAAAAGTGAGTGCTTCTTGGACAATTCGTAATCCCATAGATCACCTCATACCATTATGGATCAATGCGTTAGACTATAAGAAGCGGCTTATTCTACAATCTTCACAGACCCATGTAAAGAAAAATGTACAAAATTGTTGTCTATATTGAGTGCCGTTTGCACTAAACGATAGAATAGACTAAAAAGGTCGATTCTGGCCTATTTCTAGTAAATTCTCATTGACTAAATTTATATCATAATCAGAATAAAGTTGGTTGAAAAAAGTGGTTCGGAGGCCCCATCCGAGGGGAACACGGGGAGCAACAGCAGCTCTATCTTCATCACTCATCATCATGTCCCAACGATGCTGAAGCATTTCATGGTAACTCGGCTCCAACAGTTCATCATCAAGCATTTCAAGCATCAATATTCCATTTCTATCTTCTAGAGCGGGAGGGAGTAAGTCGGTAAAAAAAACATTGTCGAAATGACGTGAAAAAGATGGCCGATAAAAAGCCAATTCACCCAAGAAAATACGGCAAGCCACCAAATATTTCGGAGTAGACCGCTCCTCCTGTGAGATTAGCGATAGCGATAAAACTTGGTTGAAGCTTTTTAACAAAAAGCTATCCTGACATAAAGGCTGATTAATAAGGCAATACAACCTTATCATCTCTTTTCTTGTTATTATTCGTCCTGGCATAATTCATATCCTGTGCTGTTTTTATTATCAGAAAGTGCATTTAAACATGTATTTCGAATCAATTCAATAATTAATTTAAATCCCACCAGACTCATTTCCATATAGAAATCTACACTCAGGCTTGTCATTCACAGCCAAAGCCGCTTATCATGTTGACCCATGGCACATCAAACTGACAAAACAATACACTCTGTTTCACACCTCAACCGTGAAGCCAAACAACTTTTGGAAAGCCAATTTTCTTTTGTCCTGATCCAGGGAGAAATTTCAAATTTTGTTCGCCCCGGCTCAGGTCATTTTTATTTCACCTTAAAAGATGAAAAGAGCCAAATTCGCTGTGCAATGTTTCGAGGCCACCAGCACAACCTTAACTTCTCTCCAGAAAATGGCCAACAAGTCATTGTTGGAGCAAAACTCAGTATCTACGAAGGTCGTGGAGACTATCAACTGATCGTAAGCACCATGGAATCAGCCGGAGACGGTGCTCTACGCCAAGCCTTTGAAGCACTAAAAAAGCGCCTACAGCAAGAAGGGCTATTTGAAGACAAACATAAAAAAAGCATCCCCCAACGACCCACATCTATTGGTATTGTAACCTCCAGCACGGGTGCTGCGGTACAGGATATCCTGACTACCCTAAAACGACGATTCCCTTTGGCATCGGTTATTATTTACCCGTCTCAAGTGCAGGGTGCCACAGCATCTACAACTATTTGCCAAGCCATTTGTGTGGCAAATGCTAGGAAAGAATGCGATATTTTAATTCTCGCTAGAGGAGGTGGATCCCTAGAAGATTTATGGCCCTTTAATGAAGAAAATGTTGCAAGAAGTATTTACCAAAGCCAGCTGCCCATCATTACAGGTATCGGCCATGAAATCGATTTTACCATTGCAGATTTTGTGGCAGATCTCAGAGCACCAACTCCCACCGCCGCAGCGGAGTGTATTACGCCCAATCAAAACGATCTCCTCAACCTGCTTCAGCAAACACAATCTCAATTGTACCAAGCCATACAAACACAACTTCAAAACCATTATCAGCACATCGATTATTTAGAAAAACGTCTAAAAAATCCTCGTCAACAACTGTTAGAATACCAACAGCGTTTAAAATTAGTGAGCCATGGACTCAAAAAAGCACAAGAACACTACCTGTCCCAATTACTCAACCAAGTCGCACAGAGTCATCAACAACTACAGCATTACTCACCGCAAAACCAAATACAACGTTATGCCCATCAATTGTCTCTACTGCACTCTCATTTCAATACGATGATTAAGCAACAACTGGTTGAAAAAAACAATAAGTTAGGCCAATGCATCACAGCCTTAGATGCTATCAGTCCATTAGCAACATTAAAGCGAGGATATTCCATCGTCACTGACTCAACTTCAGGAGCCATCCTGCGTTCAGCGAAAGATTGCTCTAAGGGTAGCACCATCACCGCAACACTGTCTGAAGGACAATTACACTGTGAAGTCATCGAAACTGATTACTGAATTAAAGCAACAGTACAATACGATGCGTGCCAAGACCGAAACCTTGTTTTTCGAACATCACGACTCAGAGCAATACATGTCGGATCAAACTGCATTGATTGACGATATTCTTTATACGTTATGGAATCAATCTCTCAAAAACGCTCCTGTATGCTTAATCGCGTTAGGAGGCTATGGCCGCAAACAGCTTCATCCCTATTCCGATATCGATATACTCATTTTAACTAATGAAGATATTAGCAAGGATAATTACCTTTTTATTGAGAGGTTTATTGCTGTAGTTTGGGATATTGGTTTAACAATTAGTCAAAGTGTCCATAGCCTTAACACCTGCTTAGCATTTGCAAAAAATGATTTGAACTTTATGACAAATTTGCTCGACCGTCGCTATATTGCCGGTGACGATAACATACTATCAGACCTCGAACAGTCGCTTACAGAAGAACCCTTATGGGATAGCAGTGCGTTTTTTACCGCGAAATTAGCAGAGCAGAAAAAAAGGCACCAAAAATATGGGAACAGCAGTTATAACTTAGAGCCTAATATTAAGCAAGGGCCTGGAGGTATGCGAGACATCCAAACCATATTTTGGATTGCAAAGCACCATTTTAAAATAAAAACCCCTCAGGAATTAGTCAATCTAAAATTTTTGACTGAAGAAGAATACCAAAGCCTCATTGAAGGTCAACGTTTTTTATGGCAACTACGCACTCGGTTGCATTTGTTATCCGGTCGTCATGAAGAGCGTTTGTTATTTGAATATCAAACAACCCTTGCAAAAGAGCAATCTGAGGTTTTTGATACAACAAATGCTGCGGTAGAAGCATTTATGCAGAAATATTACAAAACAGTCAAAGAAATTAACGAACTAAAAGATTTATTACTGCAATTATTTGATGAAACCATTTTACATAACTGTGATACCAGTCATTACCAGCCGATTAATGAACGATTTCATAGTATCAATGATTATCTTGAAATTAAACATCCCAAATTTTTACAATCTAACCCTGAAATTTTAATTGAAATTTTTCTTATCATGGCAAAGTCACCTTCTATCAAAGGTATCAGAGCCACAACCATCCGCCTTTTAAGAGAACATCGACATTTGGTCACGGAGACTTTTCGAAATAAAGAAATTCACTGTCAATTTTTTGTGGAATTATTTACACAATACGGCGTTATTTCACAACAAGTACGTCTACTCAACCGCTATGGTATACTGGAAAATTATCTGCCTTTTTTTAAAATTTTAGTTGGACAAATGCAGCATGATTTATTTCATATGTATACGGTAGATAGACATATTATCGGTATTTTACAAAATATAGACCATTTTTATAACGATCAGCAGGTTGAATTATTTCCTCATTGCAGTGACGCTATGAAAAAAATTGACAAACCCATTCACCTTTACCTTGGTGCTTTTTTTCATGATGCGGGGAAAGGCCAAGGAGGAGATCATTCTATCATCGGTGCTGAATTAGCTGAGAAATTTTGCATACAGCATAATATCAGCACAGAAGGAATGCAGTTAATCACGTGGCTTGTGAGACACCACCTTTTGATGTCTGAAACTGCTCAACGAATGGATATTTACGATCCAGATGTCGTGGCGCAGTTTGCACAAAAGATTGAAACTAAACACCGTTTACACCATCTCTATCTATTGACTTGTGCGGATATTCACGCCACCAATGAGAGTTTATGGAATAGCTGGCGAAGTTCATTATTGCGTGATCTCTATCTCGCCACCCTAGAGCATTTCTCTAGAGAAAAAAGTCATAAAATTGAAGCTGCAAAATTAGTCACACAGATTCAATTCCAGGCGCTAGGTGTTCTAGAAACGGATTATTTTCATGAAGTTCAAATCAATGATGCTTGTGAACTCTGGCAACAATGGAGCAATCCTTATTTTTTACATCACAGTCCTAAACGAATTGCATGGCATACCGCTGCAATATTGAAACATGAAATTGATCCTTTGATCCTGATAAGTCCTTATCGAAATCAAGGAGGAACCGAAATTTTTATCTATATCAAAGACAAAGACTATATTTTTTCCAACACCACCGCCGTTCTCGACAAACTGCAATTAAGCATTGTCGAGGCACAAATCATTACAGCAAAAAATGGCTATACGTTAGATTCATTTATCGTGATTAATAAACAGGGCCGCATGCTTGCTGACGCAGCAGAAATAAACCGGCTTCATCAATTACTGCTCAAACAATTGGTCGCTTTACCTGTCAGCCCCCATTTAACCAAGCGCCGTATCTCTAGACGCTTAAAATATTTCAATCAAACCATCAAAATAACGATTATCAATAACAAACGAACGGAGGTGCACATCAGAACCTCCGACAGACCCGGATTACTAGCTCGAATTGCTCTGGCTTTTGTCGCCTGTAACATTCGGCTTATTAATGCAAAAATTTCCACCTTAGGCGATCAAGTGGAAGATATCTTTTTCATATCGGATCCCCAAGGTAATAAAATTGAACAGCCAGCAACCCAGCAACAGATTATCCAAACCATTGAGGCCCACATACTAAAAGGGAAAACATCACGATGAAATCCATACTGATTATCAACACCGGCGGTACCCTAGGCATGTGTAAATCCGACCAAGGTTACAAACCCGAAGCCAATTACCTCAGCGAACGCTTGAAAACTCAGCCGGAGTTTCAACATCCTGATATGCCAACGTTTACTGTCAAAGAATACGAACCCCTACTTGATTCTTCTGATATGACCCTTGAGCATTGGAATAGCATAGCCAAAGATATTGCCCATCACTATGAGCAATACGATGGTTTTCTCATTCTTCATGGTACGGACACAATGGCTTATACCGCATCAGCCTTATCCTTTATGCTAGAAAATCTAAGCAAACCGATAGTCATCACAGGCTCTCAAGTACCATTATGTGAGGCCCATACCGATGCCAGGGAAAACCTTATCAATGCCATACTTATCACCAGCCGATATCAAATCCCAGAAGTTTGTATTTTTTTCAATAATCAATTATTTCGGGGGAATCGCTGCCAGAAAGTCAATGCCAATAGCTTTAATGCGTTCGGATCGCCTAATTTTCCGCCTTTGGCCAAGGTTGGGATCCATATCGAAATAGAAGCAAAAAATCTATTAAAATCCACCCACAAATCTCTACATCTACAACTTATTCAGCCCTGTTCCATCGCGCATATGCGGCTATATCCTGGCTTCTCCATGAAATTACTTGAGCAAATTATACTCATAAGCCCTAAAGCGGTCATCCTCGATACCTACGGTATTGGTAATGCCCCTCTGAATCAAGCCTTTCAAGACAGCCTACAGCGGGCCATGGAGCAAGATATTCTCATCATCAATCATTCTCAATGTTTTAAGGCTAAAGTCGATATGCAAAGCTACGCCACTGGCCACGCGCTACTAAAATTAGGCGTTTTAAGTGGCTTGGATATGACCAGTGAAGCGATTTACTGCAAGTTACTTTACTTATTTAGCAAATATTCATCCACTCAAACCATAAAAGAACAATTTGCGCATAATTTGATTGGCGAATTAACTGAGTAAGATGCTAGACTATAATGATATGATTACAACACTAGGGACTATTTCAGGATGCGTAAACAAATAATCTTAAGCGTAATTGTACTCGCCTTTGGCGCTGGAGGTTACTATCTTTGGACAAAGACCGGTAGCACTCAAGCGAAAAGGATCATGCCCCCTGTGGTGGTTCAGGTTACCCAGGCAAAAACCCAGCAATGGTATGAGCAAATTCAAGCAACCGGTACGCTCTCTGCCTTCCAAGGGGTCATGATACGCCCTCAAGTGGCAGGCACCATCACCCAAATTAACTTCAAATCTGGTGAAGAAGTCTCAAAAGGCGCGCCCCTTATTCAAATTTATCCTAGCATCCTAGAAGCCCAGTTACAGCGAGACAAAGCCGCAACCGCTTTATCGGAAGTTGAATTTCGGCGGGCAGAAGAACTATTCAAAAAGAAAGCCATTTCTAAGCAAAACCTTGATGTTCAATCTTCTGAGCTTGTACAAAACCAAGCCCAAGTGGAGCAAACAGAAGCTCAATTGAAGCAAAATAACATCACAGCGCCTTTCTCTGGCATTTTGGGACTGAAACTCGTTGATGTGGGTGACTATGTCTCTGTGGGGCAAAATTTAGTAAATCTACAACAAATTGATTCCCTACGGGTAGAATTTAGCGTCCCAGAAGTCTACCTCTCTGAATTAGCCATTGGCCAAACCGTAGAACTGTATCCCAGTAGTGAACCAAAAACTCTCTATAAAGGGGAAGTCTATGCCTTTGACTCTGCCGTAGACACGGATACTCGCAGCCTATTCATGCGAGCAAAAGTCGCTAATAATGAACATAAACTCTTGCCCGGTATTTTTGCCAAAGTCACTCTGCTCGCAGGTGAAAAACATCCTGTCATTACAGTTCCCCAGACAGCCATTGTCTATAGTCCAGAAGGTAACAGCGTTTACTTGGCAAAAGACAACACTGCACAGAAAGTCAGCGTGACCTTAGGCATTCGCCGAGGGCTGGATATTGAAGTCAAAACCGGACTCAAAGAGGGTGATACGGTTGTGGCCGCAGGACAAATCAAATTATCCGATGGCGCTTCGATTAAAATTGCCCAAAGCACTCCAAATCAAAAGAGTCAAATAGCTAATCCTTCAACAACAGCTCAATAGATCCTACAAGGAGAGTTTTTCCGGATGAAATTTACTGACATTTTTATTCGCCGCCCGGTTTTTGCTAGTGCGTTAAGCCTCATTATAGTTGCCATTGGCCTGGTCTCTTTCAGTAAAATGACAGTCCGTCAATATCCTAAAATTGCAAGCTCTGTTGTTACTGTCACCACAAACTACCCTGGTGCAACGGCAGCACTCATGTCTGGATTTGTCACCACCCCTCTGGAAAATGCTATCGGCAGTATTGACGGTATTGATTATATGACTTCCACCAATACGGAAGGCCAAAGTATCATCACCGTCAACTTGCAGCTGGGTTACCCCATGGAAAAAGCGATTACCGATGTCAGTAACGAGGTGTCTTCTGTTCGTTGGGCGCTACCCCAAGATATCCAAGATCCTGTCATTGCCAAAACCGATCCCAGTAGTGATCCCATTGTTTACATCGCATTTCTCAGCAAAACCATGAGCCCTGAGGCTATTACTGATTACCTTTTACGGGTGATTCAACCCCAAATGCAAGCATTAAACGGCGTCTCTCAAGCAACGATTCTCGGAGCAAGAGAATACGCCATGCGGATTAACTTAGATACACGGCGTATGGCTGCCTTGGATGTCACCGCCAATGACGTGATAAAGACACTCAATGCACAAAATTTACAAGCAGCTCCTGGGCGCATAGAAGGCAGCTTTCAAGAATTTAATATCACTGCAAGTACTCAGCTAGAAACCCCCGAACAATTTAATAACTTAGTCGTTAAAAATAAAGAAGGCTCTTTAGTCCGATTGCGGGATATTGGTAACGCTTATCTTGGGGCAAAATCTTACCGCAATTCAGCGGTAATCGATGGTACCGAAACCATCGTCATGGGAATTATCACTACCTCCGATGCCAACCCTCTATCTGTCTCAAAATCTGTTCAAAACATATTGCCTAGCCTCCAAACCAAAATGCCTCCAGAACTCAAAGCAAGTGTGGTTTATGACAGTTCTTTGTTTATCTCAGCGTCCATTAGCGAAGTCTGGGATACCATGGCAGAAGCGGCTATTTTCGTCATTATTGTTATTTTTCTATTCCTCGGAACCTTCCGAGCAGTACTGATCCCCATTGTCACCATCCCTCTCTCTTTAATTGGGGTTTGCGGCATCATGCTCATGTTGGGTTTCTCTATCAATACATTAACCTTACTTGCCTGGGTTATTGCCATCGGCCTGGTCGTAGATGATGCAATTGTCGTCTTAGAAAATATCCATCGTCATATGGAAGAAGGATTAAATCCTATTCCCGCAGCCATTATTGGTACCCGAGAAATTGGCATGGCCGTCATCGCCATGACCATCACGTTAGCAGTAGTTTATGCGCCTATTGGTTTTACCGGAGGGTTAACCGGTATTTTATTTACCGAGTTTGCTTTCACCCTAGCTGCAGCAGTGATTGTATCTGGTTTTGTCGCGTTAACCTTATCTCCCATGATGACATCCAGAATTCTGACTCCTGAAAGCATGAATTCTAAATTTGCTCACGCGATTGATGTCGTTTTTGAAAAAGTGGTTAAAATCTATAGAAACACACTCACAGGTTTGCTGAAATTCCGTTGGTTCGTTGTTATCTTTGCGATTGCATCCTACGGACTTCTTGGCTACTTGATGGGTCATACGCCTCAAGAGCTTGCTCCGGATGAAGATCAAGGGGTTGTTCTTACCTACATCACCGGCCCTTCGTCATCCAATATCAAATTTACCGAAAAATACACCTCCATGATGGAACCCATTTTCAATAAAGTACCGGAAATGGAACACTATGGAATTATCAATGGCTTTCCAAGCAACGTAAATAGTGCCATCTCTTTTCTTAGCCTGATCCCCTGGGATGAGCGAAAACGTACTGCCATGGATATCAATACGGCACTTTTCCCACATCTTTGGGCCATTCCAGGTCTTAAAGTGATTCCTTTTAATCCAGAACCCCTCCCCGCCTCTGGAGGCGCACTACCGGTTCAATTCGTACTCAAAAGCCCTGAAGGCTTATCAAAATTAGCGCCCGCCATGAAAGGGTTACTAGAAGCTGTCCACAAAAATCCTGGGTTCCAAGGCATTGATACAGACATGAAAATCAATAAGCCGCAAATCAGTATAGAAATTGACAGAGATCAAGCCGGTGATCTGGGCGTTTCTATGCAAGATATTGCAGGTGTTCTCAATGTCATGTTTGCAGAACCGTTAAATACTCTCTATTCCATGGCCGGTCGCAGCTATTATGTGATCCCTGAGCTTGAAGAAAATTTCAATTACCAAGGCAATCCCAGCCAAATTAACGAGCTTTATGTACGCTCAGAAAGCGGTGCTTTAGTCCCTCTATCGAATCTTGTTAAAATCACAGAAACCGTTGTACCTGAAAGCCTTAACCATTTTGCACAACTGCCTTCAGCAACCCTCCTTGCGAATTTGCATCCAGATTATGCGTTGGGAGATGCTATGACATTTCTAAATGATTTCGTCACAAAAAACTACCCAGAAATCCAAATCGACACCGCAGGCCAAGCCAGACAATTTTTACAAAGCATGGGGGCAATGACTCAAGTACTCATCATTGCTGTGGTACTCATTTTCCTGGTGTTAGCCGCTCAATTTGAAAGCTTCCGCGATCCCTTTATTATTCTATTCGTTGTCCCCTTAACTCTCTGCGGTGCTATCTTAACGCTAACCCTGGTTGGGCGATTTGGCCTCAGCTCTGATACATTAAGTATTTATAGTAAAATTGGCTTAACCACACTGGTGGGCCTCATTGCCAAACACGGCATACTCATTGTGGAATTTGCCAACCAACTCCAGGAAAAAGGTTTCGATCGCACTCAAGCGGTCATTGAAAGTGCCTCCATGCGATTGCGCCCTATCCTCATGACCACAGGAGCCATGGTATTAGGCGTCATGCCGTTGGCCTTAGCCTCTGGAGCTGGCGCGGAATCCCGTCATCAAATTGGTTGGGTCATCGCCGGTGGTATGCTGATTGGGACATGCTTCTCTCTATTTATAGTTCCCACATTTTACTCACTCATGGCAAAAACAAAACATCATGATGAAGCCTTAGAACAGGAAATCCACGCGGCCATTGAAAAGGATCGCTTACAAAAAGAAAAAGAAGCAGAGGAATTCCGTAAACGTTCTGGACAAACTGAGTGAGGTTTGGGTGTACATCGACAGTGGCGTCCCATATTGTTATTTTCGCTCAGATAGCATACTATTTTCATCAGTACAAACGACCCAGGATTAACTGATGGATTTACAACCAATCATTGAACGTGCTTTTGATAAACGCGCTGAAATATCTCCAAGTAATGTAGATAGTGAGGTGAAAAACGCTATTTTAAAAACCATCCAAGGGCTGGATCAAGGAGAGATCCGAGTAGCAGAACACACCGATGGCCAATGGAAGGTTAATGAATGGGCCAAAAAAGCGGTTTTACTCTATTTTCGTATCAATGATAACCAACCCCTTAGTGCCGGTTTTGCACAATTTTATGACAAAGTTCCCATGAAATTTAGCGATCAAAGCCAAAGCGATCTCGCAGATTACGGTGTGCGAATTGTGCCTCCTGCCTGCGTTCGCAAGGGTGCCTATATTGGAGCTAATACAGTACTCATGCCAAGTTATGTGAACATTGGAGCCTATATCGACACAGGAACCATGGTTGATACTTGGGCAACCGTAGGCTCTTGCGCGCAGATTGGAAAAAATGTACATTTGTCGGGTGGCGTTGGCATCGGCGGTGTACTGGAACCACTTCAAGCGAATCCCACGATCATCGAAGATAACTGCTTTATTGGCGCGCGCTCAGAAATTGTAGAGGGCGTCATTGTAGAACAAGGCTCGGTGATTTCCATGGGGGTTTATATTGGTCAAAGTACTAAAATTTACGACAGAGAAACCGGAGAAATCAGTTACGGTCGTGTGCCAGCAGGCTCTGTGGTTGTCTCTGGGAATCTCCCGGCAAAAGACGGAAAATACAGTTTATACTGCGCGGTTATCGTAAAAAAAGTGGATGAAAGCACCCGTCAAAAAACATCCATTAATGAGCTACTGCGCAAACTTGACTAGGAAATGCTAATGTCCAAAACCCTAGCCCTGACAAAGCAATTGATCGAAATTCCATCTATCACTCCCGAAGACAAAGGCTGCCAATCCATTCTCATCGAGCGATTGCGCGCCATGGGTTTCACTATCACAAACATTCCCTACCAGGACACCGATAATTTTTGGGCCATACGGGGCAAAGGAGAGCCTGTTTTTGTTTTTGCAGGGCATACGGATGTGGTCGTAACAGGATCTCTAGAGCATTGGACAACGCCCCCTTTTGAGCCGACGGTGGTTGATGGTTATCTCTATGGTCGAGGTGCCGCAGACATGAAAGGCGGTCTTGCTGCGATGGTTGTCGCCTGTGAAAATTTTATTGCAAAATATCCTGATCATAAGGGAGCTATTGGCTTTATCGTCACAAGTGCCGAAGAAGGCCCTTCTCATCAAGGAACCCCTCAAATACTAAAACACTTAAATACCGAAGAACAACCGCTGACCTGGTGTATTGTGGGAGAGCCGACTTCTGGGCAACGCTTAGGAGACACATTAAAAAATGGTCGTCGGGGATCGCTCACTGGAAAATTAAAAATCATAGGTCAACAGGGGCATATTGCTTATCCCCAGCTTGCCAAAAATCCAATTCCCTCTGGCATGGCAGCTCTCGGGGAACTCTATCAGCAAGTATGGGATCTAGGTAATGAATTTTTTCAACCCACCAGTTTTCAGATTTCCAATATTCACTCTGGCACAGGTCAGGGAAATGTGATCCCTGGAGATATGGATGTATTATTTAATTTTCGCTATTCTCCCGAAACCACTGCGGAACAATTACAGCAGCAAACCAGTCTTATTCTAGATAGGCACCAACTCAACTATGAATTAGAATGGATCCACTATGGCAAGCCTTTTCTCACCAGAGAAGGAGAACTCATCGATGCCTGTCGAAAAGCTATATCTCAAAGTCACGATATTGAACCTCAATTATCCACTAGCGGTGGCACTTCTGATGGTCGCTATATCGCACAATTTTGCCCTCAAGTGATTGAGCTAGGCCCCTGTAATAAAACCATTCATCAAATCAATGAATGTGTACAAGTCGATGATTTAGATAAACTCACCGATATTTACCAGAATATTTTAGAGCGCCTACTCCTCACGATATAAAGGATAATTTGTTATGACCGATAAATGCAATCTTGTACTACTTTATGGCGGCAAATCTGCTGAACATGAAATATCCTTGATATCTGCTCAGTATATTTTCGAAAAAATTAACAAAGAGCGCTTCACGATTATTTGTGTAGGTATTGCTAAAGATGGAACCTGGTATTTTCAAGACAATCCCCGTGATAAAGATCCTCTTGCAATTAAAACAACCCCAAACAATGAAGTTTCTCTTGTGAGTATCAACAACAAGCCTTTATTAAATTTTATGGATGGCAGCAAACAACTGCCTGTGGATATCGTATTCCCGGCCCTTCACGGCACCTATGGGGAAGATGGCACCATCCAAGGATTGCTGCGTATGGTTAACGTCCCTTTTGTAGGCCCCGATGTATTGAGTACAGCGGTTTGCATGGACAAAGATATCATGAAACGACTTTTTATTCAGAGCAATATCCCAACATGCAATTACAAAATGATAAAACGCGCTGATCTGGCTGCCCTTGATCTGGATGACATTATTCAAACCTTGGGACTCCCCTGTTTTGTAAAACCGGCAAACCTTGGATCATCCGTAGGCATTAGCAAAGCCAAGTCCAAACAAACATTACAGTTAGCCATTGATTATGCATTTCTCTACGATCAAAAAATCATTATTGAAGAAGCCATTGACGGACGAGAAATCGAATGTGCTGTACTGGGTAATGAAGCGCCAGAAGCCTCCGTTCCTGGAGAAATCATTACCCATCACGAATTTTATTCCTACGAAGCAAAATATCTTGATGAAAAAGGCGCTGAATTACACGCCCCTGCTAACCTACCTCAAACCACCGTCACCGAGATCAGAGCGTTGGCCATCAAGGCTTTTCAAGCATTAGATTGTGAAGGCATGGCTAGAATCGATTTTTTTGTCACAGAGAAACAAAAAATTTATATCAATGAACTCAATACTATCCCAGGCTTCACACACATTAGTATGTATCCAAAAATGTGGGAAGCCACCGGGGTAGATGGCGACACATTGGTGAATCGCTTACTGGATTTAGCCTTTGAAAAATTTGACCGTCAGCAATCGTTAAAAACCACTTTTGGGTGATGCAGATGTCGAGGTACTCGTTGTGACATCAGAGGTTGTAGGTATTGAAGACTGCGCAAGCCCTAACTGATCACTGAGTAATTCACCTAAGATTTGTTGATATTTTTTATCAGCTTTACAACCGAAAATCATATCACAATGGCGAGCATAAACTCGAACTTCAAGGTACTCAATGGGTTCAACTTTCGGCTCTCCAACTAGCGCTTCATCGGAAGTATGATAGATACTGGGAAAGTGCTTAATTTTTTTATCGTATATATTTACATTGCTGGGCTTGGTATTTAATGCGGGGCCGATTTTATTTTCGATAAACCCCCTTAATTTTAGTTGATTAAGCAAATTATCAATACTCGCTAAAATTTTATATTCATTACTATCTAAATCTTCTAAACCAGAGACCATTTTGTTATTTTGGCTAAATTCTTGATTAAATGTAATTTCTATGTGTTCTTCATCAATAAAGAAGCCACTGAGTTGCTGAGACATATTACCAAATGCTCCATTTGTTACCATTCCCCACATTATGGTGGATAAATGTTAAGAGATTATTAAAGTTCAGCAATTCCCGCTGAAGCTCAGAGTCCTTGCTAGTAAGGGTTTCTAGAGGCATTATGAATTTATTTTTCGCAACCATAGGGAAGTTGTTTAAATGAAGGTCAAGATGCGCAAACGGTTATCAGCTCCAGGCTTATTAG
>JAJFKH010000070.1 GCA_021773305.1 Gammaproteobacteria bacterium | reverse complement strand
TTCTGATCCATCCGTATCATTCAAAGAAGAGCTGATATTCAGGGCAATCGCGCTGTCTTCATTGCCACTGATATCGGTCACACTCACATTCGGAGCATCGGCTACATCCGCCACGGTGACATCAATGGTATCCACCGTGGTGGCTAGATCTGAGTTGGCATCGGTGGCCGTGGAGGTTACCGTTAAGGTAAAATCATCCCCACTGTCCGCCGGGGGGGTAATGGTTAACCCAGATAATTGCCCTTGGGTAAGCGTCCAACTGCCATCTCCATTGTCCGTTCCGGCAGAAAGTACAGCTCCCGTGGGCACACCTGAAATCGTCACCGACAAGCTTTCAGATCCATCCGTATCATTCAAAGAAGAGCTGATATTCAGGGCAATCGCGCTGTCTTCATTGCCACTGATATCGGTCACACTCACATTCGGAGCATCGGCTACATCCGCCACGGTGACATTGATCGTATCAACAGAAGACGCTGTTTCCCCATTATACTCAGTGGAAACAGCAGTTACGGTTAAGGTAAAGTCATCCCCACTGTCTGCGGGGGGCGTAATGCTTAACTCGGCCAATTGCGCTTGGGTTAACGTCCAACTACCATCTCCATTGTCCGTTCCGGCAGAAAGTATAGCTCCGGTGGGCACACCTGAAATCGTCACCGACAAGCTTTCTGATCCATCAAGATCGCTCAACGAGGCATTGATATTTAGCGCAATCGCAGTATCTTCATAACCACTCCCATGACTTAATGACAAAATCGGGGTGTCTGCTACGTCTACATTTTTAGATTGAACATCGATAGAAGACAAAGTTACATCAAGTATAAGAGCATCGCTGTCACGACTTATTGCTTCAACAACTCTATCTTCTATATAGATTTGATTCAATGCAACTCCACCCAGATCATTGCTGCTATTTGAATTTGACATTTTTCCTATATCTGAATAGTCAAGATTGAGTGAGAGATTTTCAGTAGAAGAATTATATCTGCTTTCTATAGCACTATTCTCAGTCACACTATTTTCAATTTTTCCTATATCTTTAAAAGATAAACTCAACAATTCAATGTCTGAGTTACTAAAATCATCCACCCTATTTAACTGATCAGAACCCAACAAATCGGCTACAACATTATTACTATTAACATCATAAAAAACATGTTCATTTTCACTAAAATCCGTTTCTAAGACTTCACCTGCTGAGCTTTCCCTCACATCTGCTGTCATAGCCAACACTGACTGAGAATTAATGGCAATTGAGATAGAATTTAAAATCCTGAGGAAATTATTTTGTTCAGCCCCCACCACTCTACTTTCTTCGAGTGATTGGCTATAGCTAGAGGTTGCGAAACCTTTCCAACTCATTGTCTATCTCCTAATGTTGGGACTTCAATATAAAGTTCATCAACTCTCATGTCGGCAGGTAAAAAAAAAACTTTATCCATACTAAAAATTCATCTTTATTATTAATTTTTCACTATCTGCTATACTTTTAAGAACTTTGCGTATGATTTCTTGTGGCTTTCTAAAAAACAATAGGGAGCACTTGAATTTTACTTTAAAATCAGTAGGATATGGGAGCCTTCAATAATGAAAGTCTATACAATGAGTGTATTAGGGATCATGTTAAGTATTCTGCTCTTAAGCGGCTGCACTAGCAGTTCTGAATATCAAAAACATGTTGCCGATCGTTCAAGAAATATTAATCCGACGGTTGCTAACATTGAAAATGAATGCTGCTACCACAAAGCTACACCTAGCTGCGATTTTTACAAAAAAGTTTGGCCCAGCACTTACTATTACCAATATTACTGTGCATCCAGCAGTTACTATCGAGGCTGTAAAGTGGAAGGTTGTACTCGAAGCGATGGCTATTATTATCGTCCACACTAAAAACTTAACGGACTTTCATTCCCAAAAATATGCCAATTCCAGCAAATAACAAGGTTGGAAAAATTGCCGCCAGCAATGGTGGCAATTGCATCACAGTAGTCAAAGGCCCAAAAAATTGATTGATAATAAAAAAGCTAAAACCAACCATTAATCCGCTCACCATCCGCAAACCCATAGAAACTGTTCGTAAGGGGCCAAAAATAAAAGGAATAGCAATGAGCATCATCACCATCGTTGCTAAAGGTTGAAAAATGCGTTGCCAAAAATTAAGCGCGAATTCCTGATAATCTAAATTATTCCGCTTTTTATACTTCATAACAGCAAAAAGCTTTGATAGCCGCATTTCATCCGGATCAGTCTCAGCCACTTTTAAAATAACCGGTGCTAAATCGATATCCCACTTGCCATTCGCTTTATGAGAGGTCGTTGTTTTGTTGTGCTTTAAAAATGTCTGATCCACATCCGTCACATTCCAAGAACCGTCACTGAATTTTGCATTTTTAGCATAGCTCACGGCAATCAGACGATGGGCTTTATCGTATTGGTAGCGAGTTAACCCTTGAAGTATGCCCCCTTTGGCTAAGTGAGCAATGTGATAAAAGCTATCACCTTCTCGCAACCAAAGTCCATGTTGAGTTTTTATTGCTTGACCTTGGCTTCGTGCTAATGCTTTATCAGACATAGCCTGATGCATAAGGTTTGGTGCAACACTTTCACCGAGGACAGTCACAGCCAACACCAGAAAACCTACAGCAATTAACACAGAGCGAGTGATTTTTAAAACAGAGCACCCTGCCCCACGCATAACAATTAACTCACTATGGCTAGCCAACGCACCTAGCCCTAACATGCAACCTAGTAATCCAATCATAGGAAAGAGTTGGTACAGATCGGTTGGTAAGAGATAAACAACCGTTTTCAAACCTGCCCACAAACTGTAATCTCCTTTACCAAAATCGTTGGATTCTTGGATAAAGTGGATAAAAAAATCAATACCCAATAATGCCACAACAACGATAATTGTCATTGTAATAATCGTTTTGAAAATGTAGCGATCGAGGATGGTTAGCATGTTTTTTTACCTGATAAAATCAATCTATATTTTAACCAGAAGTTCCGGCCATCAAATAGCATAAAAAGTCCTAAGAGCAACAGTAATACAGGCAACCACCATAACCCAATAGTCGGTGTAATAGACTGGTTTTCTACCCAACTTCGAGCCACAAACATCATATTCGCATAGATGGTATAGACTAAAACTGCTGGCAATAATTTTGCGTAACGGCCTTGACGAGGTCGGACATAACTAAAAGGTACGGCCAAAAGTGCTAAAATAGGCACTGATAACGGCATAATAATACGCCATTGTAATTCTGGCCAAGCATGCTTATCCGTATCACGGCGTTCCCATAGTTGGCGATTACTCATAGCTAAATAAGGCTTATGGATTTCAGGGACTTGATTATCCAATCGCAAACCGTATTGATCAAATTGTGCAACCTGGAAATCTTTTTCTCCGGGTGTACCAAAATAACGGAACCCCTCTTCAGCCACCATAAAGATATCGCCGTTTTCATTTAGTTCGTAGCCTTTTTTTGCAAAAAGCACATTCCAAACATGACCATCTTGAGATGCAGGAGCATCTTGGCTTTTTTCTTGTTCCGCAACAAAGATATGATTGATTTGCTTTCGATCCCGGGAAACATCTTCAACATAGTAGACTTGCTTGCCCCCTGGCATCATTTGAAAGCGTCCCGGCATCGCGGTTTCTAAAATAGATTCAGCGGGAGATGCCGTTTTTAAACGCAGCTGGTAAGCCATTAACTGAGGGTTCACCCAAAGCACCAAACCGGCAACCACAACGGCAACTAAGATGGAAAAACGCAAACTACAAAAAACTAAGTTTCTCTTACTAAATCCGCAAGCGGATAATACCGTCATTTCATTGTCCGTGTAGAGCCGTCCATAGGCTAACAGTATTCCCAGGAATAACCCCACGGGCAATAAAAGCCCGATGAGATAAGGCACTTGAAGTGCCATAATTTTAAACACCGCTGTGGCACTTATTTTTCCAGCAGCTGCTCGGCTTAAAAAACGTACAAATTGATTACAAAGAAAAATGAGCAAGAGAACAACAGTCACCACAGACATGGTCAAATAAGTTTCTTTTCGCAAGTAGCGGAAGATAATCACAAATTATTTCGTCCTCTGGAGTTTACGAAATAGGAGTATATACTGCTCACAGATAGGATTACAGTTTTTAGTGCCCATCTTGTATTCATCTTTGAACAAAAAGACACTGAAAAGACTCGTTACGTAGAATAACCATGCGCCTCGCTTTTAAGAGCCTTTTTGTCCAAATCTAAACACAATCTGGGCGCTAAAAAATTAAAGTTCGCCAACGTGCAAAATTTATCTGTGCTGCAATCCCACCTGCGAGCAGTATATACTGCTCGCAGGTGGAATTACTGTTTTTAGTGCCCTCAACCGACTTTTTAAATTGGCCGAAAATTGCTATAGTTCACTAAGATATTCACACTCTGGGAAGGAACATCTGTTTATGAACTATACAGTTAAAGTTGACAATTTAGAGAAATTAAGAATTGGTTGCCTGGTGATCGGCCTTTTTACAGACAAAGGCTATACCCCTAGCGCAAAAACACTGAATGAAGCGGGTGATAAATTCATCGGTAAGCTATTTCGTCGGGGGGATTTTTCCGGCAAAAAAGGTCAAACTTTAATCATCCATAACCTCACCAATCAATTCCCGGATATTGCTGCTCAACGGATCCTGCTGGTAGGGCTTGGAGATAAGGACAAATTCAATGAAACTGTTTTTGAAGAAAGCATAGAAGCTGCATTCAAACAGTTAACCTCCACTGGAGCAAAAGACGTTTTTTGCACATTATCCGAGGCCCCTCTGGATGGGCGAGATTTATTTTGGAAAATCCGCCAAGAAGTCATCATGATAGAGCACTGCGGATACCAATTCGCTGAGTGCAAAAGTCATAAAAAAGATGATATGAACAACAAGCTCCAACAAATCTACCTAAAAGCAGAACATCGGGGAGAAGTCGCGTTAGCCGAACAAGCTATCCGAGAAGGAAAAGCTATTGCTGATGGCATGACGCTGTGCAAAACACTAGGCAATCGCCCAGGCAATCTATGCACTCCCACAGATTTGGCGAATGAAGCCAAAAATATTGCCAAACAATTTAAATCCATGAAATGCAAAATCATAGACGAAGCTGCCATGGAAAAACTCGGGATGGGATCGCTTCTGTCTGTTTCAAGGGGTAGCGAACAACCGGCAAAACTCATCACATTGCAATACCAAGGTGCAAAAAAATCCACAGATAAACCCATCGCATTAGTGGGTAAAGGTGTGACATTTGATTCTGGTGGTATATCGCTTAAGCCTGGAGCTGCCATGGATGAAATGAAATACGATATGATGGGAGCTGCCAGTGTCCTAGGGACTTTGCTAAGCATTGCCACATTAGAGCTACCTATTAATGTTGTGGCTGTGATTGCCAGTACTGAAAATTTACCTAGCGGCAAAGCAACTAAACCCGGTGACATCGTGACAAGCATGTCAGGTAAAACCATTGAAATCCTTAATACCGATGCAGAAGGACGGCTCATCTTATGCGATGCACTCACCTATTGTGAACAATTCAAACCAAAACAAGTCATCGACGTGGCAACTCTAACCGGTGCAATCGTTGTGGCCTTAGGACATTATCTTACAGGTGTATTTTCCAACGATGAAAAACTACAACAAGCTTTAGTAGAGGCAAGCAAACAAAGCCACGATCCAGCCTGGCCAATGCCCATGGATGATAAGTTTGATCAGGAATTAGAAAGTAATTTTGCAGACATGGCTAATATTGGTAGTCGCTGGGGAGGCAGCTCTATTGCGGCTAATTTCCTTGGGCGTTTTACCAAAAATTTTTGTTGGGCGCATCTGGACATTGCTGGCACTGCCTGGCAATCCGGTAGCAACAAGGGAGCAACCGGTCGCCCCGTCCCCCTACTCACTCAATATTTAATGAACCAAAGTAGCAGCAAGCATGACACAAATTGATTTTTATTTAATTCCCGGCGATGACCACATGGCTCGCTATCATATGTGCTGTCGGCTATTGGATAAAGCATACCATCAACGAAAAAAAGCCTTTGTGCTGTGCAATGATAAACTCAGTGCAGAACGAGTAGATGAATTACTCTGGACATTTCGAGATGACAGCTTCATCCCTCACAACCTTTGCGGTGAAGGCCCTAATGCTCCACCTCCCATACAAATTGGTTTTGGTGACAATCGCTGCCCCCATCGTGAAATTTTATTCAATCTGAGCGAGCAAATACCAGAAAATATTAAGCAGTATCGTAGAATTATTGAAATCATTTCCCAGTCTGAAGGTTCAAAAGCCATAGGTAGAGAACATTTTAAGCTTTACCGCCAACAGGGTTTTGACATAAATACCCATAATTTAACAGAGACAATAAAGAGCTAACCATGGAAAAAACGTACGATCCAAAACAAATTGAACAACATTGGTATAACATCTGGGAAGACAAAGGTTATTTTAAACCAACGGGAAAAGGCAAGCCTTACTGCATCATGATCCCTCCACCAAACGTCACTGGAACATTGCATATGGGTCATGGTTTTCAGTATGCTTTGATGGATACTATGATTCGTTACCACCGGATGAAGGGCGACAACACTCTCTGGCAAGTGGGTTATGATCATGCAGGTATTGCCACTCAAATGATCGTCGAACGGCAACTACAAAAACAAGGGGTCAGCCGTCATGACTTAGGCCGAGAAAAATTCGTTGAAAAAGTCTGGCAGTGGCGAGAAGAATCTGGCAACCTCATTAATCAACAAATGCGGCGCATTGGCATTTCTGTGGATTGGGAGCGAGAACGTTTTACCATGGATCAAGGGCTGTCAGAAGCTGTACAAGAAGTCTTTATCAAACTCCATGAAGAAGGACTAATTTACCGAGGTAAACGTCTCGTCAACTGGGATCCAAAACTACTCACTGCGATTTCTGATCTAGAAGTTATCAGCCAAGAAGAGCCAGGCCATCTTTGGCATATACAATATCCTCTGACAGAGGGTACGGGACACGTTACCATTGCTACTACACGACCAGAAACCTTACTCGGCGACGTTGCGGTAGCCGTACATCCAGAGGATGAGCGCTACCAATCCCTCATTGGCAAATCCGTTAAGCTACCTATTGCAGAGCGCACCATTCCCATTATTGCCGATGAATTTGTCGAGCAAGGATTTGGTAGCGGCTGTGTGAAAATTACACCAGCCCACGATTTTAATGACTATCAAGTGGGTAAAACCCATGACCTGCCTATGATTAATATCTTGACTCCCAATGCTGCCCTTAATGACAATGTGCCTGAAGACTACCGAGGCATGGATCGCTTTGATGCTCGTAAAAAAATCATTCGCGAATTAGACGATTTAAATTTACTGGAAAAAATAGAAGATTACATGGTAAAAATCCCCAGAGGAGATCGCTCAGGCGTAGTCGTAGAACCTTATCTTACTGATCAATGGTTTGTTAAAGCAGAAGTCTTAGCAAAAAAAGCAACCGAAGTGGTTGAGCAAGGTCTCATAAAATTTGTTCCAGATAATTGGAGTAAAACATACTTTCAATGGATGCATAATATCGAAGATTGGTGCATCAGCCGACAACTATGGTGGGGACACAGAATTCCAGCTTGGTACGATACCGACGGTAACATCTATGTCGGTCCCAATGAGTCTGCTATCAGAGAAAAGCATCGTTTGGATCCTAGCACGCAATTACACCAAGATGACGATGTATTAGACACGTGGTTTTCTTCCGCTCTGTGGCCTTTTTCAACCTTGGGTTGGCCTCACAACTCTGAAGAACTCAAAACATTTTATCCCACAGCAGTGCTTGTGACAGGGTTTGATATTATTTTCTTTTGGGTCGCTCGAATGATTATGTTTGGCTTGAAGTTCACCGAAGAGATCCCTTTTCATGAAGTTTATATCACGGGCCTTGTGAAAGATTCTGAAGGGCAGAAGATGTCGAAATCCAAAGGCAATGTCCTTGATCCACTGGATTTAATTGATGGTATCAAGCTAGAAGATTTACTAAAAAAACGCACTAGCACTCTATTACAACCACAAATGGCCGATAAAATCACTCAGGAAACTAAAAAACATTTTCCTGATGGGATCCCAAGCTATGGTACCGATGCCCTACGTTTTACCTATTGTGCATTGGCTTCTACCGGAAGAGATGTGAGATTTGAACTCAGCCGCTTAGAAGGTTATCGAAATTTTTGTAATAAAATTTGGAACGCCACCCGCTATGTTTTAATGCACACAGAAGAACATGGCGTCAGCAACAATGATCATCTGCCATTAAATTTAAGCGACCGCTGGATTTTATCGAAACTACAATCGGTTATCAAAAAAGTCCACGAGCATATCGAACATTACCGTTTTGATTTGCTTGCCCAGACTCTCTATGAATTTACCTGGAATGAGTATTGTGATTGGTATTTAGAATTGACAAAACCCATTTTATTCGCAAAAGATAATCCAGAAGCTCAAAAAGCGACCCGTCATACCCTCGTTAGGGTACTAGAAATTTTGCTGAAGTTACTGCATCCTATTATGCCATTTATCACTGAGGAAATTTGGCAAAAAATAGGCCCCATGGCCGGTAAAACGGGTAAAACTATTATGTTAGAACGCTTCCCAGAAAGTGATGAAACACAAATAGATAGCGATGCTGAGCAAACTGTAGAATGGCTCAAACAGGTTATTGTGGGTATACGTAATATCCGTGGAGAAATGAACATTGCTCCGAGCAAACCGATTCATGCTATCTTCCACAAAGGCACTGAAACTGACCGACAACGAATCAGTGAAAACAAAACATTTATTATGACTCTAGCAAAATTATCTCAAGCAAATTATGCTGAGGCTAATGAGACCCTACCTCAAGCAGCAACTTCTTTAGTCGGTGAAATGGAGATCCTTATTCCTATTGAGGGGTTAATCAATGTGGATGAAGAAATTGCCCGTTTGAAAAAAGAGCTGGATAAGGTAAGTAATGATTTAGAGAAATCCACTCAAAAACTCAGCAATGAAAATTTCACCGCTAGAGCGCCTGCTGATGTTGTGAAAAAAGAACAGGATCGAGCCGCTGAATTGCGTTATACAAAAAAGCAACTCGTAGAGAAAATTGCAAGCTTCAAGTGAAATGATGCCGTTATTCATATACCCATGCGAGTGATTTCTCGATTTTCTAGCTTGATCTTTTAGGCCCTCTTGTACGATTAAATCTTAGCAATAGAATGCTATTACCGACGATTTGATCCTGAGAGATCAACGCGAATTTCCCCGTTTATGTAAGTTTTTCTCCTCCCCAATGGATCTGTGTTATCTCACTCTAGCATTACGTGCAATTTTACTAACAAAGTCTTCATAAAATTCTTTAGCCATGTCGTAAGTCTCTCCCTTGCGGTAGAGACTACCTTTGACTGTGTTTTCCATCGCCTGAGTTAACTCATGAGCCAGTTTTTTAGCTTGCTGCTCTGTTTTTACGTCACCACGACGAATTCTATTAATAGCTCTATCCAAGCAACGGATTTTAGAATAACTAACTCCCTTACTATAAAACAGCATCGCAAGATTTTTATGCGCTTTTGAGCGTCGCTCGACCAAATGCTTTCGCTTATTTTCAAGGGCAACTAAAAAGCTTTGAATACTAGGAACCTTTGGTTTATAAAATTCACTTTTGTTTTTTCGCTCTGCAGGAAAGGAGCTATTATAACCAGCCGTGATACGATGTAATGGTTTGGCATACTGTCTTGGATAAGAGCGAGGTAATTTTCGCATACCGGATTTCAACCCTGTACAACCTAAAGACGTTCGCTCACTCCCAGCAAGATATTGTTGAAAACCATTGGCTACTAAATTTTTGAGGAGGGTTTTAAAAATCTGCTTATGCTTTACTGATTCAAATAGTTTTGGATAAGATTCATAAGGATATGTTTCCGTCAAAGTATACATCTTTTGAAACAAAACAGCATTCAGCAAAATTTCCCGTGTCCTATCTTTTCCACTCAAGCAGGCTAAAACAATAGTAGAAACATTCTCTCCATGACTTTCTTTAAGTAAGTAATTAACAATACAAGTAAACGTCGCAATTTGTCGATTTAAATTTTCTGAATCTTTGAGTTTTAAATTTTTACGTATTAGTTTGCGACAAATAATAGCCGCATAAAATAACTGATGATTCTTACCTAACTCGTGTTTTAAATCTTTCAGACCATTCAATGCATCCTGTGCACGTATATCATTGCCTCGATATTTTGGTCTTTCCATTTTCAAAAATGCAATAATATTACCGCAATTTGTTGCTTTACCCTCGTTCTGATTATGGTTAGGAATCAATGCATTAAGGCAATCTGCCACCTTAGATAACTGTGCATTAATACCATCATAAATGTTGGGCGCAACTCTTCTTAAAGGGTTAGGCGGTAAATTAGTATGATCAAAATCATCACCTACCATAACTTTATGAGTATATTTTACGACTGGCCTATCCTCGTGAAACATATTGCGTTCATCATTTAAGGTCAGCATGGATACGCCATGCCCTCCTGTTAATGCATTTAATTGATCGCGGTTTAAGGCAGAAACTCGCAAATTTTCACGATAATTTTTGCCTAAATGCGCAACCGTCCCCGAATGATAAATTTCTAATTCTATGTGGAACTGGCCGTTATTACAATATCCATTGACTTGCAATCCACCATTACGTACTCCCGGAAAATCTTTCCGTAACTGTGTAGGGATAACATGGTTTTCATTAAGAATATAGTCAACATGATTATCAATTAATTTTCTTATCCACCAAGGCCGTGTGTTGTACCAATTTTTTTTCAAAACTTGCTTCTTTTTACTTGTCTTTGAGTTTTCGACAAACTTGTAGTAATTTTTCCGTTCTTTTATCTCCTGGCGCTGCTCATTCGTTAACTGATAAAGTCCTATATCCGCCACAAAATAAGTACGTTTTTGCTTGCCCGTACCATCATTCCCAATAACAGCATAATGATAAGACGGATCTTCTAAATTCACATAGTCTTTTGCTCTAAGCAAACGTTTTTTTACTTCGTCTTTATCGAGCTTTAAATGTGAAGAAACAAGTTGGATTAAGTACCAATTAAATTCTTTAACATCTTCTGTTAATGATTCACTTTCGCGAAGGGTATGATAGTAACTCAAAATTAAATTATTCAGCTGCTTCGCAATAGCTGGATTAGATTTTTTTTCTATACGACATAATGCTAACGCAGCACGAATATAATTGACACCAATGCGTAAATAATCTGCATAAGGTTCTTTGTAGAGATCAACCATACCTCTTGTGTCAAAAAGAATGATGTCTAAATCCCCATCACGGGGAATTTGTATTTTTTGTATCTGGTAAAGACTGGCTCGATAATCATCAGCTTTGCGAATAGCAAGAGAATAATCCCCCATCAATAAGGCATCCAGCATCTGTTGCTCTAGGTCTTTTTCAATGACAGGTGGGGCAAAGTGACGCAGAAGATAGGCTGAAAGCAGATCAGCCATTTCAGTTGATTTAATTCTAGGCATTTTTTATACTCTATTTGCATTTATTTACCGACAAACTATAGCACATGGCGGTACCATGCTCAAATTAGCCCAATAAAAATCAGTAGTTCTCAATTTGAATAGCAAATAGATCACAAGCACTTCCCAAAAAAGCAGTTATGATATGCACATACCCGATTAATTAGAGACAGCATATTGGCTTACCCCTTCTCAATCCAAGAGGCAGATCAATCGATAGATCTCAACTTCGACACCTTAATGGCGTGCTTCAAGAAGCACTTTTCCTCTTTGTCAGAAACACACAAAGGAAGTAATACCACTGACTCGATTTCTGATGCAGCCCTAGGTGCCTTTTCAGTTTTCTTTATGCAGAAGCCATCATTTTTAGCACAGCAGAAACTCCTTAAGAAAAAACATAACGAATCCAATGCACAAACCCTATTCTCTATTGAGAAGATCCCAACTGACAATCAAATACGCAACATACTCGTTCCACTTCCTCCCCATCTATTAACCAATGGCATTCGGTTAAGCATAAGCAACTTTCCTTCCATTGCTGCTGTACCATTTTTTAGTTGGTTTTCGTGACTGTCTCTGTGTATGCCGACCCGGTCTTATTTTCTGGCGAACCCGAGCAATGCTATTGATAGTTCTAGCTAGGCCATAATTCGGCCTGGTTCAAAAACGGCGTATTTTAGGTAACAAGCTTGCGCAAAATAGCCTACCGATGGGCGGTATATTGAGTAGAACCAGTGTGTCGCTGGCACAGAGGGTTGTGGATGGAGTGGTAATAGCAGTGATAAAAGCAGCTTCCATGAAACGGTGAAACGAATAGAAGCCTTTATGTCAGAACTTAAACAAGCGCCTGATGATCTTTGTTTTGTTGTTGATACAGCATTTTATGATAGCGATAAACTACGAAAGCTTAACCAAGTTAAGTGGATACCGAGAGTACCAGCAACCCTAAAGGAAAGTAAGGCTTGGTTAAAAACACAAGATGCCGAAATAAACTGGCACGCTATTGATGATAACTATTAAGTAACTCCACAGTTTATTACCATAAAGGAACTTCCACCCTCCGCACAACGCTGGGTAATGCTAAAATCCAAGCACGCTTATGAGCGTGAATTAAAAACGGTTCATAAGAAACTTAAAAAATCATTTGTTAAATTGGACAAAGTACTGTGGCATTTAAGCAATCAAAATTTCGAATGTGAAATCGACGCGAAGAAGGCACTCAAGGAAATCCTGAAAAATGAAAAGGAATATAATTGTCGAGCGCCGATTTAATTGCTCAGACGAATTTTTTAAGGTAATTTTTGACAAAGAGCTACAAAGAAATTTTAATTTACTCGGCGTCGCGGCAACTATAGTTAAAGAAGCCGTATCTCTTTGCTTTCGTAACGAAACCGATGCAATGGAGGCTATTGATATGTTGAGAGACTCCGGAGTGGGATCGTCCTTGAAAGATTTTTCAACGCTGACTTTTGATAAAATAGCTGAATTTGAAAAAGAGCATGAAGGTCAAGATAATGATACAATGAGAAACATGCCTGGCAACGGGATGTAAATGACAATCAACCATGAGGTCAAAAATATGCGTAACCCTTTATTTAATATAACAAAACGCGTGGTAATAGCTGCGGAGCTTAATATCACATCAAACCCGGTAGAAATGCTAAAGCGAGTCTATCATTGTTTTGAGCCGAATTTACCACCAAAAGCTATTAAAAACAAAATATTGTCTTTTTTATGCAATGAATTCAATAAAAATTATATGCTTCTTGAATCACTCAAAAAAGAGAAGACAGCTTACCCGGAAAGACGGGAGTGTGTAGAAAAATTAACAAGGATATCAGACGCTATATTAGACCATCATCCATTATCTTCTTTAGATAACACTTTCATTTTAAAGGCATCAGAAACTTACACAAACTTGGCGCAGATGAAGCTAGACATGAATAGTTTTCTGCCTTTAACAGAAGAAAAAAGAGAGGCTGATGCGAAGACAGCATGTCTTGTAAAAAAAATACTGGCAAAAGCGTCAAGAATTAACCCGGAAAATAAAAAAGCTGGAAGTATGCTAGGAGAATTAGAGTATAATTTTCCAGATTTGCTTGAACCTAATGGCCCACCTTCTTTAAGGAAAGAATAGATGTAATCGTTTCAATCTCACTGATGGATAATCCTTGTTTTTTAAGAAATACTTTCAGTAAATCTTGTTCTTGAGATTCTTTTAATATTGCAGGTAGCCAGATCCATAAGGGGAGTAATAATTTTTCTGAGGATTTATCTTCTATGAAGGCATCATTTAATTGCTGCCATCGATAATGGGCTTGTACTTGACTAAGCAAAATTTTCCCTAACCCCGGTGCACCTTGAATAAGTAAGGTCTGTTGTTTTGAATGTGCTAGGAACGTCTGTACTTGTTCACTCACCGCAGTGGGGTCATTTCCATTGGCATAACGACACCCCATGGGTTCAACAAAGGTATTAAAACTTCTCTCGTCAAAGACTTCGTAAAATTTCTCCCGTAGGCGATTGATAATCGGTTGTAATGTTGTTTTATCTGTTGCATTATCGAGATACGCTTGATGTTCCATGGTTTTGGTTTCCTGTGTTATTAAATTGTGTTAACCACTGCTTAATGCAAATTTTGCCTCTTGCACCTTTGGTTCTTTAACAAGCCGTTCGGTTAAATCAAACCCAGGGTTGTTAATAATGTAATTCTTCCATTGCTTAGGCAATTTCTTTTTGATGCCTGGATGCTCAAGACGCAGTAACATCTCCCGCGCCCAAGTGTAGCAATTATGGCCTTTGGCAAAAAAACTTCTATCTCCCACCGTGCTATAAGGGATAGTTTTATCCGGCATCACATAGGTTTGTTGAATATGCTCAATTAATACTACCAATTGTCTCCGTGACACCACCCAGGCTTGGCCTTTTAAGCCTTCTGGGTTTCTGCGCAGCACCTTATCACTACTTAAGGTATCCTGAAGCAATTGCTCGGTGAGGTTTTTCGCAACTGCATAGGAAAACTTGATTTTGGCATGCCCTGCTGGCTCTACTTTTTTATCACCAATACGATTCGCCAAATCCATACGCACATAACAGGCTTTACCAAAATTAGTTATGCCTTCTATCAGCAAAAAGGTATGCATTCCATCCTTAGCATTAACGTCTCGCACCAAGGTCACTACCCAGCTATCATAGTCAATCAATGTGCCCTTGAGTAATTGGCTGTAAAAAGATTGAGATATCACAGCTTTAGTCGCTTTAATTTGGCTTAGCCATTGACCTTGAGCAAAGGTGGTTGCCAATACCGCATTGTTTTCTATATCTAGGCTAGCAGGCTGCCCTGTGGTTTTATGGTGTTCAAACAAGCTCCGCTGAGAAGGTGTAACACCCAAAGCTCCTGCTACATTGCAGTTTTGTAGTTGCAGAGGGAGTCTTTCGCTGCTATAAATGAGAGATAATCGATAATCCTTGTTCATTTGAAGTAATCGAAAAACGACTAAGTCTTTGTTTTTGGTTTCACAGACCAGCGTCGTATCATCCATGAAATTAAGATTGGAAAATGATAGTCCTACAGAATACATCACAGAGATGGGTTTCTTTTTTTTGGTATACAGTAACGATAAAATTTGTAAATCATAAGCAACAACAATGCCTTGCTGTTGCACAGCAATATCCACTACAAACTCATCAAACTCATCTTTTTTATCGAATGCAAGTGTAGCATTAGACCAGTTGGTATTTCTCGAAAACCCTGATGATATGCGCCATACACATGTTGCTTTCACTCTAGGAGGTTCAAGCTCACTATTCACAATAGATAATTCCCACAGTACAATACTCAAGGTTCCATCTAATCCCGCTAAATAACAAGAATCTCGACTAAAACTCAAGGCAACTATCGGTGTTGGATAGGTTAATGTCAAACTCACGCTAGGATGTTTCCTAAGACACAAAATCACATCTGTCTTTTGAAAAAATTTTTCGCCGTCTTCTTTGTTTATTAATAAAATGGTAAGCTTCCTGAATGTATTTAAATACCCCTTGCCTTGTGCATAAAACTCGTTAATAATTGTTGAATTGTTAAAACTCCAATAGCCATAAGGAAGCGCCGCATATACATCAGATAGTGCTGCGCAAGAGAACACCTCATATATTTTCGAAATGCTTAGATGATGAAAGAGAAAATGGTTCAAATTAGGAAAAACAATATTTTGTTGCCCTACTCTACATGAAATGTTTTTTTCATCAAGAGTATCAACCACCAATGTATCTCGCACCAAACCATGCCAAGACGCTTTCAATAGTTTACTTTTTGTAATGTTACCTATAGAGGTTGCAAGCGTGCGTAAATCATAACGCAGCAATTGCCGAACACCTGGCTCAAAACAAAATAATTGGTTGCAACACTGACTAAACCATAAATAAAAATATTTATTAATAGGTAAATAAAATATCTGCAAGTTTTTTTGTGAAGTCAAATCCCAAAGCCCCATGTGCTTTCCTGAGTAAATCGCTAGAGTATCTACTGCCGCACCGAAGGTAAAACTGATTTCATCTGACTTAGCAAAGCCTAAGTGAGATAAAGATTGAGGGGATGGGTTGTTTTTGCTCACCCACTGAAGGCAATGATTGACTTTTCCCCTATCTAACTCATTTTCCTTATCGAAAGATAGAAACACCCAGCCTTGGTTATCTCGGCTAATAGTAATATGGTTAGGCTTGTCGCTAAATGCATTTTCCGTCCAAAATATTGCCCGAATTTCTTGCCGTTTATTAAAACCACTTCCAACATCCCATAGCACTTGTTGGTGTCGCTCCAGATGATAAGTAAGACAATGTGTACCATCCTGGCTCATACACAAGAAGATCTCATCACAAAAAAAAGGCTCCCAGTGCTCACCATTGGATTGAATGTAATAATAAGTATCCAATTGAGAATGGGTATAGAGCATATCACTGCTTGTCGTTATCAAATGACTCAGGCAAAAGCTTAACTCCTCATTCTTAACAGAATTGAATGCGTCATGTAAGAGTTCGTTTTCGAAAGATTCGTTAGAATCTGACGTTTTTTTAAATGGCAATAGGGAAAATTTTTGTTTCATTTCATTAGTGCTCAGGTTAATTAAATACAGCATGTGGTTAGCATTAACTACCAATAAATTTTTACTATCAACGCTAAAAGCCAATGCTTTTATGGCAAGAGATACAAAACCTTCTACACCTTCCAAGAAGCCTGTCCAAAAAGCGGCATATTTTTGTGCCATTCGCGTCAAGGGAATGGCATAGCGACCGTGGATTTGTTCTTGCTCCATGTCCCAAATAATAACATTACTACACATATCCCCCAAGGCCAACCACCGCTCATCGGGTGATTGCGCAAAGCTAGCTATAGCCGTTTTCATAGAAATCGGTGTTAGCTCACCAAAACGTATTTGCGCCAAATAAGCACCTGATAAATCAGCATCTCGTAACCACGCCCCGCTAAAATTTACACCTCGACAATCGGCATTTGAAAAATTCGTACCAGAGCATAGCGCACTCGTTAAATTGGCTCCGGGAATACGCACGCCACTAAAATTCTTATTAGTAAAATCTTCTCTTGCTGTATTGAGAATGGTGATGGCGTTGCTGGAAGCTGTCGCAATCACAGCTTCTTGTTTAGAGTACTCAATGACTTGGTAGAGATTTTTTTTAAAAGCATCATCGGCTATCACTTTCTCGGCTAAAAAAGATATGATTTTAGGTTCTTGATTCAGAGAATACCCATTGAGGCTAAATTCTTCTGTAATAATTTCTTCTGATAAATTTCCCACATACCAATCAATGGCCGTACATACGCTTCGGTGTAATCGCTGAGCTGCGAAAAATTCCAGTAAGGTTTTATGCAAAAATACATGCTTGCCTGCTTCTTGACTTTTCAATAAACAGCCCGAACGAATGATTTTTATGAGTTCAGGTTTGAGCAACGAAGCTTTGAAAAAAGGTTTTTCTTGATTATCAGATTGCACTAAATCGGGATTAAGTGTTACTATATCATCGAGTAACACATCCAATTTTCCTTGGCCTAAGTTAAAGGCCGCTTTGGCTAAATTTTCCGAGTAAATGCGTAGGCAATATTTTAGTCGTTCACATTTATAACCTGTGATATCGTCAATGTTTTCATCAACCGGTATTTCTAAAGCATGATTCAATTTCTCTTTGACTTCAGGATTATTCCACAATCGATTGACTTGTTGATGCAACCATTGCTGGGTAAAGTAACTGTATAGAGTATCATGGGTGAGTGCTTGCTGATTTGCTTTATCACTCTCCTCACTAATATTTTTGCCCTGGGTCTCTAGCACAATGCGCGGTAAAACCTGAGCGAGTAGAGTCAATACAAAAGGCACTTGAGCTAATGCTGCAACCCCAGGTAACTTATCAATATAATGCTCATAGGTCGCGACCTCTTGCCAACATAATATAGCATTGACATTAGGCTCTTTGGGCTGAGGTAATATCACAATGTCATCTAATCCCAATGTGTTTTTTAAGTAGTTTCCTAAATAACTGTTAATTTGTTCTGGATTAAAAGGTTGCAAGTAACATTCTATAAAACGTCCATCATGCATATTACCTTGACAGAAAAAACTTGGATAGCCTCCAGGATATTTGCCTGCATACTGATTTAATATCTCTGGACGACTGGTGACAATGAGTTTAATATGGGGCCAAGTTTTATCCCACCAGCCGTTATGCGTGAATAATTCAATATCCTGCACCGGCACTTCATCCCAACCATCCAGCATCAGCTGAATAGACAATATACCTTTTTGATTGGCCTGTTGAATTGTTTCGATTTCGCTGGTGGATAATCCTTGTTTCTTAAGGAATATCTTCAGTAAATCTTGCCCTTGAGACTCTTTTAGTATTGCAGGTAGCCAGATCCATAGGGCGAGGGATAAATTACCTGAAAATTGATTCAACTGCTGCCATCGATAGTGAGCTTGTACTTGACTAAGCAAGGTTTTCCCTAACCCCGGTGCACCTTGAATGAGTAAGGTCTGTTGTTTTGAATGTGCTAGGAACGCCTGTACTTGTTCACTCACCTCCGTGGGGTCATTTCCATTGGCATAACGACACCCCATGGGTTCAACAAAGGCATTAAAACTTCTCTCGTCAAAGACTTCGTAAAATCTTTCCTCTAATCGCTTTAGGATATTTATCAACATATTCTGCGGAATCTCTTCTGTATTGTCTCTTTGATAGAAAAACAAAGAGGCAGAATAACGAAAATATCCCGCCCCCATTAAGTATAATGAGTTATTACATCAGGAGGCAGTTTCCCCCGCTACTCGGTTCATCATCGATATGTTTGCTACTGATAGCACCAACCAAATCAATCGCTTTTTTGGGCATATCATTTTTTATGGGATCAATCTTTAGCTGAAAAAGCTGCCATCTAGCCCAAGTAAAACAACTATGCCCGGGATCACTGAACACTTCTTGCAGTAGTTCCCCAGTTTGGGGGCTTTTCTTCTTAAAAAAATCAACTGAACCATTAGAGGTAGCCATTGCAATTTTTGGCAAATATTCTTTGCAGAACGCCGCAGAACTTGGCAGAGATGCATCAATACCCAACAAATTATAAGGCCCTGGAGATTCTTTTGAAGCTTCAACGTTTTCTTGCAACTCATGAGCTTTTTGTTGAGTAATATTCCATGTTTTGCCCAATGTCGTGCGACCTTTTGGCTGGTCAGATGTCTTGGCATCCTTCAAAAAATCACCTCCATGCAGGGTCGAAGCAGCCTCTTCTTGAGACACAGTCATTTCTTTTATTCTAATCTGAAAATCCCGACAATCCTTTTTAGCAGGATCAAAATTCTCCCCGGTAAACAAATCATAGCGACGAAATACCACTTGATTTGTTTGATTTAATCCTTCTACCATTAAAAATGCATGCTCTTTATTGGCAGAACCCTCTTGACGAAAAATCCCCACGACCCAAGATTGTTGACTCAGTGAACGCTCTCCGCTTCCATCTAACTGACTTTTATAGGCCATTTTAGCCTCCTTTTCTCTGTTTTTTTTGACCATGGTAAGAATCTATGATGATATATTTTCATCACAGCTACCCATGGCCTTCGCGCCAAACAATAGTACAGACGACGATCCTCTGCAATACTGAAAATTAACTATTTTAAATAGAAATCTCTCGTCAGTATGATATAGTAGTGATGTTTTACACGGAATAGAAACTGCTTGAGAATGGATTCTTTGCAAATTTTCTAACCAATTTGCATAGTCCTGAGTTCTCACTTAACTCTGTAAGAGGAACAACTGAATGGACATGTTGAGCGTTATGCTGTCCCGCATCCAAATGGGCGCTACCCTAACGATGCATATGCTTTTTCCCGCCTTGAATATTGGCCTAGCCCTTTTTATTTGCATTATGGAAGGTCTGTGGCTAAAAACCAACGATGCCCTCTACCTTAAAATAGCCAAGTTTTGGACAAAAATATTTGCTTTGGCTTTTGGTATGGGGGTAGTATCAGGTATTGTGATGGCCTACGAGCTAGGTGCTAATTTTGGGCGCTTTACCTATGCTGTAGGAGAAGTCCTCGGCTCTCTCTTCGTTTACGAAGTGCTCAGCGCATTTTTCTTAGAAGCAGGTTTTCTTGGGATCATGCTGTTTGGCTGGAATAAAGTCAGTCCCAAGATGCACTTTTTTGCAACATTTATGGTAATGGCGGGTACCGCTTTTTCTGCTTTTTGGATCATGTCCGCCAATTCGTGGATGCAAACTCCCGCAGGATATGGATTTATCGAAGGTAAATATGTCTTAGTCAGTTGGATGGATGCCATCTTCAACCCATCTTTTATTCCTCGATTCTTGCATATGCTACTCGCGACTTACAATACGGCAACCTTTTTTATCGCAGGGATTTCTGCTTGGTATCTACTTAAAGGGCGGCATTTGGATTTAGCGAAGCGCTGTTTTTCATTTGCTATTTGGTCTGCCCTTGTGGTCGTGCCATTACAGATGTTCATGGGAGATACCGTGGGTATTGAAGTTCACGAAAACCAACCGATCAAAACCGCTGCAATGGAAGGCGTTTGGGAAACCCAAAAAGGTGCACCTTTTGTAGTCTTTGCTTACCCCAGCATGAAACAAGAAAAAAATCTTTTCGCCATTACCATTCCTTACATGGCAAGTCTTATTAACACACATTCTTTTGAAGGAGAATTAGTCGGTTTAAAATCAGTACCTCCAGAAGATCGTCCTTTTGTACCTATTGTCTTCTACACATTCCGAATCATGGTAGGCATTGGTGTGATTTTCCTTGGTATTGCGTTTTATGGTCTTTGGCTACGGCATAAAAAACGGCTTTATGATACCTCTTGGTTTTTAAGGCTCTGCGTGCTTGCAACTCCCTTGGGTTTTGTCGCCACTATCGCAGGGTGGTATACCGCAGAGATAGGTCGCCAACCTTGGGTGGTCTACAATGTTATGCGTACAGCTAAAGGTGCATCGGAACTTCCTCCTGATCACGTCTTTATTTCATTATCTGCATTTATTTTGATTTATATCTTCATCTTAAGCTTCTACATTTTTTACCTGTGCCGAATGATTGATAAAGGCCCTGATAAGCTGCTGACTAAAGATGCCGCTGAAGGGCATGCTTTCCAATACATGACTGAAATCGATAAGGGAGCTTAAATCATGGAACATTATATACTGACGGTTATTTTGGCAGGTGTTGTTGCATTTACCATTGCAGCCTATGTCATTTTGGATGGCTTTGATTTAGGCATTGGGATCCTCTACGGCTGGATTGATAACCAAGAGCATCGGGACATGATGATGCGCTCTATTATTCCTGTCTGGGATGGTAATGAAACTTGGTTAGTGCTTGGAGGGGCTATCTTGTACGGTGGTTTCCCGGAAGCCTACAGTACATTATTACCCACCCTCTATCTGCCGGTGATCATGATGTTAGCGGCTCTTATTTTCCGCGGCGTCTCGTTTGAGTTCATTCATTCGTCTTATAAATCTAAATTTCTTTGGACATTTTTCTTTACCTTTGGCTCTACCCTGGCAGCATTTTGCCAAGGCGTGGCTTTAGGCACTTTTGTCCAAGGGTACACTTACGCGGATGGCACCATCATCACTAATAGCGACTATGTTTGGCTCACCCCCTTTAGTATCACCTGTGGGATAGCGGTGATCATCGGTTATGCTCTCCTCGGCTCTACTTGGCTCATCGCAAAAACCGAAGGCAATCTACAAGCAACCATGTATTCGTTGGCAAAAAAGTTTTTATTGCTTGTGGGCTTCTTTATGATCATTGTCTCCCTTTGGACACCTCAGATTGATCCGGCTATGACAAAGCGTTGGTTCAGCATGCCAAATATGATTTATTTATTACCGATCCCTATCTTAACAGGATTAAGTTTCGTTTTGGCTTGGCGTTGTTTGACCGCTCGGCGAGATTTCCTACCATTCTATCTTTCCATCGGATTATTTATGTTGGGATATATTGGCTTTGCGATCAGTGTATGGCCAAACATTATACCGCACAGTGTGACTATCTGGGATGCAGCAACCCCACTAAAAGCGCAACGGTTCATCCTGGTGGGAGTCGCTATTCTGTTACCCACGTTGATTGGCTATACTCTGTACTGCTATTATGTCTTTAAAGGTAAAGTGACCCACAGCGAGTTACATTACTAATGGAGCTACTACGCTGGCTGAATAGCAAACCACGAACTCGGCAATGGCTGTGGTTCGTGGGTTTGTATATTGCATCCTTCACCGTAGTGGGCAGCGTTGTTTCATTTTTCCATTTTTTGTTTAATCACTAGTCAGCTTAACTTTTATTTTGCCTTTACTTTAGCTGATGGATGAAGAATATTCCTTATATGAGATCCAGCAAGAACATGCTGGATCTCAGCTTATATTAGGATCTCTAACCTAACCACATAGACAGCGTTAGTAACGCAATAATCACTAAAAATAGAGTTAACACGCGCTCAACCAAATCCACAGCTTCTATTTCCGCTTGCTCCGGTAATACTTCCACACCAGAATAATTTAATGCATGCAATCCAGTTTCAATCAATATTTGATCATTTGCACTGGGTACAGCAACTAACATGCGTAACCAATGGGTAAAGCTACCCATGAAACTACCGGCTAAGGCAAATCCAACTCCAACCAGTCGCACAGGCACCCAATCCATCACTTGTACACAATATTCCACTTTATTTTGCTGGGCCGCATAGAGACTGTCTGGCTCGCGCACCATCGTCAGCAACTCTAGGAAAAGCCGGTACAACATAACGCCCACGCCGCCGAGCAATACAAACCAAAAAAGAAACACAAAAATTTGCCGGTTGCCCTTGATAAATATTTGTTTCACCACTTCTTTCCTCAAGGTCTGTGGATCGTTTACAGGAGCTTGACTGCTCAAATTCAAGCTTAAGTAAGCACCTGCGTAATCTCCTTTAGCAACCGCTTCGAAATAGTGGGACAATTCTCGACGCAAACACGTATTACCCAAGCAATAAAATAATAATGCAAAATTAAATACCCATCCCAGCACGCCCCACCAGAATTGAAATAATAGTAATTGCAATAAGCCCACCACCAAGATAACAGGCAATAAGATGACTACCATGCCAACAAAAGGATGCAGCTTCATCTTGGAAAACACCTTTTGCTGCAATAAGTGAATATAACAACGAAACCACTGAAAGCAACGGAATTTTGCACTCACCTCAGTAAAACGGTCTAATGCCAATGCAAATAAAATAGCAATAATGTTCATCATGGATGATCCCTTTACACAATTAAACTAGTCCCGGCGCATTTTATCACTAAATGCTAAAGGCGTGGGGTATTTCAACACAACGATATACGACGACGCAATGAATGTTAAAATCGTGGCCGCCTGTATTAAGTAGGAAGCGGATAAATTGATCAATTCTGTTTCCGCTGCTACATAAGCGACCAACAATGAAAATTCACTGATTTGCCCCAAACGCACACCCACTTCCCAAGAGACATGAGTGGATTCTTTCGCGCCATGGAACAGCAATCGAAATACGGCAGGTTTCACTAGCAATGCAATTCCTGCCAACAATAAAGCGGGCATCGCCAACTCTCGCACATAGGAAACATTAAAGCTCGCGCCAATAGCAAAGAAAAACATCACCAAGAAAAAATCTCGCAAAGGTTTCAAACTTTCCGCGATATAAAGCGCAATGGGGCTGGTCGCAATACTCACACCGGCGATAAAGGCACCAATTTCATCAGACAATCCAATGAGCCGTGCTAATTCTGCCATGCCTAAACACCAGCCTACCGCGACTAAAAAAATATATTCTTGAATTCTGTCAAAAATAGAAAATAATTTGAACAACACATAACGCTCTGTCAAAAAAGCAAACAAGATCAATCCTGGAAAACCCAGCACCAGCAAGATCCCTTCTTTCATAGAAAAACCACCATCTCCCGCACTATGGAGTAATAACAGAACAACAATAGCAATAATATCCTGCATCAGCAGCACACTGATCATCAGCTCGCCAGTATGCTGATGGTGCAGGATCGTTGTGGGTAACAGCTTCAACCCGATGATGGTACTGGAAAACATCATTGCAGCACCAATCACCAAGGATTCCCCTTGAGTAAAGCTAAAGAGATTGCCAACAAGGTATCCAAGGCCCCCAAAAATCAAAGAACTTATCAGAGCAATGGAGACCACTTTACGCAACATATGGAGCAAATTTTGTGGATGTAAGTTCAGACCTAACAAAAATAATAGAAAAATGATCCCAATATCACCAATTTGTTGGATCTGCCGCAAATCGCTAATCCAAGCAATGCCCCATGGCCCTAAAATCATACCCAAAAGCATATAAGCCACAAGAAGAGACTGACGAGTAAACAGCGCCACCGTGGACAACACTGCGGCCCCTGAAAAAATAAGAAACATTGAAAAGACAATGGTGGTATTGTCCATAAAATAAGCAGCCCTGAATTAACCTTGCCAGATTTAACCCTGTTAGAGCCATTCTACCGTAATGGAGCCTCTCTTGCATATCAAAATTTTCATTCTTTGCAATTGATTTTACAACGTTTCTAAAAATTCTCAGGCCATTAATCTTTTGTTAAGACTGCTGGTTTAAACTCATAGTTAGGTCTACATAAAAGATATTGATAATTCATTTATAAGGTTGTGATGATTATGGCTAAAGAAATAGAAGACGATAGTACTTCAGAACAAATGGGTAAACGCTCGATTCTTTATACCAAGCAGAAAAAGCCGTTGCTGCAATATATTAAAATCCCACTACCCAGTGTTGAAATCTATGATGATAAGCAAAGGACAGCGAAAGAATTGATTCATAAGGTTATTAGTATGGCTCGAAAAGTGAACAACCAAAATCGACTTGAAGCGGCATCGAGCGGTACCAAAGCAAGCCACTCAGATACCTACTATACCAATAAAAATATTTCCGACAATAAAAAAACTGCAACTATTTTAACAAGAGAAAATTTAATCCTCGGAAACCCCACCGCCACCGTGTCATTTGTAATACCCGATCAATTACGGGATAAAGTTAAAAAACCTACCTTAAACCAAATGTTTTCCTTTATTGATCCCCAAGTAATCACCGCAGCAAACCTGCATTCCATTAACTACCCCATGCTAAAAGAAGAGAAAGCCTAATGAATACCAATGATCAACAAAAAATCATGCATTTTTGTGACGCGATGGAGCAATCCTTTCCATCCATTCGCGAAGCCCACACCCCCAGTAACCAAGTGAATTTTGGCATTGTAGAAGTCACCCCTGAAATGAAACAGCAATTAGGCTTGTTCCATAGCGAAGCACCCAGTCAGCCGCACTTTCAAAGATTTGACCGCTGAGTATACCGCTAACGGTATAAGTGCTTCGCTATTTTTATGCTTCGGGTGATTCATCTCCAATAGACATCAATGAGGCATTTCCCCCCGCAGCCGTAGTATCAACAGAAAGAGTACGCTCGGTGCAAAGACGATATAAATAATGAGGGCCTCCTGCTTTAGGCCCCGTTCCCGATAAACCTTCTCCCCCAAAGGGTTGTACCCCAACCACCGCGCCAGTCATACTACGATTTACGTAAGTATTCCCCACTCGAATACGGCTTTTGATGTACTGGACGGTTTCATCAATACGACTATGGATCCCAAGCGTCAATCCATATCCTGTCCCATTGATGTCATCAATCACACCGTCTAACTCTTTTCCTTTATAACGCACAACATGAAGTATTGGTCCGAAAACTTCTTGTTCTAAATTTTTAATGGAATCTATTTCAAAAGCAGCTGGCGCAAAATAGTGCCCTGTGTTTAATGACTCCGGCATGTGTACTTGATACAGTAGCGTCGAACTCTGAGACATTTTGGTAAAATGACTACGTAAAATTTCTAAGGCATCTCTATCAATCACAGGCCCTACATCGGTACGAATTAAACTCGGATCACCAAGATTGAGTTCCTGCATAGCTCCTTTTAACATTGTTAAAAATTTATCTGCAACATCATCTTGAATAAACAAAACTCGTAACGCTGAACAACGCTGCCCTGCGCTACCAAAAGCTGAAATCAACACATCACTAACTACCTGTTCTGGCAACGCAGAAGAATCCACAATCATCGCATTTTGACCGCCGGTTTCGGCTATGAGAGGAACAATTTCACCCTCTCGATTTGCCAAGGTTTGATTGATCACCCGGGCTGTTTGGGTGGAGCCTGTGAACATAACGCCTTTAATCCTAGGATCGGCAACCAGAGCCGCACCTACGGTCTCACCTTTCCCTGGCAATAGATACAATGCATTCCCAGGCACACCGGCAGTTAATAATAATTGCACTGCAAAATGCGCAATGAGTGGCGTTTGTTCCGCAGGTTTCGCAATAACAGCATTTCCTGTGACAAGTGCTGCGCTCACCTGGCCAATGAAAATCGCTAAAGGGAAATTCCAAGGGCTAATGCAAAGAATAGTCCCTCGCCCATGGAGACTTAATTCATTTTGTTCACCAGTGGGGCCTGGCAACTCTGTGGGATTTTCGAAATTATCCAATGCAGCTTGAGCGTAATAACGACAAAAATCCACTGCTTCACGTAATTCAGACAAAGCATCAGGAATTGTTTTACCTGCTTCCATAATAGCCAAAGCCATCAACTGCTCGCCGTTGGCCTCTAATAAGTCAGCCATTCGCAACAGACAATTTGCTCGCTCAGAAACAGGCGTATTATCCCAGCTAACAAAGCCTTCAGCAGCAAACGTCAATGCTTGCGAAACATCCTCTAAAGATGCTTCGACCACCTGGCCCACTGTTCTATGGATATCTTGGGGTGATACAACAGGCTGGCCTGTTCCTTTTATTTCTTCGCCATTGATAATGGGACAACTCAGCCACTGGCGTTGACGATACTTGTCAATCGCTTCTGTCAACTGAGCTAACTCAGCACGATTGGATAGATCAATTCCCCGAGCATTTTGGCGTTTATCACCATAGATAGCTTCAGGTAATGGAATGTTAGGGTGCGGTTTTTCTGCATAAGCATCTACCTTTGCAGCAGGATAAGCAATAATATCATCCACTGGAGCACTTGCATCGACAATACGATTAACAAAAGAAGTATTAGCGCCATTTTCAAGTAATCGACGTACAAGATAGGCTAGCAAGTCTTCATGGCACCCCACAGGCGCATAGATACGGCAAGGGTGATCCAAGTTAGCTTGCCCTACAATTTCATCATACAAAGGATGCCCCATGCCATGGAGACATTGAAATTCAAAATCCTTCCGAGAACCAGCCATCTCAAGTACCGCTGCCACAGAATAAGCATTATGGGTTGCAAACTGTGGGAAAAAAGCATCACCCGCAGCTAATATCTGTTTCGTACAGGCAAGGAATGAAACATCCGTGGACATTTTTCGAGTAAATACTGGATAGCTATTTAATCCGAGTTCTTGACTCACTTTGATTTCAGAATCCCAATAAGCCCCCTTGATCAAGCGAATCATAATACGACGGCCATGTCGCTGTGACAAATCAACCAACCAGTCAATAACAGCAGGTGCACGCTTTTGGTAAGATTGAACTGCAAGCCCGAAACCTTCCCAACCATCTAAGCTCGGATCTGAAAACACACCTTCAATAATATCCAACGAAATATCCAGTCTATCAGCTTCTTCTGCGTCTACGGTTAAATTGATGTCATATTTTTTTGACAGTTGAGCCAATTGCAAAAGACGATCAATTAGCACAGGAACCGTCTTATCTTTTTGAGAATATTCATAACGCGGATGAAGAGCTGACAGTTTAACGGAAATACCTGGGCTTTCAATAGGGCCTCGCCCCCCGGCAGCTTTTCCTACGGCATTAATCGCATCACAATAGGATTGAAAATAAACCATAGCATCGGCTTCTGTCCGAGCAGCTTCTCCTAGCATATCATAGGAGTAACGATATCCTTTATCCTCTAACTCCCTTGCACGCTTAATGGCTTCACCGATATTTCGCCCCATGACAAATTGTTTACCTAAAACGCGCATGGCGTAATTTACCGTCTTGCGGATCATTGGCTCGCCGCCTTTGCCTGCAAGTCTTTTTAAACCATTCGCGAGCCTACCTGGCTGTAAATCATTCCATGAATACACTTTCCCTGTGAGCATCAACCCCCAGGTAGCAGCGTTCACGAACAACGATTCGCTCTTTCCCGCATGGGATTGCCAGTCAGCAGAAAGCACCTTGTCACGAATTAAATTATCCGCAGTTTCTTTGTCCGGGATCCGCAATAACGCCTCGGCTAAGCACATTAATGCAATGCCTTCTTCATTAGATAAATCGTATTGCTTCAAAAAAGCATCAATTCCACCCTTACCCATGCGCTTTTCTCTGACTTTCAAGACCAGCCCTTTAGCAACAGCGTGGATCTGTTGTAATTGCTTGTTAGTAAAAGATAATTTACCCAATAGCTTCTCTACACAAAGGGTCTCATCCTCTCGATATAGGGCTGTAATGGCCGCACGTTTAGACGTCTCGCTATATGTACTCATAAATGCCTCATTTAGTTGTATTTTTGCTGAAGAGTATAACATAAAGTGTATCATTATTCTTGGGGAACGCTCAAGATCTGATCATAATTTTGACGTAGAACAAGATACGACTACAGTTTAACGCTCACGCAATGCGCGCTCTCTGGCTCTTAGGATTGGCTTAAGAATATAATCCAGCACGGTTTTCTTATCCGTGAGCACATCTGTGGTCACCGTCATGCCCACTCGGATATAGTATTTCAAATTATCATGAACAATATAATTTGTGTCTGTTATAACATAAATTTTATAATAACTTTTCTCTTCTTTTTCACCTTGTTCTTGAATCGTATCCGCACTAATATGATTGACTTTTCCCTTCAAACCACCGTAAATAGCATAGTCGTAAGCTGATATTTTGACTACAGCATCATCACCAATGTTAACAAAAGCAATATCGGAAGGAGATATTTTTGCTTCAATAAGCAAACTGTCTTCCGATGGAACAATCTCCATAATATCCATACCCGGCTGAATCACTCCACCTTCGGTAACAATATTAATTTTTTTCACAATCCCTGGAACCGGTGACACCACCATGGTTCTATCTTTTCTGTCTTTCACTGCTTTCAATTGTTCAGATAGCGCTGCCAATTCGCCTTCTTTGGCTGTTAATTGCTTTTGTGCTTCCGATTGAAATTTATCTTCTTCTGTATTAATCTGTCCTTTAATTTCATTAATTTCTCGTTGCAAACGTAGCAATTCTAATTGAGACATTAATCCTTCTTTAACCAAAGGCTCTGTGATTTTCAATTCTTTGTCTGCTAACTCAAGATTGCCATGAAGGTTATACAAATTCGAATCTAACTGTTCTTTTCGTGTATCAAATAATTGAGACTCACTGGCAATAATATCCTTGCCTTTTTCGTGCAATATTTTTGGGAAGACAACCTTATCTTCACCTTTTACTTCGGCTTCCAGCCTAGCGACAGAGCCGAGAATAGCCATGTATTTGGCAAGATTTTCATTGTAAGATGCTGCAAATCGAGTATCGTCAATTTGCACTAATTTTTGCCCTTTTTTTACAGTATCCCCTTCACTCACAAATATTTTATCAACAATACCGCCTTCTAAGTTTTGCACCACTTGTACTTGTGATGAAGGAATAACTTTTCCTTGACCACTCGTAATCACATCAAGATAAGCATTATTGGCCCAGAATACAGCAACAATAAAAAATAAAACAATGCTATACAGTAGCGTATTGGCCCAAGGTGATGACTCACTCAATACAGCCTGCTTAATATCCCCAATATAATCAATGTCTTCAATTTTTGGATTAACGCTGGATAATGTCGTTGGCGCTCTTTTTAATTTAGCATCTGAAGAATGCTTTGCTATCTGAGATCTATCAGGTATCACCTCAGGTTGTGAATTTTTACTTAATGCTTCTCTCACATCACTTCTTTCATCTAGGTTTTTTTGAGATCTAGGTTTTTTTTCTGTGTCACTAAGCGATTGAGTCAGTGCTGATAATTTATCAGTGATTTTAGTGGATTTTTTGCTTGATGTTTTTACTGATTTTTTCTTCATTCTTTTTTTATTCGTTGCAGATTTTTTCGCCTCAGCTTTATCTGCCGCTGCTTGTTCCCTTGCTGCTTTGTCTGCCGCTACTTTCTCTGCTGCTGCTTTGTCTGCCGCTACTTTCTCTGCTGCTACTTTGTCTGCCGCTGCTTTGTCTGCCGCTGCTTTGTCTGCCGCTGCTTTGTCTGCCGCTGCTTTGTCTGCCGCTACCTGTTCCCTTGCAGCTTTGTCTGCCGCTACCTGTTCCCTTGCAGCTTTGTCTGCCGCTGCTTGTTCCCTTGCAGCTTTGTCTGCCGCTGCTTTCTCTGCTACTGCTTGTTCCCTTGCAGCTTTGTCTGCTGCTGCTTTGTCTGCCGCTGCTTGTTCCCTTGCAGCTTCGTCTGCTGCTGCTTTGTCTGTCATGGCTACAAATCCATCTAAAGATTTCTTGCTTGCTTCCTCTACAAGGGACACGATACTCTTTTCTTTAGGTAATTCGATGTCAAATTTTTTGTCGAAAATTTTCTTTGTGCGATTCTTTTTAGCCGCTCTTCTTGCAGCCATTTGCGCAATCACATCTTTATACGCTTCTAGCTCTTCAGGAAGCTCATGTAGACCTGCTTCAGAAACATCTTTTCCGACAGGATAATTGCTTTGGGATGCAACTTTTTCTAAAATCATTTCGTAGGCTTTTTTGTTTTCTTCCAACTTCTCCAGCGCTTTATCTTTTTGCTTTTGACTCACATCATCAAATATTTTGGATTGCAATTGCTCTTTTATATTCATTCCTTTTTTCATCTTTTCATCTTCAATCAATTGCTCTTTGACTTTTTGCATTTCCACCATTAAGTCTGATTGTTTTTTCTCTGCCGCCTCTAAATTTTCCAATGCTTTATGTAATTGGGAAACCATATCTTCTTTTCGATCAATTAATTTATCAGCACTACTTTCTCTTTCTTGAGAAGCTCTCGCCTGCAAACTTTCCAATTTAATTTTCTCAGATCTCAACTTATCAAGAAGTGTTTTTTGACCTTTAAGATTTCTTTCAACTTCTTTCTGCTCAACGAGTAACTTTTTCCTTTCGTCAACCGCTTTATCAACCAAACGTAGCTGCTCTTTTGCCACTTGACCAGACACTTTAATATGACTTTTAGTACGTTCATATTCTTCATTTAAGGAGGAAACTGCATTTTCACAAGCTTTTTTAATCTCATTTTTTTCGGAAATATTACCCGACTTTCTAGATTGAATATCTTCTAAACTTAGGGTAACCTCTTTTATTTTAGCATCCATATCTTGTAGTTTTTCATTTATTAAATTCGTTTGCTGCTGAGATTCAGCAATCAAAATCTCTAAAGAATGTTTTTCCTTTTCTTTTTCAGATTCTTTCTTAGAAAGTTTTTGAGTTTGTTTTTTTAAATCTTCTAAGCTACGTCGCTTCATCCTTTCCTGCTCAGCAGCCTCTTCGCTTGACGCTTCTTCTAATGCTAATAGTTTACTTTCCATTTCCCACAATTTTTTAGTTAACTTATCTGTTTTTTGATGGAATTCATCTTCAGCTATTATTTGTTGATCTGTCACTTTGGCATTCTCTGAGGCATATTCTACCTTAGATTGCTGTAGTTCCACCTGTTTTCTCATGATTTCTTTTTTTATTTCATGAGCCTCTGCTAACAAGACTTCATGCTTAGACGAAGCTTTACCTTCCTCTTCTTGCTGATGTATCTTCTGTTTCCGATCGAGGGTTTTAATTTTTTTTTCAATGTCTTTTTTTTGCGCTTCGATGTTTAATATTTGCTCTTCAATATCAAGGATCTCTTCTTCAGAAGAAATAAATTCTGATGTATCACCATGTTTTTTTTCATTCGCCTGATACGCTTTGGCTGTTTCCAGCTTTTTGCTTAACTGTTCAGTTTTTTCATGCAATTTTCCAGACTTTTCTAAGAGTTTATTTTTTTCTCTACTTTCATTTCCCTTTGCTTTTTTTGTAGATTCATTCTGGTTTTTAACTAAATTTTCTAACTTTTTAAGTTTTTCTTCAAGCTGTGTAATAAATTTTTCAATATCAGACTCTCTATCCGCTTGCTTAGACTTTTCATCTTCTAAATTATTATGATGCTGCTCAACAATTTTTTTATAATTTAATTCCTCTGATAATAAATCATCCTCAATCTTTTCAATCTTCCCTTTAATATCCTCTATATTTGTGTTTTTCTTATTTTCATTTGTTGTACTCGTGCTATTATTTTCTATAAGACTTTCCTGCGCCTTCTGAAGCGCTTTCCTTTCCTCATCCACCTCAGTTAATCGCTGCACAAATCCAGCAACTTTTTTTTCTGCATCAATTTTGTTTTTTTCAAATCCATCACGTTGTATAATTAATTCTTTAACTTTTTTTTCTTCTGCAATAATGGAGCTTTCTATTTTCTTCAAATCAGAATTATTTTTGTCTAACAATTTTTCCGCTAATTTTTGCTTTATTTTTACACTATTTTTTGCTTCTTCTTGTTTTTTTATTAGACTAGCCTCTTCTTCTTTCGCCTTTTCAGCCAATGTTCTCTGCTCAGTTAAATACTGATCTTCGGCTTCAAGTTGCCCTTTTACTTTATTTCCTTCTGCATTGAGAACACCCTCAATAATTGAATGCAGTTTTTTATATTCAGCATTAACAGTCATAATCTCTTTTTTTAAATTTTTTTCTTTTTCAGATGCCATTGATAATAATTCGATTTCTTTATCGATTTTTTCTAGTGGATAATTCCATCGTCCCACTTCAGCTTGAAGCTTCTCGATTTCTTTCTCCAGCTTCTGCATTTTCTTAGCAGAATTTTTTAAAAAATCTTTATCTATATTTGGCATAGGTTTGCCTTACTCATCACGTCCCTGCTGTAATTGTTTCAATGCACTCAAGACTTGTTCTTTCGCACCATCTGCAACAATCTTTCCATTTTGAACGACTAACAATCGATCGGCCAACTCTAACAATGACATCTTGTGGGTCACTACCACCAAGGTGGAATCTTTTGCATATTTATTGATATTATCAATAAATAATTTTTCTGTACTATTATCCATACAGCTTGTAGGCTCATCAAAAAGCAAGATTGAAGGGGAAAATAACATTGCCCTAGCAATTGTAATTGCCTGGCATTGGCCACCTGACATTCCCTGACCATTTTCACCCACTGGCATATCAAATCCTGCCGGATGACGATTGATGAAGCTATCCGCACCAGATACTTTGGCAGCATCCAATATTGCCTGATCATCTGCCCAAGGAGCTTTCATGCTGATGTTGTCTCGAACCGTTCCAGAAAATAATTTTGGATCCTGAGAAACGTAACCAATGTTTCGCCGTAAATCTGCAGGATCAATTTGAGCCATATCGGTACCATCAAATCGAATTGCTCCAGTTTCAGCTTGGTAAAATCCCATCAGCAATTTAAGTAATGTGGTCTTTCCTGATCCCATACTACCAATCACACCGATACGCTCACCGGGTTTAATATTCAGACTCACGCCTTTTAGCAAGTCAATATCTTTATCATCATATTTAAAATAAACATCGTCGACATCAATTGCACCATCAAATTTTGGTCGATGCAAAAAGCTATGTTTATCCGGTCTATCAACCGGTAAATCCATCATATTATTTAATATCCCTAAAGATATTTTTGCCATTTGGTAACGGGTTAATAAGGCTGTAATTTGCCCCATAGGAGACAGCGCTCGGCCACTTAAAATAGTACATGCAATTAATCCGCCTACGGTTAATTCTCGTGCCCCTACCAAGTAAACACAAGAGACGACCACAAAGATCATGACTAAATAGTGAGTAATAACACTTAAATTTACTGCTAATTGGGATAATAGCCTGGCTCGCACAGAAGCATTAGCACTTAATCCAACGGCTCGCTCCCAACGAGAAAGCATAGCTCCTTCAGCAGAGACACTTTTTATCACTTCAATATTATTGAGTGACTCGATTAAAATAGCATGTTTTTGCGAATTTCCTTGAAAAGATTTTTTCATAAATTGTCTTAATGGAACACTTACCAAAACAGCCATTAAAAACAAGATAGGCACAGCCACTAAAGGGATCACAGCAATACTTCCCGCCAATAGATAAATAATGCCGATAAACAATATGATAAATGGTAAGTCTGCAAGGGCTGCAATAGAAGCTGAAGTGAAAAATTCTCGAACATATTCAAATTGGCGAATATAATTGGCCTCAACACCCGTTGATTTCGGTTTCGCACTCATTCGTATATTCATCGCTTGCTGAAAAAGCCTGCTCGCTAAAATGATATCAACTTTTTTCCCTGTGGTTTCAATAAAAAAAGCTCTTAAAGTTCGCATCAAAAAATCAAAACCAAAAACAAGAATAACGCCAGAAGCCAAAACCCAAAGGGTTTCTATCGCATAGTTTGGCACAACTCTATCATAAACATTCATGATAAAAAGTGGCATGGCTATAGCGAATAAATTAATGAAAAAAGACGCTAAAATGACTTGAAAATAATAGCGACGAAAACGCCACAAGGTTCCCCAAAACCATGAGTTTGGTTTTTTACTCGTATCTAAATCTTCGGTTCGACTCTCATAATCATATTGCTGTTGAATAAAAAACACATATCCTGAATATTGCTTTTCTAATTCTTTGAGCGCAACTATCTTTTTTCCATCCCCTATCTCTGGAAAAATAATTTCTCCATTTCCACTTTTGTCCAAATGAGTCAACACACAAGCATGACCATTTTTCAGTAGGATCACGACAGGCAGCACCAAAGGGGAAATTTGCTTAAGATCTCTTTTCACCAATTTTGACGTCAGCCCAACACGTTCCGCAGCTCTAATAAATAACTCTGGAGTGAAACGATTGTTGACAAGGGGTAATCCGGCTCGTAACGATTCTGCCGATGCTGGACACTGTTTAAGCTGAGTCATTAATACAAGGCAATGCAATAAGGGATCGTGACTTTCTGCAAATTTTGAGTAAAAATCGTCTGATAATGTATCAAACACTGCTTCTGTCATGCTCAAACTCCATCTAGCCCATATGCTTAGAACCCTCTGCTAAACGCAGCTGCGGGATCTAAGATAAAATCCATTACTGAATAGTTATCTGCTGTTATCAAAAATTTTTTAGGAAAAACTACATTTGACTTAATTTGAGTAAAAATTTTACAAAAATTAAACCATAGGCCCCAAGACAAAGTATAGATGATGATGAAGAAAGATGCCGAGGATGAACTCCCCGGCGTATTTATAAATTATGCGTGATTAGACGTATCAGCAGAAACCAATGCTACATTACGCACCATAGGCGTTAATCCAGCTAAGTCTCTTGGTAGTGCTCCCTTTGCAGCTCTCGCAGCAGCGATATTGGGGTAATCGCCATAGGATAGGCGAAACCATCGACTGCCATTCACATGGACAGTATGGATAGTAGCATTGCCTTGTAAATGATGGGCAACAACGAAATCATCCACCGCATGCCGATCTTTACTCGCCATTAACTGAAGAGTGTAATGCTTAGCAGCTGCTAGCCGAGTGGCATCTACTACTTTAGAATTAACGGGGTTAATCTTAACTGCTATAGCCTGCTGGGCTACTGCCATCTTCGTAGGAGATCCCTTGAAGGCTTCTTTTGAAGCCAGCTTAGGAGCTGTTGCTACATCACTTTTTTTAGAAACCAATACTGGTGGCTTATCAACCTGTCTTAGATTATGCCGTGCATTATGATGAGACACTGTGTGAACCAAACGCCCCATGGTGGATAAGATCCGATAGCGAGAAATCTTCTCTTCATAGACATCAGCGATAAGATCACGGCGCGCGCCATAATACTCTACTTGAGCATTTAACAAGTCAAACAAAGTCCGTTGACCCAGTTGAAATTGTTTTTGGTACGCTTTATAGACCTCTAAACTTTCATCTCTGTGGATACGTAAATGTTTAACCCGTCCCTTAGCGTTTTGCCAATCAATCCAGGCTAAACCAATATCTTCACGTAAGGTTCGCTTTGCATTTTCCAATGCAAAATTAGCCGAAGCACGCCGATCAATAGCAGCATTCATTGCCGCCTTGTCGCTACCGCCACGCAATACGTTGTAATGCATTCGAACCACGGCAAGCAAATCATTGTTGTAACCCTTGATGCCATCGAGATTATCACTCCAAGATCCTTCAACGTCAAAGGTTAAGCGAGGATAAAAAGTTGATTTAGCAACCCCAATCGCATTGGTCGTCGCATCAAACTCCGCCTGGAAAGCCGCAATAGCTGGGCTTGTCTGAAGTCCCATATCCTGAGCTTGGGTCAGTGAAGGAGGCATGTTCGTCGGTACAACTGGCATAGGCAAATGGCTTGCTGGCTTCACACCGACCACTTTCTCGTAATTAACTTGTGCGTCTTGTAAATTGCTTCTCGCAAGAACTAATCGAGAATGAGCCAATTGCAATCGGCTATCCACCAAGTTAATTTCAGAGCGCCTACCAGCACCTGCCTGAAGTCGTCGCTTCACTTTAACGAGAGTTTCATCATGGGCGCGCACATCAAGCTTTGATACTTCCACAAGTTCGTTATCACGTTTGATGCTGAGGTAAGCCCTAGCCGCTTCAAAGGCTAAGCGCTCCTGATCCTCAGAAACTTGGTAACCGGTACGCTCGTGTAGATGACGCCGCTCACCGATGCGGTTCTTAACAAAACCGCCATCCCAGAGTAACTGTTCAAGTTGAAATTCACTTTCCTGTCGAGTAAATGTTCGTGAGCCTCTCCCGGTTCCTCGGGTTGCTGGGTTATCGGTATTTTCCTTTCCGAAACCTGCAAACAAGTCCAAACTCGGCAAATAACCACCTTGAGCTTCCCGAATATCATGGGCAGCTGCTTTTTCCTCAGCTTGGGAGCTAAGAATTTCGGGATGGTTAACGAGGGTTTGGTGGATAGCATCACGAAGCGAATCAGCACCTGCTTGACTGCAAACCATGCAGCCTAACATTGCTAGCAAAAACTCATACAGGCGAATATTTAGCCATACTGGCTTCCATTGACTGAATTTAAACATCAATCCCTTGTCTCCCTAGTCAAAAATTACCGCCCCTACAACCTGGTACAGGTTCCGACTATTATCACCCTAACAGAATGATAAAAACAAGCTTTTTTTATATTAATTTTCAGATCTTCGGCAACTCTACGTGGCTTTGGCAACGCTGAATACTCTTATTAATCTCATCTTTTGCCGCTTGAGCATCGGCCCAACCTTCAACTTTGACCCACTTACCTTCTTCTAAGTCTTTATAATGCTCGAAGAAATGGCTAATGGACTGGAGTAAATGAGAAGGTACATCATTAGGATTTTGAATGTCTCGGTATTGTACAGATAGTTTATCCGCAGGAACGGCCAAAATTTTAGCATCCACCCCGGATTCATCGGTCATATTAAGCATACCAATAGGTCGCGCTTTAATAACAGATCCGGAAATAAGCGGTACCGGCGTGACCACCAAGACATCCACAGGATCGCCATCTTCAGACAGTGTATGGGGGACGTAACCATAATTGCATGGATAAAACATCGCTGTTGCCATAAATCGATCCACAAATAACGCACCGCTATCTTTATCCACTTCATATTTCACGGGGGCGCTGTGAGCAGGAATTTCTATGATGACATTAACCATATCCGGTGCGTTATCACCATAACCTAATTTCTCTAGATTCATGCTCACTCCTGCCTTTGCTAATTTTATGGAAGCTGGGATTATAGCGAGTTTGTTACTGGCAGTCCAGGCACCGGCGTTCCGCAGGCCGTAACTCTCGTACCAGATCCGGATCCTCTAATATTGTCTGACATTTGCTACAAAGGAGCGTACCCGTTTCTTGTAACTTGCCATCCACTGTAATGCGGTCATCAAAAACAAAACATTCACCTGTAAAATAATCATCACCACATTGTTCAAAATAATTCAAGATCCCGCCTTCTAGCTGATAGACCTCTTCAAAACCCTCTCTCTCAAGCACCGGGGCTGCTTTTTCACAACGAATACCGCCCGTACAAAATATAACCGTAGGCTGTTTCTTTTTTGCTTCTCCTAAGCGCCTCACAGCCTCGGGAAATTCATTAAATCCTTTTAGCTGAAGATCTTCTGTTCTTTCAAAAGCACCTAGTTTTACCTCAAACTGATTGCGAGTATCCAATACCGTCATCTCTTTCCCCTCAGCCAACCATTGATGAAATTGCTGAGGCAAAATAGAGCGACGATGAGGCTCTTCAACCTTGACCGTATCATCTCGAATCGTCACAATTTCAGATTTTATTTTAACTCGGAGCTTCTTAAAAGGTGCTTTTTCAGAATAACTTTCTCGATAGGATAAATCACAAAAGCGTTTATCATTAGCCATGTAAGACTTATAACGCTCAATATTATCCGATTGGCCCACCAAAAATTGGTTGATCCCTTCTTCGCTGAGTAAAATTGTTCCTTTTAAATCAAACTGTTGGCCTTTTTCCAATAAATTTTCTCGTAATTCTTCAAGGTGGCTCAATGGCACAAATTTATACGCGGCTATATTTGTTAGAGGCATGGCTGAACTCACTGATAGGATTGCATGTTGAGTACCGTATGGTAGAACAGCAAAGAAGCATATACAATAGATTCCAGGCTGGATTTCCCATAGGATCAACACATGGATTGCTTATTTTGCAAGATTATCAACAAAGAAATACCCTCCAATATCATTTACGAGGATAAACAGATCCTCGCATTTGATGACATTGATCCAAAAGCGCCTATACATAAATTAATTATTCCTAAAAAACACATTACTACCACCAATGATTTACAAGCAAACGATGGGAGCTTGATTGGCGCAATGCTTATCCTGGCAACCGATCTTGCAAAGAAACTTGATATTGCGGAGCCAGGATACCGCATGGTCATGAACTGTAACGCTGATGGTGGCCAAGCCGTCTATCACATTCATTTGCACCTATTGGGAGGCCGCTCTCTCCATTGGCCACCCGGTTAATTACTGTTACAATCTTGGCTCACCAACAATAACCAGGTTGCACACCCGATGGAATTAGAATCGCTTTACACTCAACTTATTGAACATATTGGCGAAGATCCCTCCCGCCAAGGGTTAGTTAAAACCCCTGAACGAGCCGCTAAGGCCATTAAATTTCTTACCCAAGGCTATAATCATTCTCTAGATGATATTGTGAATAATGCTATCTTCGATTCCGATACGGATGAAATGGTTATTGTCAAAAATATTGAACTTTATTCTCTGTGTGAGCACCATTTATTACCCTTTATTGGTAAATGCCATGTTGCATATATCCCTACCGGGAAAGTCATTGGCTTGTCCAAAATAGCCAGAATTGTCGATCTTTATGCCAGACGCTTACAAATTCAAGAAACATTGACCAAACAAATTGCAGAATCGCTGATGACAGCGACCAATGCATCCGGGGTTGGCGTTATCATTGAAGCACAACATTTGTGCATGATGATGCGAGGGGTTGAAAAACAAAATTCTGTGATGAGTTCTTCTGTCATGCTGGGCTGCTTCAGAAATCAACCCACCACACGGAATGAGTTTTTAACGCTTATTAATCGCTAAAAACCTAAAAAAAAGCCTTGGTATGAAACCAAGGCTTTTCACTGTACAAAAAAATTTAAATATCGGCGTGGATAATCACTTTGATACTATCATCAGTATCTTCGTTGAATACAACTTTTTCACAGTCACCAGAGCCAGAGACTTCTAAATCAACTTCACCCGTGGTCATGTCAAAAGTAACCGCACAACTAGCATCCTCACCTTGATAGGTAAAAGCTCCAATACCATCACCCAAGCCATAAACTGGGGTCGCATGAATCATCGTCGCTTGATGGGGAGCCACAGTATATGACGGAACAATCGCCCAATCAGCACCCTGCAACCTAACGTCAGTCAGAGTTGCTAGACCATTACCATCATTATCAAATTCAATGGAAATAGCTTTGCGCAAGTCGCTGCTAGCCCACACACTGCTCACAAAAGCAAGACACAAAAAGCCCAACACAAATCTCATTTTAGTTTTCATAACAACTCCATTTTTTCCAAGTAGTCACACCGCCAACAAGGCAGCATATTAATATTCCTATCCATGTCTATCGGAATAGACTTCTTGATTTAAGACCATTTTTGAAAAAAAGGCAAGAAATTTCATGTGAGATTGGCAGGGCTATCCCAATGTTAAGTGTTACCTATGTCTATGGGTCATACACTTATTCGCCGCATCCAGTCGATCAAAATCATCAGCAAATGTCTTCTCATACAGGTAAGGCTGGTTTTTGGCTGGCAACCATAACTAGCCCCTTGCTTTATAAAAACAAGGGGCTTAAGCCTTTAAAGTAGTCAAAAGTAACTACTACGAAAACTAGATTTAAGATAGGCTTTCTTGTTGAGACATTGCCTCTTCTATCGCTTTCATACTCAAACGGATACGGCCCTGGCGATCAATTTCTAGGACTTTAACATCCACTTCTTGACCTTCAGACAACACGGTTCGAACATCTTCAATCCGTTGATCGCTAATTTGAGAAATATGCACCAAACCATCTTTCCCAGGCAAAATATTCACAAAAGCACCAAAATCAACGATCTTAGTCACTTTTCCTTGATAAATTTTACCCACCTCAGCTTCTGCAATAATTCCTTCGACTTCAGCAATCGCCGCTTGAGCCGCTTCATTATCACTGGAAGCGATACTCACAACACCATCATCAGAAATATCAATGCTCACGCCTGTCTTCTCAATAATTTCCCGAATCGTAGCACCACCTTTACCAATGACATCACGAATTTTCTCAGGATTAATCTTCATATTGAATATTCGCGGAGCATAGTCTGACATTTCTTCACGAGGTGCGTTAATTGCTTCATTCATGACTTGAAGAATATGTAACCGCCCTTCTTTAGCTTGCTCTAAAGCTTGCTCCATAATACTTTTGGTAATGCCTTCGATCTTAATGTCCATTTGTAACGCTGTTATACCACTGGATGTTCCTGCTACTTTAAAATCCATATCACCAAGGTGATCTTCATCGCCCAGAATATCTGTTAATACGGCATGGCGATCGCCTTCTTTGACCAACCCCATAGCAATACCTGCAACTTGAGATTTGATGGGCACACCAGCGTCCATCATGGCTAAGCTTGCACCACAGGCCGACGCCATGGAGCTTGAACCATTAGATTCGGTGATTTCAGAAACCACACGAAGCACGTAGGGAAATGTTTCTTGATCAGGTAAAACCGCTTCAAGAGCGCGTCGAGCCAAACGCCCGTGACCAATTTCACGTCGTTTAGGCGAACCCATAAAGCCTGTTTCTCCCACACAGTAAGGAGGGAAGTTATAATGGAGTAAAAATTGATCTTTACGTTCGCCCTCTAGAGCATCAATCACTTGAGCATCTCGACCTGTTCCCAGTGTGGTGGTAACAATAGCTTGGGTTTCCCCTCGGGTAAATAAAGCAGAACCATGAACCCTCGGCAAAATACCTATCTTAACTGTGATAGGCCGCACTGTTTTCAAGTCTCGACCATCGATACGAGGACTGCCTGAAAGAATTTGTTCCCGCACCGTAGATTTCTCGATACTAGAAAAGATTTTAGAAATAACACTCGGCTCAAGGTAATCCTCATCATCACAATCTTCCGGACAAAATTTATCCAGAACTTTCTCTTGCAGCCCTTCAATTTTTTCAGAACGAGTCATTTTGTCATGGATCTGATAAGCGCTCGCCACGTCAGCACCAATGAAGGCCTGAACTCGTTGATACAATGGCTCATCTTTCTCTTGAGCTGACCAATCCCAACGAGGTCGGGAAGCCACTTCTTTCAATTCGTTAATTGCATTGATAACAACTTGCATCTGCTCATGACCATAAACCACTGCACCCAGCATGGTTTCTTCAGAGAGTTCTTTTGCTTCAGACTCAACCATCAACACCGCATCTTTGGTACCCGCCACAACTAAATTCAACTCAGAGTCTGCAAGTTCGCTCATAAGAGGATTTAGTAAATATTGTCCATCTTTATAACCCACTCTTGCCGCAGCAATCGGCCCCTTGAAAGGGATCCCAGAAATAGCAAGGGCAGCAGACGCACCAATCATCGCAGGAATATCCGGATCGACTTCAGGGTTGAGGGACATGACAGTGGCCACAACCTGCACCTCTTGACGAAATCCTTCAGGAAATAGCGGACGTAGAGGCCTATCAATCAACCGAGAAGTTAATACTTCCTTTTCTGATGGCCTAGCTTCCCGTTTAAAATATCCCCCAGGAATTTTTCCAGCAGCATAGGTTCGCTCTTGGTAATTAATTGTCAAAGGAAAGAAGTCTCGGCCTTCTGATAAATTTTTATCTCCCACGACGGAGACCAATACCACCGTATCATCCATATTCACCATCACAGCAGCTGTGGCCTGGCGTGCGACTATACCTGTTTCGATAACAACTTGGTGGTTACCATAATGAAATGTGTTTTTTGCTGCATTCACGTATATATATTCCTACAATAAAGGGTTACTGAGAGTCACGAAGACCCAATTTTTCAATAAGTTGACGATAAAGTTCAAGATCTTTTCTTTTCAAATACTTAAGCAATTTACGCCGAGTTGCGACCATACGCATCAACCCCATTCTAGAGTGATTATCTTTTTTATGATCGCTAAAATGTCCCTGAAGATCGCGAATACGGGTGGTTAATAAAGCAATCTGTACCTCTGATGAGCCAGTATCTCCGGTGGCCCGCTGGTGTTCTTTTATCACTTCAGCTTTATTGGCTGCGCCTAACATATATTTCTCCCATTTTTGGAAAATTTCTTGATTCAGCCGACAATTCTATACCAAGTTGTCAATGGTTGCCAATAATTTAGCAGGAGAATTGCTAAAAGCGGCTTCTTCTCTTTTTTTGCCTATTTTTAGCTCAACTAACATGGAGAAGACTTGTTCCCACCTTACTAGACTCTTTATGCCTCAACGGAGCTAATACCTCACTTTTTAAAAGAACCGTCAGCGCGATTTAGATCTGAGTATAGTAGCAAGTAGTTAATCTGACAGTTACTAACAAACCTTACCTGTTTAAAAACTAATTGGCAATAAGACGCTTAGCTCGCAAGATCCCGGTATCCGATAATACTCCGATCCCTATAAAGTGATCACTCGGCCCATAAATACGTTGTTCGCCACTGTTATCCAACATCGATATCTCAATTTTTTGTCCATTACCCAATCGCAGGCTTTGATCCGCATCTAAATGGAGGGAGGGCAATGCAGCCACGCAAATATCTACGGGTAACAGTCGCTGGCCTAATTTTTGAGAGCCTTCAAGGGCTACTAAATCGTCCATCTTATGACTTTGCTCAAGAGAAAAATCTCCCACCTGAGTACGTCTCAAGTTTATTACATGAGCACCGACGCCTAGCTTTTCACCAATATCTTCCACCAGACTACGTAGATACGTCCCTTTACTGCACGTCACATGCAGCTTAAACTGCTGCACTTCATAGGAAAAATCCAATTGCTGGCAAGCATGAATAGTAATTTTACGCGGCTCTCGATGAACTTCCTTACCCGCTCTAGCTAATTTATACAAAGGCTGACCATGATGTTTTAATGCCGAGTACATTGGAGGTACTTGAAGGATCTCCCCTTTAAAGGCATTTAAAGCTTCTGCTAGTGTTTCTTGATCGATAGAAGATGGCACCTGGGATAAAATATCACCTTCTCTATCTCCCGTAGTCGTTTTAATCCCTAGCTGGGCTGTCACTTGGTAACTTTTTGTTGAATTTAAAAGATACTCGGAAAATTTTGTCCCGTCACCGAAGCAGATGGGTAAGAGCCCCGTCGCTAAAGGATCCAAACTGCCTGTATGCCCCGCTTTTTTGGCACAAAAAAGATGTCTGATTTTCTGCAATGCTTTATTAGAAGAAAAACCTAAGGGCTTATCCAACAGTAATACACCATGAATAGCTTGATAGGCCGAACGACGGGAAGTCACAGGCAATCCTACTTGTCTTTTGATAACTTATCTTTCGTTGCTCGGTCATCTTCTAAGGCTTGATCAATCAAGCTGGAAAGATGGCGTCCCTCACGAATAGAATCATCATAGACAAAGCGCAACTCTGGCATCATGCGTATTTGTATACGCTGCGCTAGGGACGACCGGAAAAAACCCGCTGCTTTTTTTAATACATCTAAGATTTCTTTCTTATGCTCGACATCAAAAAAACTGACATAGACTTTAGCATTAGATAAGTCACGACTTACTTTAACGGCTGACACCGTTACCATGGTTGTGACTCGTGGATCTTTTAATTCATATTGGATCAGACGCGCCAATTCTCGCTGAATTAATTCACCTAACCTGTCACTCCGGGTAAAATCGCGAGCCATTGCTATTTATAATTCTCTTTTGACTTCAACATGCTCATAAACCTCTATCTGATCGCCACTTTTTACATCATTATAATTTTTTACTGCAATCCCGCATTCAAAACCATTTCGAACTTCTTGCACATCCTCTTTATAACGTCGCAAGGATTCCAGCTCACCTTCATAAATAACAACATTATCTCTCAAAACACGAATAGGTTTATTCCGTTGAACCGTACCTTCGGTAACCATACAACCAGCCACAGCACCGAATTTCGGTGAACGAAAAACGTCTCGAACTTCGGCCAATCCAACAATTTTTTCTTGAATTTCAGGAGCCAACATACCCGTTAAGGCTTGTTTCACTTGGTCAATGATATCGTAGATAATGCTGTAATAACGCATATCAACGCCTTCCGTTGCAACCAAACGACGAGCAACAGCATCCGCACGAACATTAAATCCAACAAGAATAGCACTGGATGCAACAGCCAGGTTCACATCAGATTCTGTAATACCACCCACGCCCGTTCTAACAATTTTGACTTTGACTTCATCAGTTGAAAGCTTTTCTAAGGATTCTTTTAACGCTTCCACAGATCCTTGTACATCAGCTTTGAGCACGATATTAAGCGTATTAACAATACCTTCGCTCATCTGGTTAAAGATATTTTCCAGGGATGCCGCTTTTTGATGAGCAAATTTAATTTCTCTAAATTTACCCTGCCGAAACAAAGCTACTTCACGAGCCTTGCGTTCGTCTTGAACCACAAGCACATCATCCCCAGCATTAGGTGCACCGGATAACCCTAAAATTTCGATAGGCATTGAAGGTCCCGCTTCTTTTAGCTGCTTACCACTCTCATCTAACATTAAGCGAACACGGCCAAATTCCATACCACTTAAAATAATATCCCCGGTATGTAAGGTTCCATTTTGAACCAAAATCGTCGCCACTGGCCCTCGCCCTTTATCCAAGCGCGACTCAATCACGAGACCACTAGCAGGACAATCTTTACGAGCCGTTAATTCCTGCATTTCAGCTTGCAGTAAAACAGAGTCAAGTAAGGCATCAACCCCATCACCAAATTTTGCAGAAATATGCGCAAAAATAGTATCACCGCCCCAATCTTCCGGGATAACTTCAACATTGGCTAACTCACTTTTCACTCGCTCAGGATCAGCATCTTCTTTGTCTATTTTATTCACCGCAACAATAAGAGGCACTCCTGCGGCTTTAGCGTGTTGCACCGCTTCTTTGGTTTGAGGCATAACCCCGTCATCCGCAGCCACAACCAGAATAACAATATCCGTACATTTTGCACCCCTAGCACGCATTGCAGTAAACGCTTCATGGCCTGGGGTATCAAGAAAGGTAATAGCACCTCGCTTTGTTTCAACCTGGTAAGCACCGATATGTTGAGTAATCCCACCAGCTTCAGAACCTGTTACTTTTGTTCTTCTTATATAGTCAAGTAAAGATGTTTTCCCGTGATCCACATGTCCCATTATGGTAACAACAGGAGGACGAGAAACTTTCTCTCCTGTGCTTTGACTTTCCATAGAAGCAATCAATGAATCTTCAATTTTGGTATCACTGATTAATTTCACTTCGTGACCCATTTCTTCGACCACAACACTCGCTGTTTCCTGGTCAATCACCTGGTTGATCGTCGCCATAGCACCTAAGTTCATCATGATTTTAATGACGTTTGCAGCTTTAACGGACATTTTCTGAGCTAAATCAGCAACAGTAATCGTCTCTGGGATCTCGACCACGTGAACAGTAGGTTCTGTCGGCATAGCAAATTCTTGCTGTACTGCGGTAATCGCGCTGGATCTACGCTTTTTGTCTTTTAGGCGTTTTTTGAATTTGCCTTTATCAAGCACATTACCATTATCAAATCCGCTTTTTTTCTTTTTACCTTGTTTCTCTTGTTTCTCTTTTTTCTTTTCAGCAACTTTCCGCTTAGCTTTGCTCGCTCCAGGCTTATCTTCATTGGGCGGAGGCAAAGGCACTTCTGGCGTGACCACAACCTCTTCTGCCACTACAGCTTTTTTTGGCTCTGCAACAACAGCCTCCGTTTCAACAGCTTCGCTTGTCTCTGCTGTTACATTTTCCGATGCAGCTTCTGTTACTTGCTCTTTTTGACTGTGATCAACAGATTCTTGCGCAGCTTCTTCAACCTGAGGCTCAGAAGCCTCTTCTTCGGCAGGTTTGCGCACATAGAGGCGCTTCTTACGCACTTCTATCTTAACTTTTTTCTTACCGGTCTTAATAACGTCATTTAGTTTTCTTTTAAGAGTCACTGTCTTGGGTGCTGTCGTCGTTTGTCCATGGGAGGCTCGCAAAAACGCTAAGAGTTCCTGCTTCAGTTGACTATCAACAAGGGTATCCTCATCAACATCACCTTGCCCCATATCTCGCAGCTGAGACAACAGCCGCTCCGTAGGTGCATTTAACTTCTCAGCTAGATTTTTTACCGTAACATCAGACATTTAAACCTTCCTAAAGGGACTCTAACCCTCCTTTGAACCTTCAATAAACCAAGGTTTCCGCGCTGTCATTATAAGCTCGGCGGCCTTTTCTTCGCTCATTTCTTGAATTTCTAGCAAATCATCCACAGCCAATTCCGCTAAATCCTCCATGGATTTCACTTCATTTTTAGCTAAGGTAAATGCCAATTCTCGGGACATTCCTTCCATCTCTAACAGATCTTGCTCTGGCTCATTACCACTCATTTCTTCTTCACTCAGCAATGCCATTGTCAATAAGGCATCCTTCGCTCGATTGCGCAGTTCTTCCACTATTTCCTCATCAAAAGCATCAATCTCTAGCATCTCTTGAATAGGCACATAAGCAACTTCTTCTACGGTGGAAAACCCTTCCTCTACTAAGACTATGGCAACGTCTTCTTCAACGCCTAATTGCTCCATGAAACCAGAAACTGTCGTTTCAAGCTCTCGTTGTGATTTTTCGTTGGCTTCTTCCATGGACATCACATTAAGCGTCCAACCTGTTAAATCGCTCGCAAGATGTATGTTTTGTCCGCCACGACCAATAGCTTGAGACAGCTGTTCTTTACTAACAGCAATATCAATAGTTTTTGAATCTTCATCCAAGACGATGGATTCAACTTCCGCAGGTGCCATGGCATTAATGACTAATTGCGCAGGATTATCATCCCAAAGGATAATATCCACCCGCTCACCACAGAGTTCGCCTGAGACAGCTTGCACTCGAGAACCTCGCATGCCAACACATGCACCGATAGGATCAATTCTACCATCATTGGTTTTCACTGCTATTTTCGCACGGGATCCAGGATCCCGAGCTACAGCTTTTACCTCGATAACTTCTTCACTAATTTCAGGGACTTCTAACTCAAATAGTTTTGCGACCATTTCTGGACGAGTCCGGCTGACAAATATCTGTGGGCCACGAGCCTCATAATGTACATCATATAAATACGCTCGAACCCGATCATTGGCTCTCAAATTTTCACCACTAATCATTTCATCTCGATACAGGACAGCTTCAACGCCTTCACCCAAATCTAACAGAGCATAGTCGCGAATCACTTTCTTTACAGTACCTGTAATCAATCCACCCACTTTATCTAAATACTTATTAACTAATCCTTTACGCTCTGCATCACGGACTGTCTGAGCCATAATTTGCTTTGCAGCTTGTGCAGCAATACGAAAATCTGTAGAAGTTGATGCCATGGGCTCGTAAATACGGTCACCAACGGAAAGCTCTGGGTTCTTCTCTTTAGCCGCAGATAGGGAAATTTCATGATCTGCGGTAAAAGAAGAAAATTCATCATCATCAACCACTTCCCAATAACGTTCGGTTTTATATTCTCCGGTTTCTCTGTCAACAGAAACCTCAACCCTAACATCACCCACTTGATGTTTCTCAGTGGCCGCTTTTAGCGCATTTTCTAGTGCTGTGAAAATTTCGCCCGGATCGATACCCTTCTCATCAGATAATCTTTTCACTAGTATCAAGACTTCTTTACTCATAACCCGGCCTCAATTAATCAAAATCCACGACTAAATGCGCTTTTTCAATATCCGCAAATGGCAATTCCCAGTGCATCTCTTCCCATTCAAGAAACACCAAACTCTCACTAACTTGTTGCAAAATCCCTGTAAATCTCCGCCGTCCATCTATGGGACTATGTAGGGAAACCCATACCTTATGCCCAATAAAACGTCGAAAATGCTCCAAGGTAAACAACGGTCGCTCAACACCGGGAGAAGATACTTCCAGGGTGTAAGACGACGCTATACACTCTTCTACATCTAATACAGCGCTTACTTGACGATTCACCTCAACACAATGGTCAATAGTTAAACCACCTTCTCGGTCAACAAAGAGCCGTAATATAGCATTTTTCTGTTGAGGAAGATATTCGCAACCAACATACTCAAAGCCCATCGCCTCTACAATCGGCGTCAAAAGCTGGTTCAATTCCTCAATCCGCGTCAATGATAAACCCCAACGACCCTCATAAAACAAAAAATGGGCCATAAGCCCATAATTCTACTAAAAATATTTTCCCATTTACCAAAAAACCCCAATTCGGGGTTTCTTAACAAACAACCTTCAAATGTTTGGTAGCGGGGGCAGGATTTGAACCTACGACCTTCGGGTTATGAGCCCGACGAGCTACCAGACTGCTCCACCCCGCATCAATCCGCACAATTGTATATAATACCAGGGCAAGTTTCAAGCACTACTTACATTATTTTCTTAAAAATCCTAAGTACCGCAAAATCGACCTCATAATCTACACTCAAAAATAAAGGATTAAGCTCAATCAGACCTACTGTTAAGTCATATTTTTTACCTAAATGACCACTGAGCTGATAACATTCGGTTTTAATGCATCACAAAGTAGCCAACGGAGGAGGATTTATCGATAACACTTCATAAAAAAAACTTTGGGATCTGCTTCAGTCCCTAACCGTTGTATTATCGTTCAGCAAATGCAGAACCCAATGCTTTGTGAATAGGTTTTAACAAATATTGTAACAATGTTTTATCTCCAGTGATAATATCCGCCTGGACACTCATACCAGGCATCAATTCTTGTGGAGATTCGCTATTTCCTAAGAATTGCTTTTCTAACTTTATTTCACCCACATAATAAGGTTCTTCATCTTGTGTTTTAAACGTTGTTGCTGATATATTGATCAACTCACCTTTGATAGCACCATAACGTGAGTAGTCATAGGTTGTCACTTTCACTTTAACCGGCTCTCCAACATTAACATGACCAATATCTTTGGGTTCTATCCGAGCCTCAACGATAAGTTCGCTATTGTTAGGAACAATTTCCATCATAGCCCCACCTGGAATAACCACAGAACCCAACGTGATTTCGACCCCTTTTACTCGACCATCCACAGGAGAGCGAACACTCAATCGATTAACACGGTCTTCTAATTTGGCAATACTTTTTTGAGTTTGGATTAATTCGGCAGTTAAATTCACTAAATTTTGAAAGGCAACTTCTCGTAAACCGTAGTCCAACTCATGAAGCTTTAGCTTTGTTTCAATTAATTCTTCTTGAGTTTTTCTTTCATCCCCAATAATTTTCGCCAGCTCACTTCTTGTACGAGTCGATTCGCGCAACAACTTTAAATGTTCTGTTTCTGAAACCAATTGCTCTTGAACCAAGCTTGATGTAATAGCTAATTCCTTACCCAGTAAATGAATTTGTTCTTTTGTGATTATTTCTTGTTGCTTATACTGCTTTAATGCTTCTCTTTGGCGTTGTAACTGTGCTTTAATAACGTTTCGCTGAGCAATTCTAGCGTCATTTTGAGTTTGCAAAAATAAATTTTCTTCTTTGAGCATTTCATCAATCGCAGCTTTATCACGAATGTTTTTTAATCCAATCATTTTACTTATTGAATCATCGCCTTTAAAATCACCAAAATTTTCAGCAAGATAAGCTCGCAGCCGATTCACCTCAAATAATAATGAAAATTCTTTAGCTTGCATTGTCTCAAGCTCTGCAAGGCTTGCTTTTGGATTGAATTCAACCAAAACTTGCCCTTCGGTAACATAGTCACCATTATTTACATCAAGATGGCTTACAATACCACCTTCTAAATGTTGTGCAATCGTGATCTTATTTCGAGGTGCAATTTCACCTTGAGTCACTGCAGTCTCTTCAATGCGTGTTAAAGATGCCCAAATAATTAACGCAATAATAATACCACAAATAGCCACAATACCCACAAGTGCTAAATTTAAATTAATGCGTTCTTCTAAGAGTAATGATTCAGGTAAAAATTTTGTCTGCTTCGCATCTTTATTATCTAGCTTCATGCATCGCTGAATAAACTTAAAAAATCTCATTGTAATTCCCCTGCCAATTGAGCTTGGATTTTATCGGGCGAACCATTGTAAGTGACTTGTCCCCCGGAAAAGCAAACGACTCTATCTGCGAAACATACCTGCTGAATATCATGAGTCAGCATAATAATTGTTAATTTTCCTCGCAATTTTTGCAGCACAGAAAATAATTTTTTGACTGATTTTACATTTAAACCATTTGTTGGCTCATCTAACAATAAAATGGGAGATTTTTTTACTAATGCCCTGGCCAATGATAGGCGCTGCATAAAGCTTAATGGTAAGTTTCCTGTTTTTTGGTCACCTATGCGCGTCTCAAAACCTCGTTCAAAATGCATGATATCATCATAAATACCTACTAATTTACACGCCTGGTATATGCTTTCATCTGTGGCCAATGAGTTAGCTAAGCGAAAATTTTGTAATACTGTACCATAAAACATTTGTGGGTTCTGTGGCACATATGCAATATTTTGACGTAATACTTTTGTAGAAAATTGCCTTATATCTTTGCCACCTAAATAAATATTACCTGATTGAATGGGATACAAACGTAGTAGTAACTTCAACAAAGTACTTTTGCCGCTAGATGATTCACCATAGATCATAGAAAATTCGTGATTTTTTATCGTGAAATTCACTCCCATTAAAGAAGGGTCGGAAGCATTAGGGTAACGATGACTAAGACGACTAAAAGATATTTCTCCTGTATTAATATCATGTTTTGTTTTCGACTCAATTTTATTTTCAGAGGGCAGCCGCATTAGTTGGTTCACTTGATTGATTGATTCTTTTGCCTGGCTAAGCTGACAAAGTGATGTAAAGCATAATCGAATAGGTGATAAAGCTCTCCAAACAATCATCATAGTTGCAAACAAAGCACCGGTGGTCATAGAACCATGGATGACTTTATACGCACCGAAGCTGATCACAGAAAGTCCTGAGAAAAGCATTATCATATTCGAGATATTCCCGAGACCTTGAGATAAGGCTGACGAATAGTAACTAGAAATAACATGTTTTGCGGTTAATTTTTTGAAGCGCTCTTCCCAAACAGTTTCTGAGGCTGTGTATTTTATCATAGAATGTTTATCAAAGGCTTCAATTAAAAATGCTTGTTTGTTTGATGCAAAAGTAGAAGTCCTGCGAACCGAGCGAGCAATCATTTTTCGAGTAAAATAAGTCAGAACCATCAAAACACCCATCATACAGATAGGAATAAAAACTAAATTACCCGCTAAAATAGTAATAGCAATAAGAAAAACAAGAGCCGTCGGTATTTCCAAGATCACATTGGCCAAAGGGCCAGTAAACATTTCTCGAATTGAATCCAATGATCGCATTTTCGCCAATTGCATTCCCATCGTAACTGTTTCAGTATAACTAATAGGCAAATTAATAATTCTATCAAAGATGCTATCACCAAATGTCCCATCTAAAGATTTACCTATCCGGGCTAACATTCTCATGCGCAATACAGATAAAATCCACATACCAACCAATGCAATACCTAATCCTATAACAAAGCTTACAAGCATGGATATTGATTCTGTTGACACGACTCTATCATAAACTGACATAATAAAAAGTGGGATAGACAAGCTCAGCACGCCACTTAACAGTGACATTAAAAATACTTGCCATAGTAGATCTCTATGTTGATGCAAAATTTGGTTGAACCAAGGGCGTTCTTTTTCTTGCATCTCCCTATCTGCATCATCAATATAGTTGAAAAGAAAAACCTCTCCTTTCATTTTTAAATCAGAAATTATACTAATCTTTTCCTCTCGGCTATCGTAAACGATAATTCCCCTAGAAACCTTTTCAAGAACTAATATAGGATAATCATTTTCTAACACCATCAAACAGGGGAGAAGCCTTTCATCAATCGTATTAATGTCACTAGAAAAACTTCGATGCCTAAAACTTAGCTGCTCCATCACTTTTAGAAAACCATTACGAGTCAATTTATTTGAAAAATGTGGGAATTTTTCAGTGATAGTCCGAGCGTCCCCCATCCACCCCAATAATTTCAAAAGAGGTTGAATGCACTTTAAATAATCCGATGACTCTTGAAAAAACCCAAGGAACTTTTCATCTGCTGATGCAAATAATTTTTCGTAGCGCTCCATTTTTAGCATATTATCGTTTCCTCAACTTGCCAGATTTCAAGTGATAAACAGAATCTGCCATTTGCAAAAATTTAGCGTTATCACTAGCCATCAATAATGTGTAGCTACCTTTTAATCGATGAATAATTTCCACCAATGCTGACATCGTTTCAGTATCAACACCTAGCTCAACTTCATCAAACAAAATAACCTGAGGTTCATGCAATAATGCCCTAGCAATGGCAATCCGTTGCAAAAAACCTAAGGTATATCGACAAGTGCTTTGTTGATCAAGCAAAGTATCATAGCCATTAGGTAATTGAGAAACAATGTCACTAATCTGCAAAAAAACAGCTAAAGTCTCAACATCATCATAAAGAGGCTGCGTTGAAAAATTTGTAATGTTTTCTAATATAGTGCCGTTAAATATAGCAGGATCATGGGGTATGTATGCGATTTTTTCACGCAAAGATTGTAATTCAAATTCATTGACATCAACACCATCAACCAAAATATGCCCTTGTTCAAGTTGATCACTACGAGCCAGAAGCTTGAGTAACGTCGATTTACCACTAAGATTTTCGCCCGTCAAAACCACCATTTCTTTAGCATTGATAGACAAATCAATTTCTTGGAATAATGGCTTATCCTCACGAAAATAAGTTGCATTCTGAAAAGCAATATTTCCTTGGATAACCTCTGCTGAAAGCATTCCATTATCTCTTTCTAACTGTAATGAAAAGATATTTTTCAGTTTTTTCTGAGCAAATTGAACAGACTGCAAACGCTTCCATAAGCCTGTGAGCTGCCCAAGTGGCTGCAAAGCTCGACTGGTTAATAGTGTGCAGGCAGCCACAACTCCCATGGTCATCTCACCAGCAATAATTTGTAAACTCCCAGCGACAACAATAAGTACCATACTTAATTGGCTAAAAAAAGAAGTCAGCGACTGGCCTTTGTTGGTTAACATGCAAATCGTATAATCTTTATCCACAGAAGACTGCTGTAAACGTTCATAGCGCCGCACCATAAAGCATTCCATGGCCATAGTCTTTACCGTATGCAACCCTTTTAAGACCTCAAAGACAAAATTCATTCGATAACCATCGATCGTACGCCGTTTCTCCAACGTTTCCTTTAATGCCAAACCGTTCAAATAAGCAAATGCTAACGCCATAGAAAATACACTGAGAGGGATCAGCACTAACCACCCACCAAGGTATCCAATAAGCCCTAAGTAAATAAGCAAAAAAGGCAAATCCAATAATGTGGTAACTGCTTGGCCTCCATACATATCTTTTAGAGCAGACAATGAATTTAACTGTTCAAGATGCACCCCAGAACCCAATTTTTGATAATCTTTTTCTTGGGAGTGCATAATATGGTGGAATGTTTTACTATTGAGTTGATACTCAAAGCGAGCATCCATCCAAGCATTAATGAAACCTCTGGCCGTGCGCAATAGGTTTTCAAAAATCATAGCCACCACGACACCTACAACAAGCAGTATTAAGGTAGAATATGCCTGGTTGGGAATAATTCGATCATAGACTTGAAGAAATACTAGCGGAAAGGCAAGGGATAAAAGATTAATAAAAAAAGTGGATAAAATTAGCCCAACACAAACATTCGGTTGCTTCAACCAGGCAAAAACGCTTCCTCTTCCTGTCGCCACATCCATGTCATCGTATCCATACTTCATGTAAATAACTAGACAAAGTATATACTAAAAACGTTTCTAGTCATACGCCATCACAAGTATATCGTCTTTAATAAAGAAAACTTTAGGCGTTAGCGTTCTTGGAAAGATGTTGTGGCCAAAACATATATCGGTTTAAGTAGGTAAGAAATGAGTGATTTTTCATCAGTAATAATATCAGCCTGAACCGTCATACCGGACAACAACGGAAGTTTAACCCCCTGATACTCAAGATATTCTTTGTCTAAGCTAATGTCCCCTTCGTAGTAAGGATTGCTCTGACTATCAAGGAATGTTGTCGCTGAAACTCCGACTAATGTTCCATCGACAGACCCATAGCGAGAATAATCATAAGAATTTATTTTAATTTTAGCCGGATCACCCAATTTAATATGCCCCACGTCTCTTGGTTTAATCCTGGTTCTGACAAGCAATTTCACTTGCTTGGGTACAACGGACATAATAAGTTCTCCAGGTTGCAGTACGCTTCCCACATTCACTTTTAGCCCTTGAATAGTACCAGCTATAGGCGCTGTTACTTTCAAGCGACGAACTTGATCTTGAGACTTTTCAATAGAATACCTCACTTGTTCAAGCTCCGTTCGTTTAGTATCAATTTTTTCCATAGCTTCTTTATACGTATTAGAACGTAACTCTTTAAGTTTATTTTTCGCTTCTAAAAGTGCTTCTGAAAATTGCTGTTCCTGGCTCAACAATCGTGTTAAATCCCCTTCAGATTTATTAATCTCTCGCTGAACTTCTAAATAATCTCGTTGGGGAACCGGCCCATGCCGACCAAAAGAATCATACATGTCTTTTTCTTGAATTAATAACTTTGTGTTTTCTTTTATATTGAACTGTTGTTTTTTAACTTGCTGTAATTCTTCTTCCTTTTTCTTAATTCCCGACTTCAAAACTGCAACTTGATCTTGCAATGTTTTTTGTTGGATTTGAACAAAATCCATTTCCTCTTGTAACGCTTTTTTTATTTGACCAATATTGTTAACATCATTGTATTTTGAATCAACAATGATTTTTCCCCATTCGTTGGGATCAGCTTTTCGGTTCAATACGATAGTCTTAAGCCGTTCAATATCCAACAATAGTGACATTTCACGACTTTGCATAATTTCCAATTCAGCCAGGGCCTTAGTTGAATCAATGGTAAGAAGGTGTTGCCCCTCTGTTACATCATTTAAATTTTCAACTAAAATTTTTGTAATAATACCACCCTCAAGATGCTGTACCATGCCTGTATTTGACATAGGCACAATTTGCCCATAGGTCACAGCAGACTCATCAATTTTAGTTAAACTAGCCCAGATAATAAACGCAAGAACTAAAGAAACATTAATTGCAATAATAGATAACATAAGAGGCAAGCGTCGAGTTTCTTCAAGAATTATTTTCTTGGGCAAATACTGTCGTTGTCGATGTAATTGCTTCTTAGAAGCATTGTCTCTGTTCATTTTAGTTTCTCATACACTGTGGAGATTAAATCATCTTTCTTACCAAATGATTTCTGTTTACCATGATCAAGATACAAAACCTTTGTAGCCAAATCCAGTTTTTTGGGATTGTGGGTTGTGAAAATAATCACCCTGTCTTTGCTAAGTGTTTTTATGATTTTACAAAAATTCTTGTAATACGCCTCGCTCATATCCAGTTGCCCTTCATCGATGATTAGGATTTTTGAGTGCTTAAGTAATACTCGTGCCAAACATATTTTACGTTTAAATTCATAGGGAAAGCAGCTAATGATATAATCATCTAAAAAGGTATCAAAACCATCTGTCAAGGTCATCACATCATCATAGACATCTGCTAATTTTGCTGCGGCATGTATATCATCAATAGATGCAACAGGGTCAACCAAACGAAAGTTTTGTAAAATCGTTCCGTAAAACAAAGTATCATATTGAGGCACATAGGATATAGCTTCTCTTAATTCAAAAGGATCAACCTGACGAATATCCATCTCATCAATATAGATAGATCCTACTAATGGGCGATAAAGGCCAAGCAACAATTTTAACAAAGTCGATTTCCCTGAACCATTGGGGCCAACAACAGCTAAAATGTCTCCCTCTTTAATCTCAAGATTAATATTTTGCAGCACAGCTGGTAAATTATATTGGTAACGCATAGTAATATTTTCAACTTTTATATGAGCATTTTCATACTCAAAAATACCTGTTTTGGGAATGTTACTTGTCTCTGTATTTAGTGACATTAATCGTCCAATCTGTGCTATACAATTTTGCAACTGCTCAAAGGTTATAACGGATGATGCAATAGCCCGTAATGGAGCTAGTGTTCTCCATATAAGAATAAAAATTGCAATTAATGCCCCCATACTCAGAAGACCAGTTGTCGCCATAGACACACCGTAATAAATAATTAACACACCTGAGGTAATCATAATAAAATCAGAGATAATGCCAACAATTCCTACAAGTAAATTCAATTTAAATGATGCTAAAGAAGATTCAGCAGAAATATCTCTAAACTTATCACACCATTTATTAACCGCAGAACAATATCGAATATGTTCAAAATGACTCAATGACTCAATAATAAAATCTTGTTTTTCAGAATTTAATGCTCCCATTTCTTTAACAAATTTTCGTATTTTTTTCAAAGTCGCCAGTAACAATATTATATAAGCCACTATCATGAACGATGGGATCAGAACTAAATATCCCCCTAAAAAACCAATTACAAACAAAAGGATTAGAATGAATGGAAGTTCTAAAAGCAACCCCACTAATCGACTACTTAAAAAAGTATAAATTAAGTCAAAATTTTTCATTTGAGCGACTTGAGAGCTTACCGCAGCTGTTTCAATGGAAGCAGGAGGAAGATTTAATAATTTAATGAAAATATTTGACATCACTGCCGAATCAATATGAACGGTCACATAGGCAATCACTTTTGATCGTACATATAACATCAAATAAATAAAAATAACAGCCATGCCCATACCAACAGCAAAGCTACCTAATACCGGATAGGATTGGGTTGTGATGAAAGCATCATAAACACCCATAATAAAAAGAGGTATGGATAAATATAATAAATTTAACATAAAACCTGTAAAAAATATATTTTGGATCAATCCTTTATGTTCATGCCAAATATGGTGAGCAATGGTTTCTTCAGCAATATCTTCTTCTTTTTTAAAATTATAAAGATATACGGTACCTTTTTGGTTGATATTATATAATTGCTCATCTTGTTGAGTCTCACCATTATATACAGTCACACATTTATTACCTATTTCTTTTATAACGCACACAAATCCTTCATCAGAAATAAATAAGCAAGGCAAAAGTCTTGTGTCAATATGGCTCATTTCCATATTTTTCAGTTTGTTACTCTGATAGTGCAATCTATCCATGATTTTTTGAAAGGAAAAAATTGTAAATTCGTAACAATAGTAAGGCATTACCTCAGCCAACTGGCGAGCAGTTCCTCGCCAATTTAACGCTTGCAATAGAGGAACTAAGCAATTTGACAAGGGAGACTCGTCAAAAACTTCCTCCATCACTGCATCTCTGTCTGCTTCGCTTATAAACATAGCCTTCCTAAATTCAACCAATCACTATAATTCAATCGTACGATTAACAATCGATATCATATCAGAACAATCTGAATGGATAAGTACCGTCACTTTATCTTTCAATGTCTTCAAATACTCAACCAATTGCCTTCTTGCATCAGAATCAAGAGAATTATCAGCATTATCAAATAAGATAACCTTAGCTCCCCTTGAAAGATACCGAACAATCGCAATCCGTTGCTCTATTCCTCGTGACAAAATATTTGTCACACTCTCACCTAAGACAGTATCATACCCTGCTGGTAGTCGAGTCATCACCGAGTGCAAGCCAATTTTCTTTGAAATATCAATTACATCATCATACTTCGATGGCTCAAACATAGCCATATTCTCAATAACGCTACCCTTAAATATAGCTGCTTGAGATGGAATGTAGGAAATAAATTGAGATAAATCTGAAGAATCGTAGCGACGAATATCTTGACCATCCAAAAAGAGCTGCCCTTCAGCAATAGGATACATCTGCAAAAAAGACAAAAATAATGCTGTGATTACCCCACTATCATTGGCATCTTGCAGCCCTACTAATTCACCTTGTTTAATATCAAAATGTAGATTATTAATAATCACATGATTGCCAACTTTACTTTTTAATGTCAAATTTTTACAAGATAAATCACTGCCTGTAGGTTCGATAGCAACATCATCGTGCTGGGTTGTAAGGCTTTTAATTTTTCCAATACCACCTGCTAAAATATTCAAGCTAACATTTTTATTCCAAAGTAGATCCAACCGACTGATCGGTTGAATAATACGTCCTACCAAAATAATACAGGCTGCTAGACTACCAATTGTTAAAGTGTTATTGACTATCATCATAGCACCGAAAATCACAACAAGAACAATACTAATATGTGTTGCCAATGCAATATATATTTGTGTTTTAGAATTTTTAATATTTAAATCATACTCTACTTCCAATGTGTTTTTAAGCAACCTTTCGTAACGTCTAGCAATTAACTTTTCCATAGCCATGGATTTTAAAGTGTGGATATTTTCAAAAATATTTGACAAAAATCGCATGCGTTTATCATTGGATTGGTATTTTTTCACAAGCGGCTCATGTAACGCAATATTTTCTTTCCTTAAGCAAAAGGTAAAAAAACCTACGACAACCAAAGGGACTAGAAATAAAAATCCTGCGATATAGTAAATTATAAAGAGAAAAACAACAACAAAAGACAAATCAATATAAACAATTACCAGGTGGCTGCCAAAATAATTTTTGTATGCAGCAATGGATTGCATGGTTTCAAAAAAATTATTAGGTGTGTGCTTATCATGCTTGGTCAAATCAACATTAAGTAACTTCCCATACATCTCTACAGACAAAGTATGTTCTAATCTAGCATCGGCCCATTGATTAATCACCTCTCGGGTAAACCGTAAAATCATTTCAATAATTAACGCAACAAATACTCCTACAGTAAGTAAAAAAAGCGTATTTAACGCCAGATTGGGGATTATTCTGTCATAGATTTGAGTTAACGTAATAGGCAAGGCAAGAGATAAAAGATTAATAAATAACGTAGCAATAATGACGCCAAAAAATGTACTTGCATCTCCGCCCCAACGATTTAATTGAATGTTAATATCGTCTAATAAATTAGAAAAGTTGATATTTTTCAATGGTTGAATTTCCAATAATTAAAATGAATTTCTACCTAATTATAGTTCATATAAAAAGTTTATACTAAATTTATTAAAAACAATATGTTATCCGGATAATACTTAAAAAAATTTCAACAATAGTGCTCTTTGCTTACATATAAAATAATACCACCATAAGAATAATTTAAGTTATCACACCTATAATTATATCGTGTACACAATTAAAATAGGCTAACTATAATGAAGCCATTTATCTGGAGCGCACCGGAAGCTGTTTCCCCAGAAGATGAAGAGGAGCTGAATAAGATTAAGCTGCAAAATCAGCTTAAGCGGCAGGTTTTTGCCCTTCAACAAGAAGGCAGTGTCGTCTCCGATGGTAAATACGGCAATCTAAGTAATATTCAAGAAGGTGGGCTTTACGTTTCTTTCCTCACTAGCGTTTCTTTTCTCGGAATTTCCTTTACAACTATATTCGTCAGTACTGCTGTAGCCCATGGAGAATTTCAAATTGATGATATTATCATTAAAATTGGCACTGGCAATGCTGAATTTATTCGCGTAGGGAATAGTCGTTTTATCATTGAACATTTATCCACTACGGAAAAATCATCGATTACCGGTAGTGGACAAGAGTTTTTCTTTGATTCTAATGACGACGACAATACTTTTGCTTTTACTCATAATTCCCTTCGACAAGATGTGATACCTCCCGGCTCCTTTGTGTTTGAAAGTTTTGTGGTAAATAATGCCAATATTACACTGACAAATGCTATCATTGAGCCTGACGATAATAATACGCCTCGAGCAGGAAGTAATACAGATACTGAAGAGGAAACTGTAGGGATTTTGGGTGCCGATTCTTCAAGTACGGGGGGATCCAATCCCGACACCATCGCCGAAGCACCTACACTCACAACCTTTCCGGTAACAGGAAATGAGGATGCAGTCATTCCTCTGACAATTCAAAGTGCTCTTATTGACACAGATGGCTCTGAGACCCTTACTGTCCAAGTCACCAATGTCCCCATTGGGGCAACCCTATCCGCAGGAGTAAATTCAGCACCTGGTACATGGGATCTTAGCGAAGCTGAACTCGTTGGTTTAACCATGACTCCTTCAGCACACAGTGATGCTGATTTTGTTGTCACAGTCTCAGCAACCAGCACTGAGTCTAATGGCGGTGCCTCTACAAACACAATGACTACATTACCTGTTACTGTAACCGCCGTGGCGGATGCACCCAACCTCTCATTATCCGCTGCGGCTACCGGCAATGAAGATACCGCCATTGCACTCAATATTACGAGTAGCTTAGTGGATACCGATGGTTCTGAAACTTTAAGCCTTCAAATTACCAATGTCCCCGTCGGTGCCACCCTCTCCGCTGGGACGAACTCTGCTCCAGGCGTTTGGGATCTCACACCGGCTCAACTGGCGGGACTCACCATAACCCCGGTACTCCACAGCGATGTCGATCTCAACCTCACCGTCACTGCAACGAGTACCGAAACCACCGGTGGGGATACTGCCAATACTGTCATTGCATTGCCCGTCACCGTGGATGCAGTAGCGGATGCACCCAACCTCTCATTATCCGCTGCGGCTACCGGCAATGAAGATACCGCCATTGCACTCAATATTACAAGC
>JAJFKH010000069.1 GCA_021773305.1 Gammaproteobacteria bacterium | reverse complement strand
GATAGCAAATCAAATTATCAAGCTTATAAACAGGATATTGTGTATGGTGATATTGGTTCTTTTTCGCGAGATGTCTTGGATAAAGAAGCTTTCCAAAAAGATGTTTTTTCAGGCAGATATGATAAAGATTACTGTGCCATCGTTGATGAAGTTGATTCAATCGCTTTAGATAAAGGCCGTCATGTTGTTTATGTTTCTCATGACAGCCCAATATTAAAACAATTAGAGGATTTGTTTGTTGGGATCTGGATGCTTGTTTTAGGTACGGACATCAAGCATTTCTCTCAAGAAAAATATGAACAAACACTGGATACTTTAGTGGCAAGAGTCAAAGATATTATTAAAACGAATTCAATTAAAGTGCCTAAAGCATTACATGATTATTGCCATAAAAGATTAATTGATTGGATTGAGAGTGCACTTTATGCGCGACTCATGGAAGAAAATGATAATTTTGTTATTGATGTTGACGCGCATGAAGAAAAAAGTATAGATAGAAAAATTATTGTCGTTGATAAGCAAACTGGAATGGAAGAATACTCAACTCAGTGGAGCAATGGGTTGACTCAATTTTTGGAATTTAGGTTCAAGCGTAGATTATCACCCTTAAATCTAAGGGCTGTCTTTATTTCAAATAAAAGATTTTTTCTTAGATATGCTAGTAAATTATATGGTTTAACAGGCACTCTTGGATCAAACTCTTCACGAGATGTGTTAGTTTCAATTTATAATTTAGGTTTGTTCGATATCCCAACCTCTTCACCGAAAAGATTTTATCAACATTATGGGAAGATTGCAGAGTCGCCCAGTGAGTGGGTAGCAAAGATAAAAGCTGAGGTTGAAAATAGATATGAACAACAGCCACTGTTAATTATTGCTGAAAATATTAATACCGTTGATTTGATTTATGGGAGATTAAAGAGCAATCCAGCAATAAGTGACTCTTGTAATATAATAAAATATGCTCGCGATGGTGATGATGTAGAAGGGGTGTTTGAGAAAGTCCGAGAAGGTAAAAAAGGCGCTCGTAGTAGGGATATTGTTATTGCAACAAATAAAGGAGGACGTGGAACCGATATTCTGGTAGAAAAAAATGTTAAAAAAGGCTTGCATGTTATTTTCACCTTCTTGCCTGCAAGTTTACGAGAAGAAAAGCAAGGTATTGGGCGTTGCGCACGTGGTGGAATGCCAGGCAGTGGTATTTTTATACTAAAGGTTAATAGAGATGAATATAATCAAGAATTCAGTGAGTATGCAAAAGACTCGAATGAGTTAGCAGAAATTATTATTGAGAAAGAAAGAATTAAAAGAGATATAGCAGAAGAGAGTAATATCAATGAAATGTTAGTGCAAGGTATTCCTCAGTTAGATTTGGAGGAAACCCTTTATAAAAAATACTTGATACTTAAAGAGAGAGCGCAATCTAAATTAAAAACCTTGAAAATTAATGGGAAAAAAGTACATAAAAAAGTTCAAGGATTTTATCTAGGAAAAATAACGGATAGCTGGGCTTTTTGGCTTGACTCCCAAAGAGAAAATATTGCGAATGCTGTTACAGGGAAAAATTCCCAAGAGATTTTAACTAGCTTTGAAGAGAACCTCAATAAATCTATTGTAAATAAATTAACTGAAAAAAAAATAACTGAATTGCTCATTTTCACTGATGATTACATTAAACTTGGAAAGATATTCCTAGAATTGAATAAAATTGATTCCGCCTTAAAATTATTTACCAAAGCAATTGAATTAGACGATCCTACGGGTGTTGCCGCTATGTCAGCAGCATTTTGTGTCATAAAATTAAGAAACAAAGCAAATAATAACAATCAAAAAGAAGTTAGACGTTATTTGAAGATTGCTTATTCTAAGTTAGACATCCTGCGACAGCGCTATTTATCTAACAATAAACTCATTGAGTTCCCTCAAGCTATAATGCTTGGTAGCAAGAGAAATGCATTAGGAAATGATTTTGATAAACAAATTTCGGATAAACTGAAAGTTATTGGATTACATTTGAATTTAATAGGCGAATTGTTGGGTGTTGAAATAGAACCGGATAGTTTTATTAATGACATTGATCAGAGTATATTCTCTAAAGATAAAAAAGATAACAGACTTATTCCTTTAACGAAAAATGGGGGAATCCTTGGCGACATTCAAAAAAAACTGCCAAGACATTTTCATTTAGAAAAAACTGTGCCAGAAAATGATATGTTTTTTGTTGTATCTCAGTGCATGAAGCATATGGAAAAATTCAAATCTCTCAATGTAAAAAATATAAAAAAAGACTGCCAAAAAAAGGATGCTAGTAAGTATAATAAATGTCAAAAAGCATTCAGTGATAAGCTTGATGTATTATCAAGATATCGTGACATTGGATTGTTGATAAATGCTGTTTTTAAGGTAAATATTCATGTTATGTTTGTAGAGGCTTTATCAGAAGAAGTTACTTTTTCTTACAAGGTGTGTAAAAATAACCAATGGTATAATACCCCAAAATCGCAACAAAATTTTGACAAGCAAAAGACTATTTATTTAGTTATTTATGATGGTAAAATCTCATCTATTGTCAGACAGTGTCGAACTTTAGATAAAATAGATTCACAAATTATCTATGATACGTTGGTCAAGGAAAAATACATACATGAAGATAGAGTGCGAAGCAAATGGTATGGTGAAGATAATTTTCAATGTCTGGTTGAGCTGTTTGAATTTGAGCAGCTTGATGCGGAATTGATTGAGCCAGTTGCAAAATTAGTCACAACTCAACGTAAAGTGAACAAAACACTACTGAAACCACTTGTTTATTGTAATGAGACGCTTTGGGATATTCTTCTTGATGGACATATTTTCATAGAAGAATCCATAAATTTGATCTATGTTATTTCTAGAGTCAAGGAAGCATCAGAAAAATTCACATCACCGTATGATGAGCAGTGGAAAATCTTTGAGAAAGACTATTTATCCAATAGTGACATAGTTGATGGAGAATATATTTTATCTCAATCAAGCCGTGCTTATGAGGCACTTGATAGAAAATTTATAGATTTAAAAAATTATTTGCAACAAAGAGCGGATTTGTCGCCTAGTCGGCAAGTTCGTGTACATGAAAATTATGCACAACGATTGCCACGCATTAACTTGCAAAAATATGCATCTTGCCAACTAGATGACAGTCAAACACTAGCAGCATTTTTATTGGATATCTTTCGAATTTCTACAGAAGAGCGCCAAAATATTTTTTATCAACATTGGCTGCCATTTGATAGGCGCGAAATAGCAATAGATAAATTGCACTCATTTTTAATGAGTCACGGCATTATAAAATCAGGGGGTTTGTGGGTTGAAAAATATGGCACGAAAGATAATAATCTAAAGCAAAAAGTGCATAATGTTTTATTGCAAATAAAAAGAGAAAAAGGCGAAAATTATCTGCTTCATGAGAAAAAGATTGCTAATCGATTATTGGCAGGTCGAGGCAACATACGAATGTTTGAACAAAAAATGCAAGCGCATTTTGTCGCTTTTCAGAATTTAAAAAATAGACCCAATGAAATGTCACGGGAATTAGGATACTTTAGTAATTTATGTTTAGACAACTTTCTTGTCATCGAACACAAAATTTCCCGATGGGATCTGAATGCATTTTTATGTGCAATGCTAGGTCTTTGCCAACTGGTAGCAGGTATTTTGCTTATTGTTTATAGTTCGGGGGTTGGTTTAAATATAGGGGCTATTTTAATAACCGAAGGGTTAAGTGACATGCTCTATGCGACAATCTCTGGATTACAAGGTAATTTTAGCTGGAAGAGCTGGGCAATTCAAAAATCGCTGAGCGTAGTAATTGCTTGTATTACAGTGGGTGCTGGTTATTGGTTGGAGTTTGGTGCGAAATTTGCTTCACCCTCGCGCGCGAGAATGATTTATACGACATTAAGGGATGCAGCTTATAATTTGGCTGTTGGTTTCGCAGGAGCTTTCGTGTCTGGAAAAATGCTTGATGCAATAGAAGGGACAGTTATTGATAGTGTGATTGCAATGATTGAAACCAATTTATTAGCATCAATTAGAGAAAAATTAGAGAAAAAGCTAAGAGAAATCAAACATTACCAAAGAGGGAGCATAGAACAATTTAAAAAAGTTGTGGATGAGTTAAAAGTGAAAATGGAAAGGTTATTGCAAAATGATAGTGCACTTTTGCAAGCTTTTGATACGTTACGTTCTTTTGTTATTTCTATTTTCAAAGAGTGTTGTTCACAACTTTCAGAATGTTTTGCTAGGCATGGGATTATTGGTCAAGTTTTCAACCTGGCTTCTTTTTCGGCTAGCATTTTAAATTTAGTTATTGATGGCATTCGATCGAGCTTCCATCTTGGCCAATTAATCAATGCGATGGAAAACATTATCACTGTTTCGACACAGGATGGAAATAGCCAGAATAATTCGCAGCACGTTGTTTTAAGTGAACTAACTAAAAAAGAAAAAGAGTCTTTAGATGCATTAGAAATATCCATTGGAGATTTTGTTCGTGGTGAACTACATGAAAAAATTAGTGCAACAATGCGTTCAATGATTAGTTCGACTGTTGAGCAAGCGACTCAAGTCGCCGGTCTTTATGTGAGTCAAGCGATTAAAAACAAAATGAGTTCACAGCCAGGGGATATGCCGAGGCGCTCTTACTATGAAAGTGAACCTGATGTTTTTATTGGACGCAGAAAGAGAACAGGAGAACGATTAGCTCAAACAGAATCTGTGAATGATAGCCATATCGTGGTGGATATTCATCCAAAGGTAGTTAGGAACCAGGCAATAACTCGGGAAGTCATGAGTCAAAGGCAAGCGACCAGACTGCCTGGGAGTGTCGAGGGTAATGCTATTCGAGTCGTGAGGGTTGAGACTATACCGCAACCTGATGATTGTCGTGTAATGAGACTTAGGGAAAAAAGGGAAGGGCATCGATTAAATCAAGGGGGGGTTAGCAATGAAAAAAGGTTAGAACAGAAAAGGAGATCGCAATTTCATACTGATGTGCCACGCGGTCAGGTTAGTCGTATTCCAATAACGGATTATGCAGTAAAGATTGAATCAAGTAAACGCGTGATGAATCTTACTCGGCGTGTGATGGACATATCAACCAAGCTCCCGTCTTCGCATGTTATGTCACAGTTGTTGCAGTTTCAAGGGAGCGTGATGAATGCGTCTCGCGAACATTTAAAACGGCTACGTTTTTTCATTGATGAGTTGGCGATTAAAATTCATTACAAACTTATAGATATCACTCGTTCTCATGAACAGCTTGCTGAGACAAAGAAATTATTAGTCGCACAAATTATTTTTTTTATTAATTCTGAAAAAATAATTTATCAAACAAGCTTGCTAAATAAAAAAAGCAGTGATAGTCTTAATTCGACACTTAAGCTTAGTGATGTCGCGATTCTAAAAAAAGAAGTGACAAAAATTTTTGAAGGGTTTTTAGATGATGCATCTGATGCTATTCAAAAAGTCAGTTTTTTTATAAAAAAGAATTGTGATGTTCATGAAGAAAAGTTGTTAAATTCAAAAATAATGGTTCAAATCAATGAACAATTGAAACATTATTTCATTCTGTTAAATCGTACTAAGGAGTTTATTATGCCCGGTGATGATAATATGGCAATACAAAGTATCAATACACAACAAGGACTCGCAAATTTTCTGACTCCAGAGAATGTGACTTCTTTAATGGGTGGTGTTGGTAACTTAATACAAAACCACCAGCTTGGACAGGAAGGGATGTTACTGAGAGATAAATCTCTCAATCAAAGTGGTTTTATTGCACTGAAAACTATTGGTGGTGTTTTTGATTGTATAAAGGGAAATCAAAAAATACAGCAAATGCAAATGCAGATGATAGGTAACGTGTTAGTCGGCATGCTTAAAAATCAAGCTGCATGGCATGAAGAAACTGTCCGCATGAATAAAGCACGTGAAGAATTTATTAAGGATTGCGAGATATGGCAACGAAAATTTATGATAGATCATATTGTTCCATTGACAGAGGCAGCACTGAAATTGTATCCAGATCCGAATGTTGAACTGAGTGATAATCGAACTAAGATTATTCTTAAACATGGAGCAAGACTAGAACGAATGGCAGACCGTCTGCAAAATACTTTGAAGGATATGCTAGAAAATCATCTTGCTCTTTTAGGCGGGGGAGTTCAACATCTTCAATTAATCAACAGATTAGATCAATCTAATCGACTGATTATTGACGCAATGACACAAACCATTCGTGATATTAATGAATCAAATAAAGGTGTAATGAAAGAGGGTTTTGGCTTGATTAAATCAGTGGTTGAAAAAGTGATGAACGTCAAAAAAGAAGTAATTCATCAAGGACAATCTGCTGCAATTGACCAAGGACAAACTTCAAGTAATACTAATCTGCAAGAAAAAGCTCAAAAGAATGCTCAGGAAATTATCGATGCAGTTACAGCGTCAGATAAACCAGAATTAGCAGCACTCACCACTGTGATTGCAGATAGTGGGCTTCATAACCTAGTAGGGATTAAGGCAAAAGTTGCAGCAATTAAAGCAATTGCATCTGAATTTGATGATTATGTTGAAGCAAAAGGATATGCGGAGGCTATGCAAAATCTTTCTGATATTGTTACTTCAGGACTTCATGCAAAAACACCTGCTGCTACACCATAGCAGATTTTTAAATCAACACAGCACAAGGCATGCTTTGTGCTGTGATGGTGGAGTCATTTTTTTGAGTAAAGATTAGGGGAATAAATAATGGAATCTATTGGTAATCAACAGCATATTGATGAAGAAACTGTTCGCATAAATAAAGCACGTGAAGAATTTATTAAGGATTGCGAGATATGGCAACAAAAATTTATGATGGATCATATTGTTCCATTGACAGAGGCAGTAATGAAATTGCCTCTATATTTGAACGTTGAAATGAGTGATAATCAAACTAAGATTTCTCTTGAATATGCAGCAAAACTATACCGAATGGCAGGCCGTCTGCAGGATATTTTGAAGGCTATGCTAGAAAATTATCTTGCTCTTTTAGGCCCGGGAGATCAACATCCTCAATTAATCAACAGATTAGGTCAATCTAATCGACTGATTGTTGACAGGATGAGTCAAACTATTCGTGCACGTCAAGAATTGATTAAGGATTACGATATACGGCAACGAAAATTTATCATAGATCATTTTGTTCCATTGACAGAGGCAGTACTGAAATTGAATCTAGATTGGAACGTTGAAATGAGTGATAATCGAACTAAGATTATTCTTGGACATGGAGCAAGACTAGAACGAATGGCAGACCGTCTGCAAGATACTTTGAAGGCTATGCTAAATAATCATCTTGCTCTTTTAGGCACGTGGGATCAACATCTTCAATTAATCAACAGATTAGGTCAATCTAATC
>JAJFKH010000068.1 GCA_021773305.1 Gammaproteobacteria bacterium | reverse complement strand
AGGTTAGATCGAGAGTTGCTAAGCCAAAATTGTCTCGCAGATTTTCTATAGCAAGCAAGATATTATCTTGGCGATCTTCTAGCAATGCTTCATCAGTGACGGTGCCTGGTGTGAGGATACGAGCGACCTTTCGTTCAACAGGCCCTTTGCTGGTTGCCGGATCGCCGACTTGTTCGCAAATTGCAGCCGAGTGCCCTAGTTTAATGAGTTTTGCTAAATAAGATTCTACTGCATGGTAGGGTACTCCCGCCATGGGAATGGGTTCACCGGCGGATTGTCCTCGTTTGGTTAACGTTAAATCAAGTAATTCTGCTACAACTTTAGCATCGTTGAAAAAAAGCTCATAAAAATCACCCATTCGATAGAAGAGCAAAGTATCTGGGAATTCTGATTTAATGGCTAAATATTGTTGCATCATAGGAGTATGTTGCGTTTTTTCTTTAACCGTGGTACTCATTAAGTTTCCTTCTTTGGGAGAATGACAGTGGAGGTTGATTTTAACGCAATTGCAGAGCAAGTGGGTAATCTTTTGCAAAAAAAAAATTTACGTCTAGTTACGGCTGAATCCTGTACAGGCGGATGGGTGGCTCAGGTTATCACCAATATTGCGGGAAGTTCCAATTGGTTTGAACGAGGTTTTGTCACCTATAGCAATCAAGCCAAGGCAGAAATGCTTGGCGTTAGTAGGGATATCATTGAAAAGCATGGTGCCGTGAGTGAAGAAGCTGCACAGACTATGGCCAAAGGCGCTCTGGAACACAGTGCAGCTGATGTCAGTTTAGCGGTAACAGGCATTGCAGGGCCAGATGGAGGGTTACCGGATAAACCTGTTGGAACGATTTGGTTTGCCTGGGCCAATACAACAGGGGCGCTGGCAACTCAGTGTCGTCACTTTGCTGGGGATCGTTTTTCAGTTAGACAACAATCTGTGCAGCATGTGCTACAGGGACTCGTTAACTTCATTTCGGCTGGGAATAGGATATAATCTTCTTCGGGCCATGGTTTCTAGGTTAAAGTGTATTGATACAGTAATGGGGAATTTGAAATGGAAGAAAACAAGAAAAAAGCACTTACAGCAGCATTAGCGCAAATTGATAGACAATTTGGTAAAGGCTCTGTGATGCGCATGGGAGATGCTAGTGTATCTCGGGACATTGAGTTGGTATCGACAGGCTCCTTAGGGCTTGATGTTGCTTTGGGCGGTGGCTTACCCAGAGGGCGAGTGGTTGAAATTTACGGGCCTGAGTCCTCTGGTAAGACCACATTAACCTTACAAGTCATTGCTGAAGTTCAAAAGATAGGTGGTACGGCCGCTTTTGTGGATGCTGAGCATGCCTTGGATCCGAATTATGCTCAAAAATTGCAAGTTAATGTGGATGACTTGCTGGTATCGCAACCAGATACAGGTGAGCAAGCATTAGAAATTGCTGATATGTTGGTTCGTTCTAGTGCTGTGGATGTGGTGGTCATTGATTCTGTGGCCGCATTGACGCCAAAAGCTGAAATCGAAGGGGAAATGGGTGATCATCATGTGGGTCTACAAGCACGATTGATGTCCCAAGCATTGAGAAAGCTCACGGCTAACATTAAACGTACGAATACCTTGGTAATATTTATCAACCAGATCCGCATGAAAATAGGTGTAATGTTTGGTAACCCAGAAACAACCACAGGTGGAAATGCGTTAAAATTTTACTCCTCTGTTCGCTTGGATATTCGTCGTACAGGTGCTATTAAAAAAGGCGATGAAGTCGTAGGTAATGAAACTCGCGTGAAAGTTGTCAAAAACAAGGTCGCACCACCGTTTAAGCAAGCAGAGTTTGAAATTCTTTATGGAGAAGGGATCTCTCGTTTGGGTGAACTTATTTTGCTTGGAGCAAAATTAGGCATTGTTGATAAATCGGGTGCTTGGTATAGCTACAATGGTGAACGCATTGGTCAAGGCAAAGAGAATGTCCGCCAATACCTCAAAGAGCATCCTGAAATGGCTGAAGAAATTGATGCTAGGATTAGAGCAGAATTGCTACCTAAGCAACAAGTCGTTGAAACCGAAGCGACTCCTGAAGGTGCTGAAGACTGAGTGAGTTAGCCAAAGCTGCACGACGGGCGGCAATGGATTTGCTCGCCCGCCGTGAACATTCTCGCAAAGAACTTCGGGATAAATTACGGCGTAAAGGTTATGAAAATGAGGTTGTTACGCCGGTTATTGAACAGTTAGAGAAAGATGGATTACTGAGTGATGCGCGTTTTGCTGAAGCTTACCTGGCTTTTCGTAGTCGGCGGGGATTTGGGCCGCGTCGATTGTACCAGGAATTGGAGCAGCGAGGCATTGACAGTCATATAGTAACAAAAGCGCTCAATGAGGAGCCATTAAATTGGCTTGTGCTTATTGAAAAGGTGTGGCAAAAACGCTTTGGTAAGTTGCCGTCAAATCTCTCTGAGAAAGCTAAGCAGTACAGCTTTTTGCAATACAGAGGGTTTGATGAGTCGCTAATAAAAACGTTATTTGCTGGTTTATCAGCGACAAAAGAGATAGATTAATGGCGTCATCTAGCACAGAAATACGAAAAAAATTCTTAGATTACTTTGTGAAGCATAACCATAAAGAAATTAAATCGGCATCGTTAATCCCACAAAACGATCCGACATTGCTTTTCGTTAATGCGGGAATGGTACCTTTTAAAGATATTTTTCTTGGTAGAGAGCAAGTTGACTATAAAAGAGCAACGTCATCTCAATGCTGTGTTCGAGCCGGTGGAAAACATAATGATCTAGAGCAGGTGGGTTACACCGCCAGACACCATACAATGTTTGAGATGCTAGGTAATTTTAGTTTTGGTGATTATTTTAAACGCGAAGCGATTCAATATGCTTGGAAATTTTTAACCGAAGAACTATCTCTGCCGGTCGAAAAATTATGGGTTACTGTCTACGAGGATGATACGGAGGCCGAAGCTATCTGGCTCAATGAAATGAACATTGATCCTCAACGCTTTTCTCGATGCGGTGCGGTAGATAATTTTTGGTCTATGGGAGATACGGGGCCTTGTGGGCCTTGCAGTGAAATTTTTTATGATCATGGGGCAGATATTTTCGGTGGCCCTCCAGGTAGCCCAGATCAAGAAGGCGATCGTTACGTAGAAATTTGGAACCTGGTGTTCATGCAATATGATAAACAGCCTTCTGGCGACTTGATGGAATTACCCAATCCTTCAGTGGATACAGGGATGGGGTTGGAACGCCTTTGTGCAGTACTGCAAGGGGTACATAACAATTATGATACGGATTTGTTTTTGCCTATTATTGAGGCGATTAAAAAGCTAGCTGATAAAACAGCAATAACTCATACGTCGGTCTGTGCGATTGCCGATCACATCCGTTCTTGTAGCTTTATGATTACAGCAGGCATTGTGCCTGGGAACGAGGGGCGAGGATATGTATTGCGACGCATTATTCGCCGAGCCATTCGCCATGGATATCAAATTGGGATTAAAGAACGTTTTTTTTCCGACTTACTCACTCCCTTGCTCTCCATTATGGGAGATGCCTATCCAGAGCTAATCAAAGAGAAGAGTTTTATTCAGAAGGTTCTTTTACAGGAAGAACAACAATTCGCCAAAACCTTGGAGCAGGGCATGGCGTTACTAGAAACCGATATTGCAAAACTATCAGGCAACATCATTCCCGGTAAAACCGTTTTCCGTCTGTATGATACCTATGGCTTTCCTCCGGATTTGACGGGTGATATTGCTCGGGAAAAAAACTTGCAACTTGATTTAGCAGGTTTTGAAAAACAGATGGCAAAGCAGCGTCAACAATCTCAGGCAGCCAGCCAGTTTTCATCAACAGCAGCATATGCATTGAATATTGAAGCAAAAACAACCTTTAGTGGTTATCATTGCCTTGAAGATATGGCAACTATTGTCGCTATTTTTTATCAGGATAAACAAGCACCTACGCTCACTGCAAAGCAGCAAGGTGTACTGGTGCTATCGAATACACCATTTTATGCTGAGGCTGGTGGTCAAGTCGCCGATACAGGAGTGATTTGTGGGGCTGATGGACAAATCTTTGAAGTGCAGGATACGCAAAAATATGGAGAAGCGTATTATCATTTTGGAACACTTCTGTCAGGGCAGCTTACAGTAGGTGATAAGGTCTCGCTAGCGGTTGCTCAAGAGCTGCGTAATGCCATTGTGCTCAATCATTCAGCCACGCATCTGCTTCATGCGGCCCTTAGGCAGCTGTTAGGTGAGCATGTGACTCAAAAAGGCTCCCTTGTGGCAGCTGATAGGCTACGGTTTGATTTTTCACATTTTGCAGCATTGACGGAGGAGGAGTGTGCGTCAATTGAACAGATGGTGAATGAAAAAATACGCGAAAATTTGCCAGTGTCTACGGAAATTCTCACACCAGATGAAGCGGCTACCAAAGGCGCTATTGCATTATTCGGAGAAAAATATGGCGATAAGGTGCGAGTACTACAAATGGGGGATTTTTCCATAGAGCTTTGTGGAGGCACCCATGTGAAAGCCACAGGGGAGATTGGCTTATTTAAGATTATCAGTGAAGGAGGTGTTGCTGCTGGGATCCGCCGTTTAGAAGCTGTGACAGGTTCTAGCGCATTGTTGCTGCTCAATAATTATCAACAGCAACTCAACCAAGTGGCCCATTTATTAAAAACCAAGCCTGATGTTGTTGTCGATAAAGTTAGCCAATTACTTTCAAAGCAAAAACAGCTGGAAAAAGATGTGCAAAAATTACAAGCAAAGGTGACCTCAGGCAGTGGGCGTGATCTGAGCGATACAGCAGAAAATATCAATGGAATTCAACTAGTTACGGCAAAATTTGAAGGTGTTGATTTAAAAACTTTACGTAACACATTGGATCAATTAAAAAATAAACTTCAAACAGCGGTGGTTGTATTAGCTACAGTGCATGGCAAAAAAATTCAATTAGTTGCTGGAGTTACGAAGACATGTACCGATAAGATACATGCGGGTAACGTTATAAATTTTGTGGCTCAGCAAGTGGGTGGGAAAGGGGGAGGCCGTCCGGATATGGCGCAAGCTGGAGGTGATGATCCGGCGGAACTGGACACAGCGTTGGCCTCAGTTAAAGGTTATATAGAACAATTGCTGGTTAAATAAAGTATGGCATTAATTATTCAGAAATACGGCGGCACATCTGTTGGTGATATTCAAAAAATCCAGCAAATTGCGCAGCAGGTGATAAAAGCACAACAAGAAGGTCATGCTATTGTTGTTGTGGTTTCCGCCATGGGAGGCGAAACCAATCGTTTAGTGTCATTATCCCATGAGATGGCGAAGATCCCTGATGAGAGGGAATTTGCCGTGGCTGTTGCCACAGGGGAGCAGGTGTCAATGTCCCTGCTGGCAATGCATCTTATTGATCGTGGTGTCAAAGCTCGTTCTTACACGGGTCAACAAGCTCAAATTATCACTGATAGCCAGTATAAAAAAGCGAGAATCGTTGATATCAATATCAGCTCAATTCGCAAGGATTTAGATGATGGTATCGTAGTCGTGGTGGCAGGGTTTCAAGGAACCGATGCAAAAGGTAATATAACAACCCTAGGCCGAGGCGGTTCGGATACCACAGCGGTGGCTTTGGCAGCGGCGTTGAAGGCAGATGAATGCCAAATTTATACAGATGTTGCCGGTGTTTTTACTGCTGATCCAAGGGTTGTACCAGAAGCCCGCTGTTTGCCAGAAATAACCTTTGAAGAAATGCTTGAAATGGCCAGCCTGGGTGCTAAGGTTTTGCAACGACGAGCGGTTGAATTTGCAGGCAAATATCAGGTACCTTTGCGTGTGTTATCAAGCTTTGAGAACAGCTTGGGTACTTTAATAAGCTTTGAGGAAAAAAAGATGGAAAAACCCGTTGTTTCTGGCATTGCATTTAACAAGAATGAGGCTAAGCTAACAGTCATGGGTGTGCCGGTCATTCCAGGTATGGCTTCGAGCATTATCGGCCCCATTTCTGAAGCAAATATTGATATCGATATGATTATTCAGAATATGGGACAGGAAGGTACGACAGACTTCACCTTTACAGTGAGCCGAGATGAATATCCCAAGGCCCTTGAGATTTTGCAAGATGTTGCAAAAACCATCAAAGCCCATGGGGTTATTGGCGATCAACGAATTGCTAAAATTTCTCTTGTGGGAATGGGAATGCGTTCTCATTCAGGGATTGCTAGTAGTATGTTTCATATCCTAGGTAATGAAGGGATTAATATACAGCTCATTGCGACTTCAGAGATAAAAATTTCAGTGGTTGTGGATGAAAAGTATTTAGAGCTTGGAGTAAGAGCAATCCATGCTGGTTTTGGATTGGATAAGGAGCCAGCGGAAGAATTTGATCCAGTTCTTGTTGATAAATAAGGATTTTTTATTCAGTAAGGAATATCTCAAATTAATGTTGATAAAAAAATGTCCTTTTGGTACACTGCTTAATTTTTCGTTAAGTACAAAAGGTTATACTTACCCGTAAGCTTAGGTAAATTATACTAAAAAAGTGCAGTGTGAAGCAGTTTAGTTACGCATTGCCCGTGATAAGCGGGGAATGTTTTTAGGAGGTTTAGGAAATGCTTATTTTAACACGAAGAGTGGGAGAGACCCTGATTATAGGGGATGACGTTACGGTTACAGTTTTAGGTGTAAAGGGTAATCAAGTGCGCATTGGTGTGAATGCACCTAAAGAAGTGTCGGTTCATCGGGAAGAGATTTATTTGAGGATCCAGCAAGAAAAGCAAGAAAAAGGTCAGGGCAACCTCCTTGATACTCAAATCACAGAAATCAAAGAAATTGATGAAGGTGAAGACGAGTAGTTCTTTTGCTTAATATCATATAAATATAAGAAAAAGGCGCACCTTGCGCCTTATTTCTATTGACGGTTACCATGTAATTTTCACTATTTTTTGATTTTTAATAGGAGACAAATAATGCTCATGCTTATGCCTGCGGCTCTTTTTGCTTTGGCCAGTAGCATTACGCCAGGATCAGCCAATGGCTTAAATATGCAGGTTCTGCCTATATGCTTTATTTTGTAGGGTTAATGGTTAAAAATGCAGCCAAGGCAAGCAATTCAGCGAATAAAAAAAAACAATGACATTTTTACAGGCATCTGCTTTTCAGTGGGTAAATCCTAAAGCTTGGCTCATGGGCGTTGGTGCTATTGCGGTTTTTCAATTTAGCGGTCATTATTTTTTAAATGCTGCTTTTTTGAGTAGCATATTCATGATTGCTTGCTTTGCACTGGAGCCTGGTTAGCAGGTGGTGCATTACTACAAAAAGTTTTTAATACAGAAAGCCGAAGAAAACTATTTAACTACACCATGGCGGGTTTATTGTTTATCTCTATTGTTTATATGCTGTTTACGTAAATGATCAGTTTTAGCGCCCGGGACAATATTAAGTTTGTAAGCGAAAAATAAAAGTCATCTAGCTACAGAAAATAAAAAACTTTAAGCTATTCCAGTCAATTATCAGGAGAAATAGCATGGAATACAAAGAAGCCACGTAACAAGTGAGCCTCTCCCATCACAGAAAGGATCGCCTGACTGATTTTAGAACAATAAATGAAACTTTTCTCCAAATATGTCAGCCGAACCAATTTCAACGATGCGCTAGAATTATTTTGTGGGTCGATTGCAATTTGAAAGGAGTTCAGAAGAACACGAGGAAGTTTTTGCGAAGTAATCATCCACAACCTTTGCCGCACTATCAAAATGGGCTTGTTCATGTCGCCCACTGACTTCAGCCTTAGGAAACTCAATGGACTCTAGAGGAAGCTCTTGCTTAAGATCAGCTCTGACGCATCAATCTATAGATAGTCTAAAATCAAAGAGTTAGAGAGGCGGTAAGAAATTATCATCGCGTTAAAATTTGAACAATTCTTGAAAATAAGTTCACAGAATAACCATAGGGATAACGATGCGGTCATTTATTAGACGTACTGATGCAATGGAATTGTATAAAAAATGGGATAATATTCATGATCCCTCGATCTATGATATTGATCCGAATGCGAGCACGTG
>JAJFKH010000067.1 GCA_021773305.1 Gammaproteobacteria bacterium | reverse complement strand
CGATCGTGTTGGATCTGTAGCTAAGTCATAAAGGTACTCTTTTAGGGGGCTTAGGAAAAATTAAATAGAAGGTGAAAAATGCTGTCAAGTCTTTTTTCGTTTTATTTTAAAATTAATTCATAATGGGGTGTAAGTAGTTACCAATTCAGATAAAATGCACCACTGGGATCAACGACTAGCAATTGATGTGACAACGTGGCAATCGTCTTAATATCTTCGGCAGTAAAACAATATCTGTATGAGAATGATAAACTGGTGAGTAAGCGTTGGTGTGCACGAGCGAAACGATTGGGATTTTTCCCTTCTAATATTTTCGCCCAACTCTTAACCCACTCACTGCCCCGTTGGATGGATCGGGGGCTACCAGCCCCCACACGGCTCCGTGGAGATGAAGGATTTCCATCTCCTAAAGAGGATTTAAGCATGATGAAAACCCCAACTCAATTTTAGTTCAGGACTTTCCATACTGGGAACGTTGAGAAACCTCCTCTGGAATCTCTTCTTTCACAGATAACTCGTCAACTGGTGATGCAAATACATGACTCAAGCTTTGGCCCAGTGGTTCTGCAACAGATATTTTTGGTTCCAATTGGCCTACTAGATTGCCGTATAATCCTTTTAGCATCAGCAATGATTCTTTGGCCCACTTATGCTCCTTGTCTGCTGCTGTTTTTACTAGACAAAGTTGCAGTTCTGATAAAATAAAACCTGCTTTCATGAAGGTGTGAACCATATTTCTATTACAATTCAAAACAGCCAACTGTAATGGCGTATTGTTGTTAGCATCAACGGCTCTAAAATTTGCTCCTGTTTCTAACAGAAAATCGACGACATCAATATGTCCTTTTAACACAGCCTTGTGTAAAGCTGTCCCCTCAAACTCTTCGCAAGCATCCAAAGGTACACCACATTGAATAAGGCTTTTCACTCCAGCTAAATTACCGTTAAATGCCGCTGTATGAAGTGCAGTACGTCTAAAAGGCCCTACCATATTGAGGAGCTTCGGCTCTGCTTTAATCAACAATTGGATGATTTTTGCACTCTTTGCAGTCGCGTTAAGATTTAACACGGCTCGGTCAAGAGACAAATACCCTTGAGTATCGGCAAGTGTGACATCTGCTCCTTTTTTTATGAGGTACTCCACTACATCCGCATGCCCATAGATGCAAGCTAAATGCAATGCATAGGTTTCTACTTTCTCAATTTCTTGCAGCAAAACAGGCATTTTTTTATTAATAAAAGCCGTACGAGTTCCTAATAACTTTTGATCAATACAACGTTTCACACCAACTAAATCTCCCTGCTCACACAAGGCTAATAAGTCTCCGCTAGCTTGTTTTTCTAAGGCATTTTTCGTGCGTTTACAAAAAGCACTCCATTGTTCAAGAATATTCTCTCGTAGCATTCCTGTACTGGTTGTCACATCAAACATTTCGTTGCAAACTTCTTCAGCGTTTTTGTATTGTGCTTTGACACTTTGCAACATTGCTTTAATGTCTTTTTGCTCAAAAGCAATTTGTTCTAGGTAGTACTCTTCTGCGATCTCTTTTACTTTCTGGCGCAAACTTGCTTCTGGCATACTATCGTCTTCATGCGTTCTTGCCTTAAGATAATCGCGATAGGACAAAATCTGTAAATCAACCACCTCGTTAATTAAAACTTTACATGCATTCTCCCAATCATCGTATTGAGAAGGAGTTTCTATTTTTTTTTCTAAAAGCATTTTTTGGGTTTCTAAACATTGCAACCTCACCTCTTGATATTTACGCGCAAAATACATCTTATTGAGCATTTCGCCTATGGGCTGCATTTTTATATTGGTGCTGTTATATTTTTCTCGCTGTTCGGGAAGCTGCTTTTGTTGCAAATAACTCAGCCGTGAAAGATAATTGTTCATGGGTATCTCCTTTGTCATTGTCTTTTTCAATCCACTGATGTACCAGTACTGAACCAGGTTAACCTAACTTAGCTATTATCGCAAGAATTTTTCTTTTTGATAACTTAAGTTATATTTGATGAAAAAAATTTATTACCTTAGTTTAAATTTAGCATCATTATTCTTTGATGGTGCTTGAGATAATGCATCACTTATTACCCATAAAATAATTCATCTCTGAATAAAATTTTCACCCAACTCATCCGTTAAAATAATCTTCTCTTCTGCACTCAATCGTTGCCAAACCTAGCTTAATTAGGTATAGGCACAAAATCTTTCCTTTCTTTGATTTTAACCTCACTGACTACTTGCAATTTTTTATTTTCTTGCACTCCATTAGAAGGCGCGGAGAAAAACTGAGTGGATGCTGTAAGCGTACCACTAGCCGTCAAGTCCAGAGCTTTATTTTGTGGAGTACTCTCCATTTGGACTGATAGCTCAGAGCCTTCAACCAACACGATATCTCGCATAACTTGTTGATGAAAGTTTTTCTCCAACCACTTTATAACTCTTCGATGACCATTTTTCGTAGCCAAGAGTAATGCATTATTGCCTTCTTTATCTTTCACGTCAATATTAGCTTTTTTCTCTTGAATCAGATATTTCACAATATCCAGATGTCCATGGTAAGTAGCCAACAGCAACACTGTATAACCCTCATTGCCTTTAGCTTCTATATCTATAGAAGTATTCTCAAGCAACCAATTAAAAATTTCTGAATATTTATTAGGTGAAGGAGCATTAAATTTAGGGTCTAACAAAATCTTTTCAAGCTGCCAGCCTAATGGTATTAAATAACGTTCATATGACTCACCGCTCAACGAAAGAAAATCAAAATCGCAGGATAAAAATTGCAACAATATATTATTATTTCTCACATTGACATCTGCTTTTTTTTCTTGAATCAAATATTTCACAATATCCAAACGGCCCCGCAAGGCTATCAAAAATAATGCATTATTACCATCATTATTTTTAGCTTCTATATCTATCGCTGTATTTTTAAGGAGCCATCTAACCATCTCTAAGTGATTACACTTCATAGCTAGTAATAACGCATTATTACCTTTTTTATCCACCACATTAACATTAGAGTCTTTTCCTTGAACCAAACATTTTACAATATCTAAACGATTATAGTAAACTGCTAACAGTAATACATTGCAACCGTCAACATCATCTACCCGAACTGCTCTGGTAAATAGCGATCCCCACCTGTTGCGAACCACTAAATAATTTCTACCAACAGCAACTAATAATGCATTATTTTTTTGAATAATATTTTTTACAATATCTAAACGATTATAGTAAACTGCCAAAAATAATGGATTAGCACCATTGTTATCGTTAGCGTCTATATCTATCTGCGTCTCTTCAAGAAACCATTTAGCCATCGCCAAATAATTTCTTTTAATAGCGATTACTAGTGTAGTATTGCCCTGTTTGTCTCTCACATCGATATTAGCTTTTTTCTCTTGAACCAAGTATTTCACCTTATCCAAAAAACCGTCGCGAGCTGTCAATAACAGCGCATTATCGCCATTATTGTTTTTAGCGTCTATATCTATCGCTGTATTTTTAAGGAGCCATCTAACCATCTCTAAGTGATTACATTTCATAGCTAGTAATAACGCATTATTACCTTCGTCATTCTTCGTGTTGATATTCCCATACTGCTTTTGAACCAAGTATTTCACAATATCTAAATAACCATGATGAACTGCCAATAGTAATGCTCTTTCATTAGACATTCTCGTGTTATCAGAACTCATATAAGATACTTGGCAATCCCAAATCACCGTACTGTCACTCTTACCTAATTGCATGAGCTGAGCAATACGCCTTGTATAATATGCACCTTTATCATCCACATAAGTAACTACTTACACCCCATTATGAATTAATTTTAAAATAAAACGAAAAAAGACTTGACAGCATTTTTCACCATCTATTTAATTTTTCCTAAGCCCCTAAAAAAATACCTTTATGACTTAGCTACAGATCCAACACGATCATGAAGGGTTATTTTTAACTTCAGTGAAGCATGAATGCAATTTAACGCAACCACAGCCATCCTGATGCGCCGAA
>JAJFKH010000066.1 GCA_021773305.1 Gammaproteobacteria bacterium | reverse complement strand
CTTCATGATTTATTTTAGCGAAATAATTGAACTTTTCTGAAGCAAAATAATCAGTTTTGACAAAAACCACAGACTTTCAAGTAAAATATTACGTGTTCTAGATCCAAATTAGCCTATTCGCACCATTGGTGCGTCATAGCTGCATCAGCGCGCATTGGCGGCTGTCGAGTCCAGAATTCTCTGGTACGATGTCAGACGAATTATCTTTTTGAGCTGCCGCAGCTCCCAGTCGTAAGTTCAAATCAAATCCTGGATTATTGACAATATAATTACTCCATTTTTTCGGTAAGCGTTTTGTAATAGGCGGATGGTTTAAGCGTAGCAACATCTCCCTTGCCCAGGTATAACAATTATGATGTTTTGTAAAAAAACTGCTGTCGCCCAATGTACTATAGGGAATTAATTTATCCGGTATAAGGTAAGTTTTCTGGATATGCTCAATTAACGCCACCAACTGTCTGCGTGATACCACCCAGGCTTGCCCTTTTAATCCTTCTGGATTTCTACGTAGTACATCGTTGCTGGTTAAGGTGCTATGAAGGGATTGCTCACTAAGATTTTCTGCAACCCCATAAGAAAATTTGATTTTTGCAAAGCCTTCTGGCTCGACTTTTTTACCATCAATACGATTCGCTAAATCCATGCGCACATAACAAGGCTTACCAAACGTAGTTATCCCTTCTATCAGCAAAAAAGTATGCATGCCATCTTTCGCGTTAACATCTCGCACCAGCGTTACCACCCATTTATCATAGTCAATCAGTGTTTTTGTCAGTAACTGACTGTAAAACGGTTGTGATACCACGGCCTTCATCGCATTAATTTGGTTTAAAAATTGATTTTGAGAAAAAATGGTTATGGGCATAACACTATTTTCTATTTCTAAACGGGCAGGTTGTCCTTTAGTCTTATGGTGTCTAAACAAGCTTCTCTGTAAAGCAGTAATACCTAAAGTTCCACTTACATCACATCCTTGCAACTGCAAAGGATGTTTCTCATTGCTGTAAATAAGATATAATCGATACTCTTTATCTATTTTCATTAATCGAAAAACCACTAAGCTCATATTTTCTGTTTCACAGATAAGCGTCGCATCATCAATAAAAGTAAGCCTGGAAAAACACCCATCCAACAAGTATGTTTTCGTTGCCGATCTATTTTTTGTAGGCATTAAAACTAAACGATGATTAACAGAAGCCACAACGATACCTTGTTGTTGCACAGCAATATTTAGCCATTTATATCCATTTGTAAAGTCAATGATATTTTTTTTAAGTCCTATGGGCAAATACCATACACGCTCCGCATTCAGGCTTGGGGGAGCATCATTTATTGACAATTGCCACAGTACAATATTTAACATTCCATCTAATCCGGCCAAATAACGAGAATTTAGGCTGAAAGCCAAAGCAACTATTGGCGTTGAAGAAACTAATCTCAGCCCCACCTTTGGATACTGCCTAAGACACAGTGCCACATCCAGGCTTTGAAAAAAATATTCTATCTTATCTAAGAGAAAAGCAAGGTTTATGAGCTTACCGCTAACACCAGATTTTTTTATCTGCATATAATGAACAATCATCTCTGGCTTAATATCCCAATATCCATAAGGAAGCGCCACGCATAGACTGGATAATGCCATACGAGAAATCAACCTGTTTTCTTTTATATTATCGCAAGATTCATTCAGGTTAGGCAGAAGAATGACTTCCTGATTGACACGACAGAAAACGGTGTCTATGGTATTACGATTGACAGTGAAATCCTCTTGCACTGGATAGCTCCAAGTTGCTTGTAGGGGAGTATTTTTCCCAGTGTTATCTGTAAGAACGGCGTGCGTGCACAATTCATAACGCAGTAATTGGGAGCTGAGTACATCTAGGCAAAGCAATTGATTGTAATTCTTATTAACCCATAAACGGATGTCTCTATCCGTGGGCAAACAAAGTGTTTGTAATATTCTTTCTGTGTTCAGATCCCAAATTTTTGTATGATAGCCCGAGTAAACGACTAAGGTGTCTGCAATTGCGCCGAAGACAATGCTGACTTTTTCCGAGTCAACAAAGCATAATCGAGGTAAAGGCTGAGTAACTTGGGTGTTTACCATCGCCCATTGTAAACAATAATTAGGCGCGTCACCCTTTTTTCTATCCTTAGACATAAAAACCCAACTGCGATTATCTGGGCTAATGGCAATACGACAACTGTTAAGATCGAATGCATGTCCGTCCCAATCTACCGCAAAAATTTCTTGTTGTTTACTGAAACCGCCTTGAATATTCCACAGTACTTGCTGCTTTCTCTGTCTGTGATAAGTCAAACAATGAGTGTTATCAGGACTTTTGCATAAAAAAAGCTCATTCTCAAAAAGAATTCCTGCATGCTGACCATCAGACTGAATATGGTAATAATTATCTAGCCCGGAAGCAATGTAGGCTATTTCGCTACTTGCTACTATAAAAGGATTTATGCGATTTGCATCATCTATAAAACTATCAACAGCCGGACGTTGTAATAGTGGCCACAGAGAAAACTTTCGTACTATCTTTCGGTTAACAAGGTTAATTGAGTACAGCACATGCTCTGCATTAACTACGAGTAAATTTTGGCTATCTGCGGTAAAAGCCAGCGCTGTTGAGGCACAACTCATGCCTTTTTCAGATAGCATTTGTTTTGATACAGTCTTTATTGTCCAACAAAACACCTTAGATAATAGTCGTGTCAAAGGAATCGTATAGCAATTGTGACTGTGCTCTTGTCGCATATCCCAGATAGTCACATTACTACTCATATCACCTAGTGCTAGCCATTGTTCATCAGGGGATTGTGCAAATGCCGCAATGGGTGTTTTCATACTCATCGGTGTAAGCTCATCAAAATTTACGCCAGATAGGTAAGCATTTGATAAATTAGCGTTTTGTAAACATGCTCCACTAAAATTCACACCTCGACAATCCGCATAAGAAAAATTAGTGTAAGAACATAATGCACCGGTAAGATTGGCTTTAGGTATGCGAACCCCAATAAATTTTTTATCGGTAAAATCTTCTCTTGCAGCATTGAGAATAGTAATGGCATTACTGGAGGCCGTAGCAATAACAGGCTCTGGGTTGGAAAGTTGAATCACCTCGTAAAGTTTTTGTTTAAAAGCTTCATCAGCGGTCACCTTTTCAGCTAGGAAATAAATTGTTTTAGAATCCTTGATAAAATGTGAATTAAGCATAAACTCTTCGCTGATCACATCTTCTGATAAATTCTTTATATACCAATCAATGGCTGTCCACACACTCCTGTATACTCTCTCCGCTGCAAAAAATTCTAGCAACGTTTTATGTAAAAACATATGCTTGCGCGCTTCTTGGCTTTTGAGTAAGCAACCCGAACGAATTATTTGCATGAGGGTATTATTTAACAAAGATGCTTTGAAAAAAGGTTTTCTTTCTGAGTCGCACTGCACTAAATCGAGATTAAGCGTCACAGTATCGCCAAGTAACACATCAAGCTTTCCTTGGCCTAGATTAAATGCTGCTTTAGCTAAGTTCTCCGAATAAATGCGAAGACATGTTGTCAATCGCTCAACTCGATAGTGATTGATTATATCATTTTCTTTTTCTTTAGTAATAACCCCTTCTAGAGTAGCTAATGCCTTAGCAATAGCCTCTTCTGAAATAGCTAAAGCATTCTTCAGCGTTTCTTGAGTTTCTTGATTATCCCACAATCGACGGGCTTGTTTATGCAACCACTGCTGTGTAAAGCGGCTGTAGAGTGTATCATAAGTCAATGCCTGCTGTGATAACGTCGTATCTTGTGCTTCCGTTTTTTCTTTAGACTGAGTTTCTAGTACAATCCGAGGTAACATCTGAGCTAAAAGTGTTAGCACAAAAGGGATTTGAGCCAATTTTGCAACCCCAGGCAACGTCGTGATGTAATGCTCATAGGTTGCAACCTCCTCCCAACACAGCGAGGCGTTGCCATCAAAGGTGATTTTGTCAGCATTAGGGGCGATCTTGGGTGGCAAGATAACCACCCCTTTCAAGGGCAAAGTGGTCTTGATATACTGCTCCAAATAGCCATGAATTTGCTCTGTTGTAAAGGGTTGCAAATAACATTCGGTAAAACGATTATCTTGCAGGTTACCTTGGCAAAAGAAGCTGGGGTAGCCGCCGGGATGTTTACCGGCATATTGCGCCAATATTTCAGGACGGCTGGTGACAATCAATTTGATGTTTGGCCAAGCATTATCCCACCAGCCATTGTTTGTGAAAAGCTCAATATCTTGTACCGGCACTTCATCCCAACCATCTAACATCAACTGGATCAGCAACGTGCCTTTTTGATTGGCTTGTTGAATCGCTTTGATTTCGCTGTCGCCTAAACCTTGCTTATCAAAAAAAATAGCCAATAAATCCTTGCCTTTGGCCTTTTTTAACAGCGCAGGGAGCCATATCCACAGGGGAATGACTCGCGATGCCGGTTGTTCTTTTTTGACCGAATTATCGGCAAGCTGCTGCCATCGATGATGGGCTTCCACTTGGCCGAGTAAGGTTTTCCCTGAGCCGGGTGCACCTTGGATAAGCAGGGTTTGCTGTACGGGATCACCTAAAAATCCTTGGATAGACTGGCTCACAGGATTGGGCGCGTTACCATTGGCGTAGCGACAGCTCATAGGCTCGACAAACGTCAATAAGGCTTTTTCATCAAATGTGCCATCAAATGTGCCATAAAATTTTTCTTGAAGCCGTTTGAGTATGGGGAGTAATTCATCCATGGTGTTTATTTCCTTTTATTATGGGGTTCTATCCAAATCAATGGCATTCGGTTAAGGCGAAATTGTGTTATCCTGTCAGTTATTTCAACAGGCTTGGTTAGGAAACAAAGCCCGACGATAATGTCTTATCACCTCTCTAACTCTTTGATTTTAGACCATCTACAGATTGATGCGTCAGAGCTGCGGTCGTTCTACTCACACCAACTACAAATCGGCACTAAATCTTAACTCAACGTGCTTGCCGAGTGCATGAGCATACCGTTCAATTGTCCTAAGTGCAGGTAGTCTTTCTCCACTCTCAAGGCGCGCCACAACTGATTGAGTGGTTCCCATTTTTTCCGCAACTTCTTTTTGCGTGAGCTTCGCCGTAAGCCTTGCCGCAATCATTTTTTCAGCGACTTCAAATTCAAGTGCATGCTCATCATAGGCAGCCTTAACGTTAGGATCTTTTAACCATTTCTGCTTTAATGTTGAAAATTTTTTCATACTCATAAGTCCACCTCTTCAAGTCTCTTTAGCGCTAATGCTATAGCTTTTTGGGGAGTTTTTTGCGTTTTTTTCACAAAAGCATGCAAAATAACGATTTTTTTTCCCTTAGCAGTCACATATATTGCTCTTGCAATACCAGGCTGGGCTTTCATTCTAATCTCCCAAAGTTTTTTGCCCAGAGGCTTACAATAAGGCTCTTTAACATTATTTGGGCCAAATCGCTCCAATAATGTTGTTATATGTAAAAATTTTGCCTTAAACGCTATATCCAGCGATTCAAGCTCTCTATTCACCTCGTCATTTAGAATACAAACTTCCCAATTCATACTCTCAATAATATAGCATTTTTGCTATATTGTCAAAGACAATATTAGTGACAGTATTAAATTTAAAATCTTTATCTAGGAATGAACCTAAAACAACCAAATCCACACTAACCCATTGATTTGTTTAAAATTTTGATTTTAAATACCTGAGCTATGACGCACCAATGGTGCGAATAGGCTAATTTGGATCTAGAACACGTAATATTTTACTTGAAAGTCTGTGGTTTTTGTCAAAACTGATTATTTTGCTTCAGAAAAGTTCAATTATTTCGCTAAAATAAATCATGAAG
>JAJFKH010000065.1 GCA_021773305.1 Gammaproteobacteria bacterium | reverse complement strand
TTTCACCTTGAGACTTAGCAGCATGGCGTACATGAGTCTTGGGTTGAGTGACTGTTTGCTTCGCAACAGATCCGTTCTTTGATTTTGTGCCTGGGAATTTGAATTTCTTGCTTTCACCTTGAGATTTAGCAGCATGGCGTACATGAGTCTTGGGTTGAGTGACTGTTTGCTTCGCAACAGATCCGTTCTTTGATTTTGTGCCTGGGAATTTGAATTTCTTGCTCTCACCTTGAGACTTAGCAGCATGGCGTACATGAGTCTTGGGTTGAGTGACTGTTTGCTTCGCAACAGATCCGTTCTTTGATTTTGTGCCTGGGAATTTGAATTTCTTGCTTTCACCTTGAGACTTAGCAGCATGGTGCACATTGGCCTTGGGCTGGGTTGCTGCTTTCTTAACCGGGGCTTCACCCTTAGCTCTTGCATTAGGAAGTTTAAATTTTGGGGTTTGTTGAGCTTTTACTGTACGATGAGCCGTTACCGTTGTCTGAATGGGCTGCACTACCGCTTTCTTAGCCTGCCGTTTCACTACATGACGCTCAGTATTTTTCGCACCTTTTTGATTCGCTGCTACATTTTTATCATGCAATTTATGAGCTTTGCGAGTAAAACGATCAAAATTTGCTTTTCGCTTAGCTTCTTGCTGTTGCTGGGCTTTCAGAGCAATAGCATCTGCACTGACTAATTTCTGTTGCTTAGTCGTACGCACTTGCTCACGATTTTTAGGGGATTGATACTGCGCCTGCTTTGCTTTTGTAGATTTCGCGGCAGGTGCTTTCTTCGCTGTGATAACTTTTTTAGCTTTTTGGCTTTTGGATGTTTTCTCATTCTTCGAATACCAGTGACCTTGCTTCGTCCCTTGAGAATATTTTAAATTTTTAGCAAACTTTTGGTCATCCTTACCATATAATACCTTGCTGCCATCTTTCTGGCCCTTTTCAGCTTCTCCTTTCTTAGTACCAAATAATCTCCACTTTTTCTTAGATTTTGCATGGGTCGTTGTACTGTGATTGCTATTTGATGAGAGCGTGTTTTCAGCATTCGCAAGCGCTAGCTGCATTTGCCCTAAGGAAGCTTTCCCGTACATTCCAGCGGCATCTATGACGATATCAAGAACATTACCAACATTTCTTGATAAGCTACTTCCAAAAGGTTTCTGAGGATTAGCTGAACAACCCCCAACAAGGAATAAACAAACAACAATAGAAATAATTCTACCAAACCTAAGACAGCTGAATAAACGCTTCCCTTCCATATGCCAAATACATCCTTTTATCTAGGTGTAAAATAGAGAAACTCCCATAATACCAAGTTCATAGCAATTAGCAAATCCATACAGGCATATTATCCAGAAGTTATTTTACAATATCTATGAATAATTAGGCTATACTTACAAAGATAACCCTGAAGAATTTATGAAGTTATTTAAGCATGTCGGGGGATGAGTATACTGTGAGGGTAAAGATTTACACCTATGGGTTTATGATATTGATAGCTGCCTGGATCCCAGTAAATTTTGCAGCTACTGCCCCCTCGTATTCAAATTACGCGAGAATTGTACCCATTCAACAAGCAACACTTTCTAGCCAAATCACCGGAAAAATCCAAAATATCTACGTCAGAAATGGTGATAGTTTTGTCGCTGGAAAAATATTGGTAAAATTTGATTGTGATGTCAAAGAAATAGAACTTGAGCAAGCTATTGCCAAAATTAAAAGCAATGCCCTTGCTCTGCAAACAGCAAAAACATTAAAAGAAACAACCTCGCAAAACAAAGCCAAGATCTCTAAAGCAAATATTCAGCTTCAAAAAACAGAGCTTGAGCGCAGGCATTTAGAAGCCCAATTAAAAAATTGTACTATCATTGCGCCTTTTGATGGGAAAGTTGTAGAAGTCACAGCCTATAGCCATGAAGATGTATCCCCTGGCACGCCTTTATTAAAAATAATTAATGATAAGGATCTTGAAGTCGAGCTATTTATCCCCTCAACTTGGTTACAATGGTTAAATATAGGAGCCTCTTTCACCATTCAACTCGATGAAATTGACCAACTTGTCACAGCTAAAGTGATTAAAATCAATCCTCAAGTAGACACAGCCAGCCAAACCATTGATGTGTACGGAAAGCTAATTGATCCATCTGATAATATGCTGAGCGGAATGAGCGGTGTTGCAACATTTAGAGGGCCTGAGTAAATTATGAAAGATATTAGCACTTCAAAATTAACAACCCTACTCTCTTTGCAACATGCTATTCAAGAAATCAATAGCATTAAAGAATTCAGTTATTTTGTGACAAATAAAACTCATCAATTAATCGATTATGAAGTTGCAACTTTGTGGGAATTCACAGCCTTTGGAAAAGTTAATGTGCTAGCACTTTCAGAAAATTCCCAGCAAAATTCTACTCAACAAATATGGTTAACTAACCTTATAAAATATTATACAAGCCATAAGAAAAAACAAATTTTTGCTATTCATAAGAATGAACTTCCTGAAGCACTCAGTCATACCTGGCCTCAATCAATGCCTGAACAATTACTTTACTGTCCCTTTTATCGAAAAAACGTTGAACTCATCGGTGGTTTGCTTATAGGTCGCAGAATGCCATGGCAAAAAAAAGATGAGCAATTGCTGACCTGGCTTACTAAGACATATGCATTTTGCTGGCATTATCTTAACAATAAGCGAAGAGTTAAAAAAAAATCCCCCCTACTTTCTAGATACCAGCGCTGTATTTTCGCCAGTATCATAATCGCTGTTGTTGCAATTATGTTTTTTCCTATCACTCAAACTGTCTTAACTCCAGCTCACATTGTTGCCAAAAATCCCGCGATAATACCTGCACCAATGGAGGGTATTATCGATGAAATGTATGTCAAACCAAATCAGAGCGTCAGTAAAGGACAGCCTTTATTCACAATGGATACTACAGAACTTGAAAATGCGAATTTCAAAGAAGAAAAAATTCTACAAATAATCCATTCTAAATATTTAAAAGCTGTTCAAAAGGGATTTAAAAATAGAGAAAGCCGCAATGAAATTAATGTGTTAAAAGCTCAAATGAACAAGCATCAAGTAGAAATAGACTACAATAAATCACGCCTTATGAGAGCAAGCCAAGTGGCCCCCATCGATGGAGTTGCAATTTTTGGAGATACCCAAGAACTCATAGGAAAACCCTTGCAAACAGGTGAAAAAGTCATGCTGCTCGCAAACCCTAACCGCACAGGATTAGAAATTTGGCTACCTGTTACCGAAGCTATCAATATCAAAGTTGGAGCACCTATAAAACTTTACTCAAACAAAGCACCCTTAAATCCCATCAAGGGGAAAATTATACAAATAAATTATCAAGCGCTACTGTCTAATCAAAATATTTTAGCTTATCGATTGCTTGCCACACTCGACAAACACGAAAGTGATCTCCCAATTGGGACTCAAGGTACAGCAAAACTATATGGAAAAAAAATCTCTCTGTTTTTTTATTTGTTCGATCGGCCGCTCATTATCCTAAGGCAAAGAACAGGGTGGTAAAAAATGAAACTCAATCTGCCAAAAAAACTGCCTCCTTTATGTGATAAATTGACATTAACCCCTGGGCTTGCAGATTATAATAACAACCCTACTTGGATTATTCATGATACTCATCATAATCGCTTCTTTCATATTGGAAATGTAGAATACCAAATTTATAAGCATTGGCAATTATCCAGCCCAACAGCCATGGTTGACGCAATCAACAAAAACACTGTCAATACTGTGGAAGCAGATGACATCAAGCATTTTTTGTTGTTTTTATCTGAGAATAATCTTATAAAAAAAACCGCTCAAAAAAGCAAATCAAATATTATTATAAAATCAAAAAATAAAATTATTCAACATAGATATCTAACTAGCATTATCTTCATTGGGATCTTGTTAGGGAGCTTCACTCTTAACCCAACAAACAACAGCTTACGTTTGCCTGCAACACTCGATTATCAACGGGATTTTATTGTTAGCTCAAGTCCATCTCAAATTAAAGCAGTCAAGGTAGTAGATGGTGATTTTGTAGAGCAAGGGCAAATACTTGTAATATTACACTCTCCATCAATCGAATTAAACATACTCAAAACCCGTTATGAAATTGAAAAAACATACTGGCAACTTCGAAAGATATTTGCTCTTCAGACGGAACTTGATAATCTGCGCATACTCAATCAGCAACTTGATCACGAAATTACAACGTTAAAAATGCTAGAAAAGCAGCGAGATGAATTAACCATAAGAGCGAGGTTTCGAGGTTATATATCTAATGTTGAGCCATCCCTAAATCCTGGCCGTTGGGTTGGCAAGAATCAAAAACTCATGGATCTTATGAACCCAAAGGAAGCTGTTATCAATGCATTTTCATCCAACCCAAAAATATCCCTCATAAAAATAAATCAACCTGGTATCTTTGTGCCTAAAAACATTAACAAATCCAACGTAAAAGGATACGTCACATCGATTAAAGACCAAGCACCCGCAAATATAGGTCAGCAGCAAATACCGGTTTATCACATGAAGTTAAAACCTCAAGATCCTATACAGTTTCAACATATAGAATCAGGAACGCTCTTTTTATACCCATCACAAACGTTTTAACACTCAAAAATGAAGTGTTTGGATGTTAAACTAGCGTTCATAACTCTCTCACTACCAATGCCTGTAAACTGCAAAATTCCAGTTTAACATTCTTCCTCAGAGAGGCTATACTGTGCGGTCACTATGATAAAAAGCGGGATATTTCATGGGTTACCAAAACAATCTATTTGTATTCGACATTGAGACTGTCCCTGATACCTCTGCTGGCCGCAAAATCCTAGGGTTGGACGATTCGCTTGGGGATGATGAAGTCGCCCAGGCACTCTTTAAGCTTCGCAGAGAACAAAATGGGAGCGATTTTCTGGCTCATCCACTGCATCGCATTGTAGGCATTTCCTGTGTCCTGCGCAACCAAGAAAAGGTCAAAGTTTGGTCTCTTGGGGAAGTAGACTCATCTGAATCTGAGCTAATTAAGCGATTTTATGCAGGCATTGAAAAATTCACCCCTACTTTAATCTCCTGGAATGGCTCAGGTTTTGATTTACCTGTGATCCATTATCGCAGCCTACTGCATGGCATCCCTGGAGCGTGTTACTGGGAATCTGGAGAAGATAATCAACAATTTCGTTGGAATAATTACCTCAATCGCTACCATGAAAGACATACGGATTTAATGGACGTTTTAGCTGGCTTTCAAGCCAGAGCTTATGCACCCTTGGATCAGATGGCAACCCTCTGTGGCTTTCCTGGAAAAATGGGCATGAGTGGCTCTCATGTTTGGGATGAATTCCAAAAAGGTAATATCGAAGGGATCCGCAATTATTGTGAAACGGATGTCTTAAATACGTACCTGCTCTATTTACGATATCAACTTATCCGAGGCAAGCTCTCCTTAGAGCAGTATGAGATGGATTGTACGAATTTAAGAGTAGAGCTAGAAACCGCAGATAAATCTCACTTACATGAATTTTTACATCACTGGAAACCATCCTAGGAGAATACCATGGGTCGAAGAAGACAAAAATTACCAACGCCCCCTGAAAGCTTGACCTTAATCGAAAATTTAAGCCACGAAGGTCGTGGCATTGCACATATCGGAGGTAAAGCACTTTTTTTACGTAATGCATTACCCAATGAACAAGTTAAATTTAACTACTCTGCCTCCAAATCAACTTTTGCTGAAGGCTATGCCACAGAAATTAGCAATCCCTCTTCTGAACGAATAGCTCCTCAATGCCTCCACTATAACCGCTGTGGTGGTTGCAGTACTCAGCATATTCAACATGATTTCCAACTTACGTTGAAACAAAAAACTCTATTGGAGCATTTTCAGCATTTTGCAAATTTACAGCCTCTAAATTTACTACCAACACTATCAGGGCCTATTTGGAATTACCGAACCAAAGGCCGCTTAAGCTGTCGCTACTTAAAAAATAGCAAAAAAGTCTTTCTTGGTTTTAGGGAAATTAACGGGCGAATGATCACAGCAGCTCAACAGTGCTCCATACTAGACAAGCGCTTTAGCCTTCTTTTTGAACCATTGGCAACCTTAATCAGCCAATTTTCTATTGCAGCCCACATTCCTCAAGTTGAGCTGGCTGCGGGAGATAAACAAGCCGCATTAATTTTTCGTCATATGGAAGCATTTTCCCATACCGATCTCACTGCCATCATTGAATTTGCAAAAACCTTTGATCTTGAAATATACCTACAACCTTCTGGCCCCAAAAGCGTTCACAAAATCTACCCAAAAAATTCTCCAGAACGACTCACTTATCAATTGCCAGAGCAGAATATTACCATCCACTTTTTCCCCACTGACTTTACTCAGGTGAACATGGCAATTAACCAAAAGATGGTAGCAAAAGCCATCGAACTGCTCGATCCTAAGCCCCATGAAAAGATCCTTGATCTCTTCTGTGGCTTAGGGAATTTTTCACTCCCTATTGCTAAATATTGCGCCCATGTCACAGCTGTAGAAGGATCTGAAGAGATGGTTAGCCGAGGAAATGAAAATGCAAAGCTGAATAAAATCAATAATATAGACTTTTATGCTGCCAATCTCTATGAAAAAATCGAAGATTTTCCTTGGAGCCAAGAAAAATTTGCTAAAATTTTATTAGATCCACCCAGAAGCGGTGCTTATGAAATCATTGAAAAAATTTCTGAGATGGAACCTGAACGCATTGTCTATATCTCATGCAACCCCGCAACACTGGCACGGGATGCTAAAGGTTTCGTTGATAAGGGCTATGAATTATCGGCTGCTGGCATTATCGACATGTTTCCTCATACAAGCCATGTAGAGTCTATTGCTGTGTTCAATCGAGCCAAAGGGAAATGAGCCATGGTTAAAATAAAAGAAACATCTTATATTCTCCCAGATGGCACAATTAAAATTGAAACGTGGCTAGATGAAATTGCAAAAAAACGCCAATCTCATAATGTTCAATTGATTGAACAAGCCTGCACGCTCGCCCAATTCAGCGACGGAAGCGCCACAGCATTTGCTGGCATTACATGCTTGCAACTTGGAATAAAGATGGCTGAAATTCTGCTTGACTTAAAAGCCGATCAAACGACCATTGCAGCAGCCATTCTCTATCATTGTGTAACCCATACAGAGCTTGAAAAACAAGATATTTCAGAACAGCTAAATGAAGATGTCACCAAATTAATTGAAGGCGCGCAGAAAATGGATGCAATCCGCTCGTTATTCGGTGAATCCTTTAGCGCCACTCAAACCCAGACCAGCCTCGATAACCTTCGGAAAATGCTCCTTGCCATGGTTTCTGATGTGCGCGTTGTACTGGTAAAACTTGCAGAAATTACAACGCTGGGACATGCTGCGACAAAACTCGATGAAGCCTATCGTTATAAATTAGGCCACGAAATGAACTCCATTTATGCGCCCCTTGCAAATCGTCTAGGAATAGGACAAATTAAATGGGAACTCGAAGATCTCTCCCTGAGATTTTTACAACCTAAAATATATAAGCAAATTGCCAAATATATCGATCAAAAAAGAATTGAACGAGATAAATATATTCATCTCGTTATCAAATTATTAGAGACTAAAATTTCAGAAGCCAATATAAAAGATTTTGAAATCAATGGTAGAGCAAAGCATATTAATAGCATCTATCGAAAAATGCAGCGCAAAGAAGTGGATTTTAGCCAAATATATGATGTTAGTGCTGTGCGCATTTTAGTCCCTGAAATCGAAGATTGTTACGGAATATTAGGCTGTGTTCATGGTTTATGGAAACATATTCCTGAAGAATTTGATGACTATATTAGCAAACCAAAACCGAATGGTTATCGCTCTTTGCATACGGCTGTCATCGGGCCTGATGAGCGAAATGTAGAAGTCCAAATTAGAACTTATGATATGCATAAAGAATCCGAGCTTGGCGTGGCGGCTCATTGGAAATACAAAGAAGGCAATCAACAGGCATCAGACTATGAAGCAAAAATTGCATGGCTCAGACAGGTACTTGCTTGGCAACAAGAACTCAGTGATGAGCAAGCAAAAATACAGCAGCAAGCACCCCAAGATATTTTTGAAGACAGAATTTATGTGTTTACCCCAGCAGGTGAAATCATAGATTTACCGCAACAAGGCACACCATTGGATTTTGCTTACTCGATCCATACAGAAATTGGACATCGATGCAAGGGTGCTAAGATTAATGGGAAAATTGTTCCGCTCACCTACCAACTCAAAACTGGGGAAAAAGTTGAAATACTCACAAATCGAGTCGCAAGCCCCAGTCGCGATTGGTTACTCCCTCAGGCAGGTTACCTGAAATCATCCCGTGCAAGAGCCAAAATACACCATTGGTTCAAAAAACAAGACCACGAAAAGAACATCCTCATAGGTCACGAACAACTTGACCAAGAATTGTCTCGGTTACAACTTAAAAATAAAGTCAAACGTGCCCAACTACTCGATATTTCTTATAAGTATAATTTTCAGAACATTAATGATCTCTACGCAGCTATTGGCGCAGGGGATTTGCGACTCATCCAAGTAGCCAATGCTATACAACAAAGTATCGAAGGCACCACACCAACTGCTAAACCTACCCTTCCCAAAATACAAAAAATTGAAAAAATTGCCACAGGGAAAAGCGATATTATTATTCAAGGGATCGATGACTTACTTTGCTTTAACGCAAAATGCTGTAAACCTGTGCCTGGAGATCCTATCACAGGATTTATTACAAAAGGTCGAGGTGTTTCTATACACAGAAACAATTGCCCTAATATCATTCACAACCCTCATAAATCCAGACTCATAAAAACACAATGGCGAACAGAAACCATTCAAAGTTACCCTGTTGATATCACAGTAATTGCCAATGAGCGTCAAGGCTTAATTAAAGATATCTTGAGTGTTCTCAGCAATGAAAAAATTCATTTAAATGGCCTCACAACTCGCACAAAAGAAAATACCACAACGATTCACTTTAGCATATCCATCTCTGAGAAAAATTTTCTGGATAGGATCTTACAGCGTTTTTCTCAAATCCCTGATGTAGATATAGTTAACCGACATTTTTCTGATCCTCAAAAAAACGAAGATCTTAATGGTTAAATATGAAGACTATTCGCAGCCCGGGAGCATTGGCACAAAAATAACATTATCCAGATATTCAATCTTAAGCTCTTCTCCTTGCTTCTGGATCCATTGCAGTTGCTGATCAAAGTCTGCCTCCACAGGGATAATCATTTCTCCCCCTTCTTCACTAAGCTGAGTCAGTAGTGCTTCAGGAACCCTCTTCGCAGCAGCTGTCACAATAATGCGATCAAAAGGGCTGTGAGCCGCCCAGCCAGCAAATCCATCGCCATAATGCAAATGAATATTTTTATAGCGCGCCAACTTGAGTTTTGCTTTTTCGTATAAATATTTTATTCTTTCAATAGAATATACATTAGAGAATAGTTGAGACAGTACGGCCGCTTGATAACCCGAGCCTGTACCAATTTCTAAGACATGAGAGGGTGTCCCTCTGGCAAGTATTGCCTCTGACATACGTGCAACCACATAGGGCTGAGAAATCGTCTGGCCACATTGAATCGGCAACGCCCTATCTTCATAGGCCATATCAGAAAGCACTTCAGGAACAAACAATTCACGAGGAGTGCTAGCCACTGCGGCCAACACCCTCTCGTCCTGAATACCTTCCAAGCGCAGCTGATCAATTAAAGACGTTGCAACATCCTGTTTCATTCAAGCAGTCTTTTATTTCCAGGTACATAAATATTTTATGAGTGCTCCCACACCAAGCACATGAAGCATCACTCGAAAGAACATTCCCATCCAACTCAAATCATGCAAACGCTCTGTAGGCAGGATAAACGACGCTGTTGCCAAAAACAGCGCAACCACAATAACCAAAATAGCAAATATCTTTCCTGACATAAAAATCTCCCTAACCACTTGCTTTTTAGAACAATTTCCGCACAAGAGCTAATTATGGCAGATTCCACTGGCCGTATGCAAATATTTTAATTAGACCAAGTATATTGACTATAATTAATTGAAGTGTGCCTGTATTTGAATTTTGGAGGATTGAGTGGGACTGCGAAGCAAGCAAAACAGCCTTGCTGTTAAGGTTGGTATGGGATTTGCCATTCTTGGCTTAGTTTTCATCGCCGCATTGCTTATCAGTATTTGGGAAACCAATCGGATAGACCATACCGTCACTAAACTCACCAACTTACAATCTGATTTCATTGAGCAAACTATCAAAATAGAAGATCTTGTGGAACGCACCATCCACTTACAACGAGAATATATATTTTCCCATAACTCTCAGCTTCTCGCACAGCGGCAAAATCTCTGGAGTGATAATATTACGACGAGCCTTATAAAGTTTAATGCTACCGTCCAATCCTGGAAACGCCCTCAAACATTGAACCTTTTAGGACGGCTTGAACAAACTCTAGGACAAGTCAAGGAAACGCAAAGCAGCATCGATAGTATGTATGCTAACAATGATACATTAGGAGCCAGTCGAATCTTTGAAACTCAACTCATTCCCGCTAATCAAAAATTAAAAAATGAGTTGCATGATTTTATTAATACTTACGAAAATATATTTATTGGAGAATTATTACTGACAAAGCAACGAGTGAATAGACTGCTTATTGCTGATTGGAGTTTTTTAATTGTTGGTCTTTTGATGTGTGGTATTCTGGGGCTTATTATTACAAAATCATTTACGCGTCCAATTCACAAACTTGTAGGAATTGCTAATCAATTAGCTATCGGTAATCTGAAACAAAAAATCAATATCACGGGAAGCACTGAATTTGAAGATCTCAGTGTCGCACTCAACAAAATGGTTGCTACTTTTCAAAATTTGTCAGAAGTCACAAGCAAAATGGCCATGGGTGATTACTCAAAGCGTGTAGAAATCAAGAGTCAAGAAGACACCTTATCACTAACGGTCAATCAAATGTTGGATAATTTTAATCAAATTGTCCAACAAGCCAATGCCATCGCAAAAGGTGACTACAGTCATGACATAAAACCTCGATCAAAATATGATATATTAGGTAATTCACTGCAAAATATGACGCAAAAATTGCGGCGAAACAAAATTCATACAGAGCAAGAAAGCTGGCTGAAAGATGGGCTTGCACAACTTGCATCGACTATCAGTGGCACAAATGATATTCCAAAGCTCTGCAATACAGCTATTAATACCATTAGTCGTTATTTAAATGCAGCTATGGGAGTCATATATATTTATGACCATGATGAACAGGTATTAAAACTTACTGCTAGCTATGCTTTTATAGAACGAGATAATCTCTCTAATACTTTTAAACTTGGAGAAGGTATTGTTGGACAAGTGGCTCTTGAAAAAAAACCTATTTTGCTAAGTCAAATAGGCTATGAAGAAAGACAAATTATTACGGGAACAACATCTCAACCTCCCACAAGTATTTATGCATTTCCACTGCTTCATGAAAATAATTTACTTGGAGTTATTGAATTAGCAACGCTATCTGAATTCAGCGAATTACAATCTGATTATCTGTCACAACTGACCCCCCTACTTGCCACTCAAATCCTCTCAGCCAAACAGCAAACTTTAACGGAAAGCTTACTTGATAAAGCAAAACTCATGACTAAAAAACTTAAAAACCAACAAGAAGAATTAAAAGCAACCAATGATGAATTAGAACAACAAACTCAAGTACTCAAGGCATCAGAAAAGGAGCTTCGCCTTAAAGAAGAGCAAACTCAAGCAATTAATAAACAATTAGGCGATCGAACAAAACTTTTAGAGCAACAAAAATCAGAAATTCAAAATAAAAACCAAGCATTAAGCAGAGCCGGAGAAGCGATTAAGCAAAAAGCTGAAGAAGTCGAAAGAGCCAGTGCTTATAAATCAGAATTTTTGGCTAATATGTCCCATGAATTAAGAACTCCTCTTAATAGCTTACTTATTTTAGCCAAGATACTCTCCGATAATGAGGATGGCAATCTTAATCAAGATCAAATAGAGTCGGCACAAATCATGTACAAAAGTGGGAGAGATCTACTCGCCTTGATTAACGATATTCTTGATTTAGCAAAAGTTGAAGCTGGTAAAATTGAATTAAATTATTACCAAACGCCCCTTAATGATTTTATTGAATCCGTTAATCAAGATTTTAGCCATGTCACTGAAGAAAAAGGTATTCGTTTAAACTGCCATATGGCAGAAAATTTACCATCCACTATCGTAACTGATGATCATCGTGTTTACCAAATTATTAGAAATCTAATGTCAAATGCCATAAAATTTACATCAGAAGGAGAAGTTAGCTTTTCTATCTCAAGACCTACAACATCTGAAATATTAACCTCTCATCAATTAACTCCTGAAAATTCTATTGCATTAACTGTGAAAGATTCTGGTATTGGCATTCCGGAGGAAAAACAAAAACTTATTTTTAACTCTTTCCAACAAGCGGATGGAACTACAAGCCGTGAATATGGTGGCACAGGCTTAGGTTTAACTATATCAGCTCAACTAGCCTCTTTACTTGGTGGGATCATTGCTGTTGAAAGTACAATAAATAAAGGAAGTACTTTTTCGCTCTATTTACCAGAATGCCCCCAACAAGATATTAATGTAAAAAAAGAAGAAAAAGATTCTGCCAATATAGCCTTACCAATACCTATGGAAATCATTCCAAAAGCCCTTGCTGACGATCGACAAGACGTTATAGGAAACGATCATGTCTTGTTAATTGTTGAAGATGATTTACAATTTGCCAAAGTATTAATGGGTATTTGTCATAAACGAGGGTTTAAATGTCTCCACGCAACAGATGGAGAAACCGGTCTTTCCCTTGCCATGCAATACCACCCCAGTGGGATTTTACTTGATATTGGCCTACCTCGAATGGATGGTTTGACATTATTAGATAAATTAAAAAATAACAAAAACACAGCCGATATACCCGTTCACGTCATTAGTGCTGGTGACAAAGAGCAATCAGCCATTAAAAAAGGTGCGGTTGGATATCTCACAAAACCTGTGAGCCAAAAACAACTTGACATGGTCATTAAAAATATAGAGTCTATTCAGGAATGTGACATCAGTGATCTTTTAATTATTGAATCATCTCAAAGTTCATCTGAAGAACTAGGCAATCTCCTTGCGAACAAAAGTGTGAACATCCAATACGCTGAGACAGGTTGTGATGCATTGATGTTATTGAATGATAAAGCATTTGATTGCATTATTCTTACTTTAGAATTACCTGATATTTCAGGCCAAGAATTATTAGAACAATTTTTCAAGAAAAACCCGGAAAAACATCCTGCAATTATTATTTATACCGATAGAATTTTAACCAGCAATGAAACAGAAAGTTTCAAAGATCATGTTGACAGTATCATTATCAAAGGAAGTTCCGCATCCATGGAACGACTTATTGATGAAACACAAGTATTTCTTCATCGCGTTGCTGATACAACAGCAGATCATCCTATCATCGAATCCATTGAAGGATCTACGCTGCAACTGAATGATAAGAAAGTGCTAATAGTCGATGATGACATGCGAAATACCTTTGCCTTATCTAAAGTTCTAAAATCCCAAGGGATCCATGTGGTTATGGCTGCAAATGGAAAAATGGCTATTGATACTTTAGAACAAGAAAGCAACATTGACATGATCTTAATGGATATTATGATGCCTGTAATGGATGGTTATGAAGCCATAAAAGAAATCCGTACGATGGATAGTTTTAGTCAACTTCCTATCATTGCCCTCACTGCAAAAGCTATGGTAGGCGACAGAGAAAAATGTCTTGATATTGGAGCATCGGATTTTATTGCAAAACCCATTGATCCAGAGTTGCTATTGTCAAAAATAAAACAGTGGTTGTCATAAGTGGAAAGCAATGTTTCTGATATTGAATTTGCACTATTACTTCATGCCATTAAACTGCGTTATCAGTGGAATCTTAAAAATTTTCTAACTTCTATGGCGCTCTTTTTTTGAGCATCATCAGATAGTGGGTAATCCATTTCGCCAATGAACAACATTATTTTTTTATTATGATTTTTAAGGCATATAAATTAAATTATTAAAAACAATTATTCCTCCTTATCTTCCACAAATAGACTATAATTATACGGAGTATTTACATGTTTTCAGGCAGGATATTGAGTGGACGATAATAAGGAAATACCTAAGATTTTAATGGTGGATGACAAACCAGAAAATCTAGTGGTTCTTGAAAAGTTATTGGCCCCCCTTGAAGCCACATTGTATAAAGCCACATCGGGCAATAGTGCCTTGACCTTAACCTTGGAGCATGATTTTGTCTTGATACTCCTTGATGTGCAAATGCCCGGTATGGATGGCTATGAAGTATTAGACATGCTCTCTTGGGATGATAGAACAAAATACATTCCTGTCATTTTTATCACAGCAAATTATGCTGATGAAAAACATCAACTCAAAGGCTATCGTTATGGCGCAGTTGATTATCTCTTCAAACCCATTAATGAACAAATTTTACTGGGTAAAATAAAAGTTTTTTTAGAATTATATGAGCAAAAGCAGCAATATAAACAATTGCAAAAACGCTACCAATTGATTCTTGATTCTGCCGGTGAGGGTGTATTTGGGCTGGATCTCAAAGGCAAAATAATTTTTACCAATCCAGCTGCTGCAAAACTACTCGATACTAAGGTTGACCAATTAATCAATCAACCTTTTTCTAATATGCTGAAAATCACAGATAACAGCGATCCTTTTGAATGGGAAGCCAGTGAACTTTACAAAACCTTAAAAAGCGGCAATGTCCTCTATAAGGATGACGATATTTTTATAAAATTCAATCGAGACCCATTGCCTGTGGAATATACCGCATCTCCTATTCATAATGAAAAAAATCAAGTCGCAGGTATTGTGCTCGTTTTTTCAGATATCACCCTTAGAAAAACTGTTGAAGCCCAGTTGACTCACATGGCACTGTATGATCACTTAACGCAATTACCCAACCGTATATTATTTGAAAAAACGATTAATCGAGCCTTAGCCAGAGCCGAACGACACAATCGCTTAATTGCAGTTATGTTTTTAGATTTAGATCATTTTAAAAACATCAACGATACCTTGGGGCACGATGTAGGAGATTTGCTACTCAAAGGTGTCGGCGAACGTTTAAAAACATGTATTCGAGAAAGTGATACCATTGCAAGGCTCGGTGGTGATGAATTTGCCATTGTATTAGATGAAATTGAACATCCTGAAGATGCAACTATTGTCGCTAAGAAAATCATTGAAGTGCTAAAAGCTCCATTTAATTTAGATGAACATGAAGTTTTTGTGAGTACGAGCATTGGGATTTCCGTCTACCCTCTTTCGGGATCTGATAGCATTACTCTAACTAAAAATGCAGATATTGCTATGTATCGTGCAAAGCATCAAGGTAGAAATAATTATCGTTTTTTCAGTAATGGCATGAATGAAGAAAACATCCATCGACTCAATCTGACTCAAGGACTCAGACATGCTCTCAAAAGAGATGAGTTTTTTCTTTGCTATCAACCTATTTATGATCTGAGACAAAAAACAATTACTGGGGTTGAAGCCCTACTTCGTTGGAATCATCCCACATTGGGCGTCATACAACCTAATGACTTTATCCCTATGGCAGAAGAAATATCGATGATGACAGTCATCGGCGAATGGGTATTAAAAACAACCTGCTTAACCTGTCGTCCCTGGCTTGAAAAATTCCCAAGGCTAAAAACTATTTCGGTTAATATTGCTAGCTCGCAACTATTACAGCGAGATTTTCTCGATGTTATTGGACATGCCATGGAGCAAGCTGATTTCAATCCAAAAAATTTACAACTCGAAATTACAGAAACATCCATCATGACCAATACAGCCCGTTCCGCAGATTTGCTTAACCGCATTCAGGAATTAGGCGTCACCCTTGCTATCGACGATTTTGGCACTGGGTATTCATCTCTTAGCTATTTAAAGCGTTTGCCCGTTGCCACATTGAAAATTGACTGTTCCTTCATCCAAGATATTTTTGATGATATCGATGATGCTGCTATTGTAAAAACTATTATTGCTCTAGGAAAAAGTATGAATTTAAAAACCGTTGCGGAGGGTGTGGAAACCCAAGAACAATTAACATTCCTTGAAGAGGCCCGTTGCGATGAAATTCAGGGATTCTTCTATTGCAAACCCATTACAGCAACTGAAATGGAAGCATTTTTACAAAAAAATCAATAATTCTATCTGCTGATTTTTTTCCAGCAAACAACTTTGCATAAAAACCCTCTTAGTGTATACTATTGAACTATTATGGCGACCTCACTCAGCAACAAATTAGTAGTAGGTATTTCTTCTAGAGCATTATTTGATCTAGAAGAGAGCAATCATATTTTCGAAAATGATGGTATCGCGGCCTATGCCGAGTATCAAATTGAGAATGAGAATAAACAGTTAGAACCTGGCGTCGCTTTTCCTCTTGTTAAAAAATTGCTGGCATTAAAGAATCCGAGCAAAAATGAACCGCTGGTTGAGATTGTTCTATTATCTCGAAATAGCGCTGACACGGGATTAAGAGTTTTTAACAGCATTCAGCAATATCAGCTTGGTATAACACGAGCCGCTTTTACTAATGGTGCAAGTCCCTACCAATATATTTCAGCTTTTGGCGCTCATTTATTTCTTTCAACTCATCCCAGTGACGTACAACAGGCCTTAAACGCGAATTGTGCCGCTGCGACTATTCTTCCATCTAAAGCTTCCGAAAAAAATGGCGAACAATTAAAAATTGCTTTTGATCAGCAATTCCCGCTGAAGCTCAGAGTCCTTGCTAGTAAGGGTTTCTAGAGGCATTATGAATTTATTTTTCGCAACCATAGGGAAGTTGTTTAAATGAAGGTCAAGATGCGCAAACGGTTATCAGCTCCAGGCTTATTAGA
>JAJFKH010000064.1 GCA_021773305.1 Gammaproteobacteria bacterium | reverse complement strand
AGGGCAATTGGCCGGGTTAACCATTACGCCCCCGGCGGACAGTGGGGATGATTTTACCTTAACGGTAACCTCCACGGCCACCGATGCCAACTCAGATCTAGCTACCACGGTGGATACCATTGATGTCACCGTGGCGGATGTGGCGGATGCGCCAAACTTAACCGTGGACGATGCAGCAGGTTGGAAATATACCCCCATTGATTTAAATATTAGTAGTGCATTAACGGATATTGATGGTTCGGAAGTTTTATCGATTGATATTAGTAATGTTCCAAAAGGTGCTGTGTTATCTGCTGGAATTGATAATGGCGATGGATCTTGGACGCTTGCGGCATCTGATTTAGAAAATTTAACAATACAGTCTGTTGAGAGTAAAAGTTTTTCTTTGACTGTGACTGCACAAGCTGAGGAGCTATCAGGGGATATAGCCACAGTTACAGACACCATTGATGTTAATGTTAATAATTTTTATAGGCACTATATTGATGGCGATTCAGACCTATCTGTTTTAATTGATGGAGCAGGAGGTAATGATATTATTCAATCAGCGGCTGGAGATGATTATATCTTGGGTGATGCGGGTAATGATACGGTTTCTTATGAAGATTCCTCTGCGGGTGTTAATGTTAATTTAGATATAGGATCAGCGACCGGTGGTGATGCTGAGGGAGACACTTTTGCTAGTATTGAGAGCTTGATAGGATCGAGCTATGATGATGTGTTGACGGGAGACTCTGCTGCGAATACCTTAACCGGGGGAGCAGGGAGCGATACTTTAGTGGGTGCTGATGGTAGCGACTCGTTTGGTTTTACTAATACCGGTGGTACGCTGACGGATGTGGATACCGTTGATGGCGGTGCCGGTGGTGGCTGGGTTGATACAATTGATTTGAATGGTGTTGATGGTGGGCCTTCGCCTAGTATTGCAAGTTCAGGTGATTGGACGTTGGCCCTTGATCTTGGGGTGAACTATACCCAAGATGCAAATGGTATTACCTTTGATAATGCGGATGCAGCGGGTACCATTACATTATCGGATGGCAGCCAAATTGACTTTACAAATATTGAACAAATAAATTGGACTTAGGTTTAAACTAAAAAAGCTAGGGTTAATGCCCTTCTAAAACCAAGCGTTCAGCATGTTCTAAATGAGTTGCTGTTCCGTAGAGGATGAGAATATCTCCTGGGAGCAGTACTGTCTGTGGATCGGGATCGGGACGGCGGATATCATCTCGGCGCAGGGCAGATACTTCCACATGGCTATCGGCCAGGTTAAGTTCGGCGATGGTTTTATTAATGGCGGCGGCGCTTTCTGATAAATTGACCACATATAATTGTTCCCGATCACTATCTATTTCTTTTAAGTCTTCGATTTCATGGCTAGGAAATATGCGGTGTAACAATTGGTAGCGATCTTTTCTGACTTCTCGGATTTGGCGCAATGCTCTGATGGTTGGAACATCCATGAGGATGAGCGCGTGAAACGCTAACATGAGGCTAGCTTCTAAGGTTTCAGGGACAATTTCTGTTGCGCCTAGCTCAAGTAATTCTTTGAGTGCGACATCATCTTGAGTTCTGACTAATATAGGTAAATCAGGGAATAATTTGCGAACTTGGGGGGTAATTATCTTTGATGCGTGAACATCATTGAAGCTGATGATTAATGCTTTCGCTCGGGCTATGCCTGCCGCAGCTAGCATATTTAGATTTTGAGAGTCCCCATAGTTGACTCGTTCTCCGGCAAGTTGGGCGCTTTGGACTCGTTCAGGATCCATATCCAGAGCAATGAATTCGAATCCTTCAGTTTCTAAAATTCTTGCTACATGCTGGCCAACTCGACCATAGCCACAGATGATGATGTGATTTTTAAGGTACCCTGCGGTTTCTTCAATGCTTTTTTCTTGGGATGTTTCGCATATTTTTGCAGTTTTGGGTACGAACAGTCTAGCTAAATGGCCATTGTATCGAATAAGAAAGGGAGAAAGGGCAAGACTGAAAATGAGTGCGGCAAGGATAATTTGGTTGTGTTCTCCTTCGAGTAATTTTTGATCGATGGCCACGGTTAGCAAAGCAAAACCAAATTCACCGCCTTGGGCTAAGGTGATACCGGTTCGCCAAGCGTCGTAGCTATTAGAACCAAAGAATCGACTGAGCGCAGTAACAATCAAGGTTTTAAAGACAATAAGTCCGACTAAGATGACTAGGACGCTGAGCCAAATCTCGGGTAAATGTGAAAAATCGAGCAACATACCGATGGTGATAAAAAATAAGCCTAATAATAGGTCTCGGAATGGGCGAATTTCTATTTCGATTTGATGGCGGTATTCGGTTTCTCCTAGCATCATACCCGCTAAAAATGCCCCTAGGGCCATGGATAGCCCCATTAGCTCTGTCAACCAAGCTGCGCTGAGAGTGACAAGTAACACGGCAAGGGTAAACAATTCTAAGGATTTGGCGGATGCGATGATATGGAATAGGGGCCTTAGGATCCAGCGTCCACCCACGAGAATGATGAGCATGACGGCAACGGCTTTGAGTAGAGCGAGAAACAGAGGTAGGAGGATACTTTGACCATTTCCTGTGAGGCTGGACAGTAAGATTAGAAAAGCAATGACCGCTACATCTTGGAAAAGTAGTACTCCCACGGCGTTATGACCGTGAGGCGTGTTGAGTTCAAATTGTTCCTGAAGTTGTTTAATAACGATGGCTGTAGATGACATGGCCACGACGCCGCCGATGACGATGGATGTCGTGAGGTTAGTTCCTAAGTAGTAAGAGACGCCTACCACGATGAGAGTGGTTAAAGTTACTTGTAACCCGCCTAAACCCAGTACCAAGCGCTTCATTGACAGTAATTTTGCTACGGAAAATTCGAGGCCAATGGTGAACATCAAAAAGACGACACCAAATTCAGCAAGTTGTTGGATGGCATGGGTGTTGGATAATAATTTCAAGCCATAGGGGCCTACCACGGCACCCACGATAAGATAGCCTAAAACTGGAGGGAGGTTGAGTCGTTTGAGGGCCGTGGTCACAAATACAGCACTAAGAAGAATAATGATAATGCCGGAGAATATTTGTGTTTCCATTGAATTGGCTCTAGATCAGCCGCCCCCACATGCTAAAGGTAGGGGCGGGCGTTAAACTGAAAAGACTAAATTTGATCAGCTTCTGCCATTCGATCTTTACGTCGTTTCACATGGCCTTGATCAGTGTCGCTCTGGATTGCTTTAGAACTCATACGATCTTGATAATATTCGGTCAATGACTGAACCATAATTCCGAGAGTTTTGTATTGACCTTCAATTTTCTTGATATCAAAATCGCCGTTAAGTGGTTTGAGGTACAGATCGTTGGCATCCAGCAACACTTGTTTGAATTGGGCTTTGTTTTCCCCCTCAACATGGATAAGAGCAAAATCCTTATCTCGTAGCTCGATGGAAGGCTCAATAATGAGAATGGTTCCCTTAGGATAGCGAGGAAACATCGTATTGTCTTCCACCTTGACTGCAAAAGCTTTATCGCTGACATTAGATTCTGTGGCGATATAGCTTTGTACTTCTGTGGCAACAAATTGTTCTGGCCAAGCAATAGCTTGTTCCCAAGACAGAAGAGGTACTTTTGACCAATGGCGATAGAGTGGGTTATGGCTGCCAGTCATCATTTCTGGTGATAATGGATCGTCACCGATCAATTGACTAATATTAATGTTAAAGAATTTTGCGATGGGACTCAGAGAACCAACTTTTGGATTGTCCGTTTCCCCAGATGCCATCCGATGGATAACAGGTTGTCCTACACCGGTTTGTCGCGCCAGCTCTGTTACTGTGATGTTCACGGATTCCATCATGGTTTTTAGTATGTTGCATAACTCTGACATTGCTATCCCCTCATCAGAATATTGTTAATGTTCCTGTTTGCCTCTGAAAATATATACGAACCCTGCAAGAGTGCCTAATCTTTAGGCACTTTATAAAGTCCGCAATAATTACGCGCATTCATAAAAAATACGGAATCAAATAAAAATAGCACAAATTTTATTTTTTGCAAAGCAAAAGTCGTGAAAATAGCCTAGTTATTTTCCAGGATAAGTATAGCGGAAATCTTATTGGCTTGTTGTGGTGAGATGGCTGTCAAGGGGGGAGGGTGCTTCGCTTTTGTCCAGAAGATCATGGATGCTTTGAGAATTAAATATATTAAAATCAATGCGGTGCCTGGGATTGCTGTGTTTAGACTCCATATCGGTTGTTAGCCGAGCTTTACACCAATGGAGGAGTCCTGTTTTATGATAAACAGACTTTCTGAGGAGCAGAGTCAGCTTTTCCATCTTGTTAGAGAGTATTTTTTGCTCATCATCAGAGAGAGAGAGCAATCTATAGGCATGTTCACTATTTAGGATGGCCTGGGTTATGATTTGTTCAGCCCGATCAACCTCAATATAGGGGAGAATTTTTCGGCATTTGGACTTCTTGACAGCAATTTTGGCATGAGTGAATGCGATCCGGTGGATGCTAAAGAGATATCGACGCTTTTCGATTTCCCTATCATTGGCAGAATACACTTCATCTAGGGGTAGCTTGCCTAATTGCCAACTATCTTTTGTCATATGTTGAATGTGTTTTGAAGATAAATTGCCGCTAAGCTTGCGTATGTTAACCATGGGGGGACGTCTTGATCCACTCAGATAACGGATCCCCCAGGTAAACGATGTGTGGCAATATTCAGGATCGGTTATTTTTTCTTCTAAGGTTTTGCCTTGGAGGTTGTTGATGCCAAAGTGCTCTGGTACCCCTGTCGTTATTTTACCTGAGGTTGAGTGGTAAATGCAGATAGTGTTGGGCTTATTTTTTAATGGAAAGGATTCGGTTTCTACTTCTCGTTGCCTTTTTAGGTGTTCGATCACGAGGTTGATTGTTTTATGGTTAATATCAAGTCTCGCTTGGATCTCAGATAAATGTGATTTTTCCCTAGAATAACTCTCACTGGATAGTGTTAAATTTATAGGCTGCGGCATTTTGATCGTTAGAGGTGATATTCCTGGGAAATTTTCTAAGATATGGGTGCGGAGGGTTTTAGGATGCGTCAGTCTGTCAATATTAAATAGTGCGCAACGTTGATCCGTTATAACAAGTACAACAAGGCTATCTTCTAGATCATAGGCACCGAGTTGATGAGGTTCATTCAGAGATGTGACAGCATAGCTTCCCTGGCTGACCAATGTGATATTTTCCCCTCGTAGCACTTCTGACACCGTTTTACTCCCTGATTATTGTGGCGTTTTTTACCGCCCGATCAAAGTGTAGTCGAGTCTCACTAATATGCACATCCCCTTATAGGGGAAAGGCATCTGTCATTTTATCGTAAATTTAGCTCAAAATTTAATTTTTAATACACTGCGTTGTCATACAAACAAGATTTTTTACTTCAAGACTAAAACTGGGCGAGAAGTGGGTTTTATCATTGTTTCGTTGGATAAATCAAAATCACTGATTCAAGTGTGTGAGATATTGGTTGGCACAAACAAAAAAAAGAGAAATGTTGGCGCTTACGGATGCTATAGACGAGTTAGCTCTAAAAGAAGGTTATACACCCAAAGCGAATCATATTTTCCTTGCCAGAGTCTCATTTGGGGGCATCTTGCCCACTTTCACGTGTTTTTTTCTCCGTCACATAGAGTGACTATGCTCCTCGAAAAAAACACGTGAAAGCAATCAATCTGCTAAAAGCAAACGTGATTCCGAGCGAATTAAAGCAGTTCATGCATTTTTATTCAATACAAGAAATAGCAGCCATTCTTATTCTAAATGAGAAGACAATCAATAACTATATTAAGTTGTATAAATTGGGAGGGTTATCCA
>JAJFKH010000063.1 GCA_021773305.1 Gammaproteobacteria bacterium | reverse complement strand
AGCACCATCCATTTGGGCCGCACCGGTAATCATGTTTTTCACATAATCCGCGTGTCCTGGGCAATCAACGTGAGCATAGTGACGTTCTTCGGACTCATACTCAACGTGAGCGGTTGCAATAGTAATACCGCGCTCTCTTTCTTCAGGAGCCTTATCAATATCTTCGTAGGCTGTGAATTTCCCAAATACTTTCGTCAAGGCCGCTGTTAAGGTCGTTTTACCATGATCCACGTGACCAATGGTTCCTACGTTAACGTGTGGTTTCGTTCGGTCAAACTTTTCTTTAGACACAGCTCAATTCCTCTTACTTAATTAACTCTTTCTCTTGATAATCTCTTCTGCAACACTAGATGGCGCTTCAGCATATTTCAGAAACTCCATTGTATAGGTTGCTCGCCCTTGAGACATGGAACGCACATCCGTAGCATAACCAAACATTTCAGACAAAGGCACTTCCGCTTTGATACTCTTACCAGAAGGAAGCTCTTCCATCCCCTGCACGATACCTCGACGACGACTTAAATCACCCATGACATCACCCATGTAATCTTCAGGGGTCACGACTTCAACTTTCATCATAGGCTCAAGAAGGACTGGATCCGCATTAAGCACCCCTTCTTTCAAACCGCGAGAACCCGCCAATTTAAACGCCATCTCACTAGAATCCACATCATGGTAAGAACCATCATATAGGGACACTTTCAAATCAATAACAGGATAACCTGCCAGCACACCACTATCCATCTGGCCTTTAATACCTTGATCAACAGCAGAAATATATTCTCTGGGCACAACCCCGCCGACAATTTCATTGACAAACTCATAACCTGCACCAGGCTCTTGTGGCTCTATGCGTAACCAAACATGTCCGTATTGACCACGACCACCTGATTGACGAATAAACTTACCTTCCTGTTCCACTTTCTTACGAATCGTTTCACGATAGGCTACTTGTGGTTTACCTACATTAGCCTCAACACTAAACTCCCGCTTCATACGGTCAACAATAATTTCTAAGTGAAGCTCTCCCATACCGCCGATAATGGTCTGTCCAGACTCTTCATCAGTACGTACTCTAAAGGATGGATCTTCTTGGGCCAATTTGCCAAGAGCAATACCCATTTTTTCTTGGTCAGCTTTCGTCTTCGGTTCCACCGCCACATGAATAACAGGCTCTGGGAACTCCATTCGTTCAAGGGTAATAATATCGTTCACGCTACAGAGGGTATCCCCTGTTGTAACCGTCTTAAGACCCACAGCCGCTGCAATTTCACCGGCGCGCGCCTCTTTAATTTCTTCCCGACTATTGGAATGCATCTGCAATAAACGACCAATGCGTTCTTTTTTACCTTTCACAGGGTTATAAACCGCATCACCGGTGTTCACAACTCCTGAATAAACTCGGAAATAGGTCAAGTTTCCAACGTAAGGATCCGTTGCAATTTTAAATGCGAGTGCTGCGAAAGGTTCATCATCGGTTGAATTCCGCACACCTTCACTGCCAGCAGCATCATCAAGAATACCTTTAATCGCAGGTACATCATGAGGAGCCGGCATATAATCAATGACTGCGTCTAGTAGGGCTTGTACCCCTTTGTTTTTAAAGGCAGTACCACAGAGAACAACAACAATCTCGTTGTTAATTGTACGTTCACGTAATCCTTTTTTGATGTCTTCAGGACTTAAGTCACCTTCTTCTAAATATTTTTCCATCAATTCTTCGCTGGACTCAGCAGCAGATTCTACCATCGCGTCACGATATTTGGTAGCAAGTTCTTTCATGTTTTCAGGAATATCACGGGCTTCGTATTTTACGCCCATGTTTTCTTCTTCCCAGTAAATCGCACGCATACCAACCAGGTCAACAACCCCTTCAAAATTCTCTTCAGCACCAATGGCTAATTGAACTGGCACAGGATTCGATCCTAAACGCTCACGGATTTGATCAACCACACGAAGAAAATCAGCACCCGCACGATCCATTTTATTCACGAAAGCCATACGGGGAACCCCATATCGCTCAGCCTGTCGCCAAACCGTCTCAGATTGTGGCTCCACACCAGATACTGCGCAAAACACTGCAACAGCACCATCGAGAACCCGTAGTGAACGCTCTACTTCAATAGTAAAATCAACGTGCCCTGGAGTATCAATAATATTGATACGGTGCTCCGGATATTGGGCATCCATTCCGCGCCAGTGAGTCGTGGTAGCAGCAGAGGTAATCGTAATCCCACGCTCCCGCTCTTGATCCATCCAATCCATTACAGCAGCACCTTCGTGCACTTCCCCTATCTTGTGGGATATACCGGTATAAAACAGGATTCGCTCTGTTGTTGTTGTCTTACCAGCATCAATATGAGCCATGATTCCGATATTTCTGTAATAGTCTAATGGTGTCTTACGGGCCACGGTTATTTCCTCAATTCCAACGATAATGAGCGAAAGCTTGGTTTGCTTTAGCCATTTTATACGTATCTTCGCGTTTCTTCACAGCTTCTCCTCGACCAAGAGCCGCATCTAACAACTCTCCACCAAGGCGATGAGCCATACCTTTCTCACTTCGTCTACAAGACGCTTGGACAATCCAACGCATAGCCAATGCTAGACGACGGTTAGGAGGCACTTCGATGGGGATTTGGTACGTAGCACCACCTACCCGACGAGAACGCACCTCAACGAGAGGACTCACATTGTCAATGGCAAGATTAAAAGCATCTATGGTTACATTACCCGAACCACCACTTTCTCCACCTTCGCCACTGTCATCATCTTTTTCACTTTTGCCTGCTTTCTTATATTTATCACCTAAGTGATCCAAAGCAGTATAAACAATTTTCTCAGCCACGGATTTCTTACCATGCTTCATGACACGGTTGATAAAACACGCGACAAGTTCATCGCCAAACTTGGGATCCGGTAAGACTTTACGCTTTTCAGCTGCTCTTCTTCGCATAACTTTTAGTTCCTAACTCGCTCAACCTACTCTTTGGGTTTTTTCTCACCATACTTAGAACGTCCACGGCGACGGCCGCTAACACCAACAGTATCCAAACTACCCCGAACAACATGGTAACGAACACCGGGTAAATCCTTCACACGACCACCGCGAATAAGAACCACTGAGTGTTCCTGTAGATTATGACCCTCACCTGGAATATAGGCGGTCACTTCATATCCACTCGTTAGCCGTACCCGTGCGACTTTGCGCAAAGCCGAGTTCGGCTTTTTGGGTGTCGTTGTATATACCCGAGTACATACGCCCCGTCGTTGAGGGCATTGTTTCAAATGAGGAACTTTACTTTTTCGTCTGCGCGCTTGTCGCTTAGTTCGACAAGAAGAACGCACAAGCTGACTAATTCTAGCCATATTTATGTAAACTCCGAACAAAAAATCACTAAAAATCACCAAGTCTCTGTCATCTAACAGACAGAGTGGCGCAATCTTATATAGCTAAGAGGACATTGTCAAGGACAGCCGCTTGATTTCGCTGATTTTTAATAATTTAAAAATCCAACGCCTCAAGCTGCTTAATGCTTGAACTATTTTCTCTCGCAGTGAGAGAAAAAAATGCCTCTTAACGATATTCATAGGCCGGGCTATTACGGCCAACCGCAAGCAAAAATGCAGTGGGAGAGATAATAGCAAAGGTTCTACCAAATTGCAAACAAAGACAGCTATTTTGTCAAGGCAATTTAAAAATGTCCCCTAGTAGTCCAAAATAGAAATGTCCCCAGGGTCAATATAAAGACACCGCATATTTGGGGCTAGGCTAATACTGAAGTGGCTACACTAACCCGGACAAGTAAATTATAATACCACGAGCAGGAGGGATAGCCCATGAGTAAGCCAAAGGTCACGAATTACACAATTGAGTTTAAAAAATCATCAGCCAAGTTGGCAGTTGAATCAAAAGATCCTGTATTACAAACAGCAAAAGAGTTAGGTGTCCATGTTACCCACCCTACATGGGTAGGTAAAAAAATATTACCCTGATGCCAACACCAAAAGTGAGATGGAACCACCAGATAAAGATATCTATGCAGAGCTTAAAAGGCTCAAAAAACAGCTAGCCAAAACCACCGAGGAGCGCGATATCCTAAAAAAAGCCACGGCGTACTTTGCGAGCGAAGGACGGTAAAGTACGCCTGGATAAAAGCACACAAATCAGAATTCAAGATCGAAGTCATGTGTGAGGTTCTTGAGGTTGGCAGAACAAGTTATTATGATTGGCTTAAAAGTATTCCTTCTCAACGAGCTTTAGAAAACCAAGAAATTGGAACAAAATCAAGGAAATTTTTGTTAATAGCCACGCAACCTATGGTTCACGCCGGATCAAACATTCGTTGATTAAATTAGGGTTTAACATAAGCCGACGGCGTGTGAGACGATTAATGAAACAAGAAGGTTTAGTCTGCAAAACAAGGCAGAAATTCAAAATGACCACTGACTCTAAGCACCAGTTGCCAATTGCACCGAATTTACTACAACGAGATTTTTATGCCTCTTTTCCCAATGAAAAGTATGTGGGTGATATCACTTATATCTGGACTCATGAGGGTTGGTTATATTTAGCAACCGTTATCGATTTATATTCAAGACGAATCGTTGGATGGGCAATGGACTATCAGATGAAAGCTAAATTGGTTAACGACGCCTTGTTAATGGCATTATGGAGCCGCAAGCCTAAGCAAGGGCTTATTTGGCATACCGATAGAGGTAGCCAATATGCATCAGATAGTCATCGGGAAATACTCAAAGAACATGGTGTTATTCAAAGCATGAGCCGTAAAGGAAATTGTTGGGATAATAGCGTAGCAGAGAGTTTTTTTCACACGCTAAAGACTGAGTTGGTACATCACATGCAGTTTAAGACAAGAGAGGAGGCAAAATCAGCGATTTTTGAGTATATTGAGGTTTTTTATAACCGCAAGAGATTGTATTCTGCTAATGATTACTATTCACCAGAGGAATACGAGAGCATTACAGAAATTAATTAAAAATTTGTCCGGAAAAGGGTTGCCACATCAAACCCTTGGGAACAAAAGACCGTTGATAAAGTCTGTGAGCAAGGTACTTTTAATTCCATCACAAAAAATATGGGAGAATTAGCTTCATTGGAAATAAAACCCAACAATATCCATGTTATCATCACCCATACCCAACAAATCAATGCTGCATTCGCAGCTCTTAATCAAGGAAAAGGATTAGAAAGGCTGGGATGTTACGGCTTTGTTGGCAGAAAGCATGATAATTCTACTTTCGTGGAAAAAAAAGGACTCATTGGCACTCCTCCTGTGCCAGAAATACGGTTAATTCCTTGATAAGACGACGGTAGATACCTTGTTTTTTCAGTCAATTGCTGATACACCGTACCAGCCTTATCAAGTAAAGAGCGTAATCCTTTAGGAAATTGCTCAGCCAAGATAGGCGGCTTGGGATTGGAAACTAATATTTTAGTACTTTTAATGGCTCTATCTAACCAAATTTCTCGTAAATGATATTCATCTTTTAAGGTGATCCCAGAAAAAGCTTTAAAACTTTCGGAACCAAACTTACTTAAATCACAGATCATATTTCCACAATAATCAAGCTGTGGGATCTCGTCACAGGTCTTTTTAAGCATATCCATTGGAGCGGTGACAAATGCTTCACTATCTTAGAGTTGTAGACGGATCCCTGAATTTTTTTCAGTTTCTTCATACAGTGCTATGAAAGATCCCCAACACTTACCGAAATAAGCTACAACTTGTTGCAATAAAATTGTTCGTGCTTTTTGTAATTGCTCAAGGCTAGGAAGATCTCCAAGAGAAGAATCGAGGAGTTTTGCTAAACGTATCATTGATACTTGAGACTTTCCTTCTCCTAGATGTTGCTTGAACTGCTCTAGATCAAAGTTACCCTGTAAAAGCATATTAAGAATGATTTCTGGCAAATCACCATGATTGCTCAACATATAATTAACTTGACCTACATAAAATGACCATAGATTTTGGCTTGGTTCTCGATAAATAAAAATAACATCTTGGGTTAATTTAAGAAATTTCCTGAATGTTTCCAACGAAAAATCCCCAGTAAAATCTTGAGTAAGTAGGGTAATTTTCCCTTGTGGTTGTGAGCTACGTAATTCATCATAATAGTCACATAGGTAACGGCAGCTTTGTTGAAACGCTTTATCAAAATGTTACTCTTTTAAATAAAGTGGAGCAGGGAAAAACGCCTCATGACAAAGTCCTTGCACAGACTCGGCCTGACCCAGCGCCCGTGTAAAAATGGTACCTCGACATCGAGGTATAGTCACAACACTGACAATGCGTAATTTCCCACCAGCAATGAGTTCCGTAAGTTTTTTATAATAGTTAATCTGCTCTGATGCAAACATAATGATCTCTCCATGATTATTTTAAAATCTTGCATCAACTTATTTTTAACATAGCTTTTAGGTACGTTGATTATGATTGCTTCAAGACAAAACGATCCCCGCGAAAGCAGGGATCGTCTTGAGATTATTGTTGCTGTTGTTGTTGCTGCTGCTGCAACGCCTCACTCAAGGCTTGTTCAACGTCTTGGGCAGACATTGAACCGGAAGAACCATCACCACCACTATTCTTATCTTCTTGTTCAGAGTCAGCTTGACGGCGTTTATGGTAGGCTAGCCCTGTGCCTGCGGGGATCAAACGCCCAACAATGACGTTCTCTTTTAAGCCGCGTAAATCATCTCGTTTACCACAAACAGCCGCTTCCGTAAGAACTCGCGTGGTTTCTTGGAAGGATGCCGCAGAAATAAATGATTCAGTGTTCAACGATGCTTTCGTAATCCCCATGAGCATTGGCTCATAACGAGCAGGCTGTTTATCCTCAGCAATACATTGATCATTATCGCTAAGAATACGAGATTCATCTGCTAACTCACTTTGTAAAAAGCGAGTATCTCCAGGATGCAAAATTGTACACTTACGCAACATTTGTCGCACAATAACTTCAATATGCTTATCATTAATTTTCACCCCTTGGAGACGATAAACGTCCTGGATTTCATTAACAATATAGTTAGCCAATGCGCTAACACCTAACAGGCGGAGAATATCGTGAGGGTTCGGCGCACCATCAGCAATGATTTCACCTTGTTGCACATGTTCCCCTTCAAACACTGCCACATGGCGCCATTTAGGGATCAGCTCTTCATAAGTTTCACCATTCGACTGGGTAATCTGCAAGCGACGCTTTCCTTTTGTCTCTTTACCAAAGGAAATGACCCCCGAGGTTTCAGCAAGAATAGCTGGATCTTTTGGCTTACGAGCCTCAAATAAATCTGCAACTCTTGGCAAACCACCGGTAATATCTCTTGTTTTACTCGTTTCTTGAGGAATACGAGCAATAACATCACCAATACCAATCGTTTGAGCATCTTCCAAGTTAACGATAGCATCTGTCGGCAAGAAATAATGCGCAGGCAAATCCGTATTTGGCAGCATCAACTCTGTATCATCTGTACCCAGCAATTTAACCATTGGTTTTAAATCTTTAGCGCTAGAGGACGTTGCCGTTCTCTGCTTACTATCACTCATAACAATACTAGATAATCCGGTCATCTCATCCGTTTGCCGGGTCATGGTGACACCATCGACAAAATCGATAAATTTCACATGACCATCAACTTCAGAAATAATAGGGTGAGTATGAGGATCCCATTTTGCAACGACCTGTCCTGCTGTAATAGTCGATCCATCGCCGACCATCAACATAGCACCATAAGGAATTTTATAACGCTCACGTTCCCGACCGTGTTCATCAGTTACCGTTAAACCACCTGAACGAGAAATTGCAACTAAATGTCCATCGCGATGTTGCACAGACTTCACATTATTCAAACGTAATGTCCCGTTATTTTTAACCGTAACATTATTCACTGCGGTCGCTCTCGACGCTGCACCACCAATATGGAACGTACGCATGGTTAACTGAGTGCCAGGCTCACCAATGGACTGGGCCGCGATAACACCAACGGATTCACCTTCATTAATTTTATGACCCCGAGCCAAGTCTCTACCATAGCAGCTACCACAAATACCAAAGCGAGTTTCGCAGGTAATAGCTGATCGCACCTTCACTTGATCGATACCCGCCTGTTCCAACTCATCAACTTTCTTTTCATCCAGTAAGGTACCCGCAGAAAATAATACTTTATCGCTATTTGGATAAAGAACATCTACAGCAATGACTCGTCCAAGTACTCGCTCTTGAAGAGGTTCAACAATATCACCCCCTTCAATATGAGGTGTCATCATCAAACCGCGCACAGTACCGCAATCTTCTTCTGTAATCACAACATCTTGAGCAACATCAACTAAACGGCGGGTAAGGTAACCGGAGTTCGCTGTTTTTAACGCAGTATCCGCCAAACCTTTTCGTGCACCGTGAGTTGAAATAAAGTATTGCTGCACATGCAAACCTTCTCGGAAATTCGCTGTAATCGGTGTTTCAATAATTGAGCCATCCGGTTTCGCCATCAAGCCCCGCATACCTGCTAGCTGTCTGATCTGAGCCGCAGAACCCCTTGCACCGGAGTCAGCCATCATATAAATAGAATTGAAAGATGTTTGTTGAACTTTTTCACCTTCAGCCGTTGTTACCATATCGTAGGCAAGCTTTTCCATCATTGCTTTGGCTACTTTTTCATTGGTATGAGACCAAATATCAATAACTTTATTATATCGCTCACCGTGAGTCAGTAGACCCGACGCATACTGGGTTTCAATGTCTCTCACTTCTTGCTCAGCATCATTAATAATGGTTGCCTTCTCATCAGGAATAACAAAATCATTAATCCCGATAGAAATCCCTGAACGAGTTGCGTAGTGAAAACCCGTGTACATTAAGTGATCCGCAAAAATAACGGCGCTTTTCAAACCGACATTGTGATAACAATCACTGACTAACTGAGAAATTGCCTTTTTAGTCAAAACCTTATTAATTTTGCTAAAGGCAAGGCCTTCAGGCAATATTTGCGACAAGAGTGCACGACCTACCGTCGTATCAGTCAAGCTTGTGCTTTTATTCATCTTCCCTTCATGCAAAATGGATTCTGTGATACGAACTTTAATTTTTCCATGTAAATCCACTTTGTCTGCTTCAAAGGCTCTGGCAACCTCTTTAATGTCTGCAAATATTTTGCCTTCTCCTTTCGCGTTGATGCGTTCTCGGGTCATAAAGTAAAGCCCTAAAACAACATCTTGCGTAGGAACAATAATCGGCTCACCATTAGCTGGAGATAAAATGTTATTCGTTGACATCATCAAGGCACGAGCTTCCAATTGAGCCTCTAAGGTCAGTGGAATGTGAACCGCCATTTGGTCACCATCAAAGTCAGCATTATAAGCTGTACAAACGAGAGGATGTAGCTGAATCGCTTTACCTTCAATAAGTACAGGTTCAAAAGCTTGGATCCCCAAACGGTGAAGGGTCGGAGCACGATTAAGTAAAACAGGGTGTTCTCGAATCACTTCTTCTAAGATATCCCAAACCTCAGGAATTTCTCGTTCAACCATTTTTTTCGCAGCTTTGATGGTCGTAGCAAATCCTCTCAACTGCAATTTACTAAAAATAAAGGGTTTGAATAATTCCAACGCCATTTTTTTTGGTAGACCACATTGATGTAGACGTAAAGTAGGCCCCACCACAATCACAGAACGACCGGAATAATCCACACGTTTTCCGAGCAAATTTTGACGGAAACGACCCTGTTTACCTTTAATCATATCCGCTAAGGATTTCAATGGTCGTTTATTGCTGCCAGTGATGGCTCGTCCACGACGACCATTATCTAACAGCGCATCAACAGATTCTTGCAGCATACGTTTTTCATTGCGCACAATAATATCAGGAGCATTCAAATCTAATAGACGTTTCAAGCGGTTATTACGGTTAATCACTCGACGATACAAATCATTCAGATCGGATGTAGCAAAACGACCACCATCCAACGGAACCAAAGGTCGTAAATCTGGAGGTAAGACCGGCAACACTTCCATAATCATCCAAGAAGGCTTATTACCTGATTCTAAAAATGACTCTAATAACTTAAGACGTTTGGTAATTTTTTTCAGTTTGGTTTCTGAGTTTATTGTAACAACTTCTTCCCGCAGCCGAGCCACTTCCTCAGCTAACTCCACTGCATTCAACAAAATTTGGATAGCTTCTGCACCCATTTTTGCTTCAAACTCATCACCATACTGCTCAATAGAATCTAAATATTCATCATCAGATAGCAGTTGGCCTCGTTCTAAATGAGTCATACCTGGTTCTGTTACAACAAAAGCTTCAAAATAAAGCACGCGCTCAATATCACGCAATGTCATATCGAGGAATAAACCAATACGAGAAGGTAATGATTTCAAAAACCAAATGTGAGCGACTGGACTGGCAAGCTCCACATGGCCCATACGCTCTCGACGCACTTTTGAGAGTGTGACTTCTACTCCACATTTTTCACAAATAACACCTCGATGCTTCAAGCGCTTGTATTTTCCACAAAGACATTCGTAGTCTTTTACTGGGCCAAAAATCTTCGCGCAAAATAGGCCATCGCGCTCAGGTTTAAATGTCCGATAATTAATAGTTTCAGGTTTTGTGACCTCACCATAAGAATCCGCCAGAATTTTTTCTGGGGAAGCTAAAGTAATTCGAATGCCATCAATTTCAACTGCTTGACTCTGTTGCTTAAGATAGCCTAATAGGTTGCCCATTAATGGTGGTTGATAAGATTGTTCTGACATAGCTACACTCTCTTATTTGCGCTAACGATTAATAACTTTCCAAATCAATATCCAAACCCAATGCCTTGATCTCTCGGACCAACACATTAAATGATTCAGGCATACCAGGATCCATACGATGATAACCATCGACTATATTTTTATAGACTTTAGTTCTTCCTACGACATCATCCGATTTAACAGTCAACATTTCTTGGAGCGTATAAGCAGCACCATATGCTTCTAATGCCCAAACTTCCATCTCACCAAAACGCTGACCACCAAATTGAGCTTTACCACCCAATGGCTGTTGTGTCACAAGACTATAAGAACCTGTGGAACGCGCATGCATTTTATCATCAACTAAGTGATTCAATTTCAACATATACATATAACCCACAGTCACCGGACGCTCAAATTGGCGACCTGTTCGACCATCCGTCAATACTGCTTGTCCACTGTCAGGCAGGCCGGCTAATCTTAGCAAATCTTTAATCTCATCCTCGCTGGCTCCGTCAAATACTGGTGTTGCAGTAGGCACACCACCAGATAAGTTCTTCGCCACCACATGTAACTCATCATCGTTCAATTGAGCCATATCAAATTTCTCAATTCCGGCACGTTGATAAATATCTCCGAGAAAATCTCTCAACTCAGTGGTCTTACCTTCTCTTCTCAGTAGTTTACCAATCTTAAGGCCCAAGGCTTTGGCTGCCCAGCCTAGATGCGTTTCTAAAACCTGCCCCACGTTCATACGAGAGGGTACACCAAGAGGGTTTAGTACGATATCCACTGGGGTACCGTCCTCTAAGTAAGGCATATCTTCCACAGGAACAATCATGGAAATAACACCTTTGTTACCATGACGCCCCGCCATTTTATCTCCGGGTTGAATGCGTCGTTTAACCGCTAGATAAACCTTCACTATTTTTAACACACCGGGCGCTAAATCATCACCATGAGTGATTTTCTTACGTTTTTCTTCTAGCTTTTCTTCAAAGTCTACTCGCAATTCTTTCTGCTGTTGCTGAGCAATTTCCAATTGCTCATTAGCTTGGTCATCCTTTAGGCGGATCTCAAACCATTTCGCCCTTGGAAGCTCTTGCAAGTACTTTGGGGTTGCAACCGTTCCAGATGCTAAGCCATTAGGGCCACCACTAGCAGGATGACTCAGCAAGATTTTCTCCACTCGCTGGTAAATATCATTTTCACGAATACGTAACTCATCATCCAAGTCTTTTTTGACTTTAGTCAATTCATACTGCTCAATTTCAAGAGCTCTTGAATCTTTATCCACACCATCCCGAGTAAAAATCTGCACATCAATGACGGTGCATGTCATACCTGTTGGCACTCGCAAAGAAGTATCTTTTACATCAGATGCTTTTTCACCAAAAATCGCTCGGAGTAATTTCTCTTCCGGCGTTAGCTGAGTTTCACCTTTCGGAGTCACCTTTCCAACAAGGATATCTCCTGGCCCCACTTCAGCGCCGATGTACACCACCCCAGAATCATCCAGCTTACCTAGAGCGCTTTCACCAACATTGGGAATATCTGCGGTAATTTCTTCAGCGCCCAACTTAGTATCTCGGGCAACACAAGTTAATTCCTTAATGTGGATCGAGGTAAAGCGATCTTCTTCTACCACTCGCTCAGAGATAAGGATAGAATCCTCAAAGTTATAACCATTCCAGGGCATGAAAGCAACGAGCATATTCTGGCCTAATGCCAACTCGCCCATGTCCGTAGAAGGGCCATCCGCCAAAACATCCCCTCGTTTTACCAACTCGCCTTTGTTCACCAAAGGACGTTGGTTAATACAGGTATCTTGGTTCGAACGAATATATTTTGTTAAGCTATAAACATCCACCCCTGTTTCACCAGCAATGGTATCATCATCGTCTACTTTCACTACAATACGAGAAGCATCAACAGAATCAACAATTCCATTTCGACGCGCAACGACGGTCACACCGGAGTCCGCAGCCACAGTACTCTCAACACCCGTACCCACCAAAGGCTTTTCAGCTTTGAGTGTCGGTACCGCTTGGCGTTGCATATTCGATCCCATTAATGCGCGGTTAGCATCATCATGTTCTAAAAATGGAATCAGTGAAGCGGCAACAGAAACAACCTGCTTGGGTGACACATCCATATACTGAATTTGATCCGGCGTCTTCAATGCATTTTCATTCTGATGACGACAAGGAACTAATTCATCCGTCAGCGTTCCATCTTCACCCAAGGTCGCATTGGCCTGAGCAATAATAAAATCCCCTTCTCGTATAGCGGATAAATAATGGATATCATCGATAGCCTTACCATTCACAACACATCGATAAGGCGTTTCTAAAAAGCCATATTCGTTGGGTCTGGCAAACACAGCCAAAGAGTTGATCAAACCAATATTGGGGCCCTCAGGTGTTTCAATAGGACACAGCCGCGCATAGTGAGTAGGATGCACATCACGCACTTCAAATCCAGCTCTCTCTCGTGTCAAACCACCTGGCCCAAGCGCCGAGACACGACGTTTATGCGTGACTTCAGATAATGGATTGTTTTGATCCATAAATTGAGACAATTGACTGGAACCAAAAAATTCTTTAATGGCCGCAGATACAGGTTTTGCGTTAATCAGATCTTGTGGCATGAGATTATCAGAATCTGCCAAGCTCAAACGTTCTTTCACCGCCCGCTCAACACGCACCAAGCCCACACGAAATTGATTTTCAGCCATTTCACCTACACTACGCACCCTTCGGTTGCCTAGGTGGTCAATATCATCCACATCTCCTTTACCATTTCGAATATCGATGAGGATTTTAATCACACCGATAATATCTTCTTTGGTCAGAGTACCGGGGCCTGTAATTTCATCTCGACCAATTCTCAAATTAAATTTCATGCGGCCAACAGGAGATAAATCGTAGCGGTCATCCACAAAGAATAAATTATTAAACAGGTTTTCCGCTGCATCTTTTGTCGGTGGCTCACCGGGTCTCATCATACGATAAATTTCAACCAAAGATTCAAGATAGTTACTGGTCGGATCAACACGGAGGGTGTCTGAAATATAAGGCCCTTGATCCAAATCATTCGTATAAATCACATCAATTTTTGTAAAACCTTTACAAATCAAAGCTTCCAATAATTCTTCAGTAATCTCCGAATTAGCAGGCGCGAAAATCTCACCCGTTTCTTCATCGATGAAATCACGAGCAAGCGCTTTACCAAAGATCATTTCTGTTGGCAGGGTCAATTGCTTAACATTCGCTTCTGCAATTTTCTTGATATGACGAGCAGATATGCGACGACCTTCCTCAACAATGATTTCACCTGCCTCATCTTTGATATCCAATGCAGCAACTTCACCACGCAAACGCTCAGGAATCAAATCTAGCACAACGTGCTCACGACTGATGTGATACGTATTCGCATCAAAAAACATTTCCAAAATTTCTTCGGTGCTGTAGTTCAGAGCGCGCAATAAAATAGAAACTGGCAGCTTACGGCGACGATCGATACGCACAAATAGGCAATCTTTGGGATCAAATTCAAAATCAAGCCAAGAACCACGGTAAGGAATAACCCGAGCAGAATAGAGTAGCTTACCTGAAGAGTGAGTTTTACCCTTATCATGATCATAAAACACACCCGGTGAGCGATGCAGCTGAGACACAACAACCCGCTCCGTTCCGTTAATGACAAACGTTCCCGTTTCTGTCATCAAAGGAATTTCTCCCATATAAACTTCTTGTTCCCTAATTTCTTTACAAACTTTATTGTCCGCAGGAGATTCCTTGTCATGGATTTTTAGGCGAACTTTAACTCTGAGAGGTACAGCAAAAGTCATGCCTCGCAAAATACATTCGTTTTTATCAAATGCCGGAACCCCTAAACTATAACTGACATACTCAAATTCAGCATAACCAGAATAACTGATAATGGGCAATACAGACTTAAACGCTGCCTGCAAGCCACAATCTTTACGCTCATTATGAGGCACAAAACGCTGCAAAAACTTCTCATAAGAGTTAATCTGCACATCCAATAGAGGGGGGGATTTCATGCATTCAGGCCGCTTACCAAAATATAGGCGCGGACGCTTCATCTCATTCGCTCTTAACACTCTTTCTTCAACACGTACTTCACTCATGAGGGTTCCTCGACAGCAAATTAAAGGTTACAAACCGATTGCTAATTTTTGAAAGTACAATAGGCATAGGCAGTCAGGAGCAAATTCCGCCCCAACTGCCTAATTAATTAACCTATCATACTGAACAATATTTTTGCTACTTAACTTCAGCAGTACCACCTGCTGCTTCAATATCCGCTTTGATTTTGTCAGCTTCAGATTTTTCAATGCTTTCTTTGATAGGGCTTGGGCTGCTCTCAACTAAATCTTTAGCTTCTTTGAGGCCCAGTCCTGTGATCCCGCGAACAGCTTTAATCACACCTACTTTCGCTGAACCAAATCCGGTTAAAACAACATCAAATTCAGTTTGTTCCACGGCCGCAGCAGCTTCGCCACCACCAGCAGGAGCCACAGCAACAGCAGCCGCCGCAGCTGAAACACCGAACTTCTCTTCCATTGCTTCTATTAGCTCAACAACATCCATAACGCTCATTTGAGCAACAGATTCTAAAATGTCTTCTTTTGAAACGGCCATTTTGGCTCTCCTCTAAACAGTTAACCTTCTGCCTGCTTTTTATCACGCACAGCAGCAATCGTTCGTACCAACTTCCCATGTGGCTCAGCCAGCGTTCGCACAAATTTACCAATGGGTGCTTTCATAACAGCAAGCAATTGACTTAATGCCTCGTCTCGTGTGGGCAATGCTGCCACACGATCTAGACTTTCAGCCCCTAAGAACTGGCCTGAAATAGCCAAGCCCTTAACTTCAAATTGCTTGTGACTTTTTGCAAAAGCTTTAAACAAACGCGCAGCAGCTCCCGGTTCCTCACTTGCAAATGCAAGTACGGTAGGGCCCACTAATACTTCATTCATACAAGCGAACTCAGTATCTTCTAGCGCACGTTTAGCTAATGTATTCCGCACCACCTGGAGATGAACATTTACATTACGCGCTTGCGTGCGTAATTCTGTCATTTGTGCCACTGTCAAGCCTCGATAATCTGCAACAACTGCTGACAATGCGCCACCAGCAACATCGGCGACGTGGGCAACAATTGATTTTTTACCTTCTAGATTAAGGGGCATAACCCATGACCTCCCGGTTCTCACTCATCAAAGAGCCAGTTAAAGAAATTTGTCAAAGACAAACTTCACTTTTATACCCAATGACTTTCACACAAATGCGGAGTCATCGTCTGCGTAGGCAAAATTAAGTAAACTAAATTACACCTACGGTCTTTGACGACCTAAGCCCAAGCAGTACTTGCCCTGTTTTAGGCCGCAACTCTTACGCCTAACTATCGATAGACGCTAAATCAATAACCAACCCTGGCCCCATCGTGGAAGATAAGGTAATTTTCTGGAAGTAAATACCCTTCGCAGAACTGGGTTTTGCTTTTTTCAAATCACTCAGCAAAGCACTCAAATTTTGCAGAATTTGCTCAGCAGTAAAATTAATCGTGCCAACACAACAATGAATAATGCCAGCTTTATCGGTACGATATCGAACCTGACCTGCCTTAGCATTTTTCACAGCATTAGCGACATCGGTGGTAACCGTTCCGACTTTTGGATTGGGCATCAAACCTCTAGGGCCTAATACAGGCCCTAGCTGACCAACAACTCTCATGGCATCTGGCGTTGCAATCAACACATCAAAATTCATTTCGCCACCTTTGATGGTTTCTGCTAAATCCTCAAATCCCACCAAATCAGCCCCAGCGGCAGTTGCCGCTTCAGCATGAGCACCCTGAGTGATAACAGCAACTCGCAATGTTTTGCCTGTTCCATTAGGTAGTACCGTAGCACTTCGCACCACTTGATCGGATTTTCGAGGATCAACCCCAAGGTTCACCGCGACATCCATACTTTGAACAAATTTCACAGGAGGAAGTGATTGCAAAAGTTCAACACCTTCTTTCGCAGAATAAATTTTTCCTGGGGTGAGCTTTTCTTGAATTGCTTTTGAGCGTTTTGATAATTTAGGCATTATTCTACACCCTCCACATCCACGCCCATACTACGAGCAGTGCCCGCAATCGTGCGAACAGCAGCATCCATATCAGCAGCAGTCAAATCAGCCATTTTTGTTGTAGCAATTTCTTCTAGTTGCTTACGTGTGATTTTGCCCACCTTATTGGTGTTAGGTGTGCCACTACCCTTAGCAAGCCCTAAGGCTTTTATAATGAGTACCGCCGCAGGAGGAGACTTAGTGATAAAGTCAAAACTTCTATCAGCATAAACGTTAATTTCAACGGGAATTGTTAAACCCTGCTCAAAGCTTTGGGTTTTGGCATTAAATGCCTTACAAAATTCCATAATATTAACACCATGGGTACCTAATGCAGGGCCTACAGGAGGACTTGGATTAGCTTGACCCGCGGGGATTTGTAACTTAATCACCGCTACTAGTTTTTTTGCCATGAATAACTCCTTAGTGGGTAATAACGCCCGTAGGCTCCCCTTTTAAAAATTACGCTTTTTCAACTTGACTAAATTCAAGCTCGACGGGTGTTGAACGTCCGAAAATCAGGACAGCAACACGCAAACGGCTCTTCTCGTAGTTGACTTCTTCAACAACACCATTGAAGTCAGCAAACGGCCCATCCACCACTCGCACAACTTCTCCAGCTTCGTACAATATTTTTGGCTTCGGCTTATCAACGCTTTCTTCCATGCGCTGCAAGATAGCATCAGCTTCCTTATCTGAGATAGGTGCTGGCCGTTCACTTGTTCCACCAATAAAGCCCAGCACTTTGGGTACTTTACGTACCAAATGCCAAGTCTCTTCGTCCATTAGCATTTGCACTAAAACATAGCCTGGAAAATATTTACGCTCACTTTCTCGCTTTTGTCCCTGCCGCATTTCGATAATCTTTTCCTTAGGAACCAGAATATCACCAAATTTATCTTCCACAGAGACTTCTCTGATCCGCTCTTTAAGGGCATCTCGAACAAATGCTTCATAACCTGAGTAAGCATGCACCACATACCAGCGCATTTTAACGTTATCTTCAAACTGCTGCTCACTTGTTATCTCATCTTTGTCAGCCATATTTAACCTCTTTGCCCTGTGAGCCACGCTGTTAACCATAGTAAGGCAGAATCTGCTGCCCACAAAAATAACCCCATTATCGCAATCATGGTCACAACCATTAATGTGGTTTGAACGGTCTCTTGCCGTGAGGGCCAAACAACCTTGTGAAGCTCCACTTTAGCTTCTTTAGCAAAAGCTACTGCGCGTTTACCTTGTTGAGTGAGGCAAGCAACCCCGAGCATGGTTGAAAATAAAACAATCCAACCAATAATGCGTAATGGCAATGCAATACTACGATAATGATAATTTGCAAAGACACCTGAGATAAACAAAATAGCAATACCCAGCCAAATAGCTGTGCTTAATTTGCTTCTTTGTGTTTCTAATCTACTACCCATCTTCTTTTCAATACACCTTAAATGACTTATTGCCTGGCAGGCCAGGAGGGACTCGAACCCACAACCGGCGGTTTTGGAGACCGCTACTCTGCCAATTGAGCTACTGGCCTAAATTTTTTGCTATTGTAAACTTTTCCAACATACTTTGCTAGAAAATAAACAAACGGCCCAACAGTTTCCTGTCAGGCCGTTCGTATTGAGCATTTTTTACTCAATAACTTTAGCTACAACACCCGCACCAACGGTACGACCACCTTCACGAATCGCGAAGCGCAAACCTTCTTCCATCGCAATAGGAGCAATCAAGGTTACTACCATTTTGATGTTATCCCCTGGCATCACCATTTC
>JAJFKH010000062.1 GCA_021773305.1 Gammaproteobacteria bacterium | reverse complement strand
GAAGTTCTACGAATCTGGCTCAACTGCTGGCATTAATGCTCAACAAGTTAGCAAGATTCGAGTCATTTTAGCACGGCTTGAATCATGCATTGAACCGGAAGATATAGATTTACCAGGGTTGCGCTTTCATGCCCTCAAGGGGGAACTAAAAGGAATGTATTCCGTTACAGTCTCTAAGAACTGGCGGATCATCTTCTCCTTTCATGGTAAAAATGCGCACAACGTTGATTTGGTTGACTACCATTAAAAATTAAGAGGTAAACAAATTATGATGCATAATCCGCCCCACCCAGGTGAAGTCATAAAAGCACTATGCCTTGAACCTTTGGATCTCACCGTTACAGAGGCTGCAAAACATTTAAAAGTCTCACGCAAGGCATTATCAGAATTACTAAATGGCCACTCGGGCGTTAGCCCTGAAATGGCCTTACGTTTAGCGAAAGCTTTTAATACTTCTGCTGAAAGTTGGCTTTTGCAGCAGATGCACTATGATTTGTGGAAAGCTGAACAGCGTTTAGGTGATATTGATGTTGAGAAGTTTAATGAAGCTGCCTGATTTCAATAAAGATCATAAATTTTAATGTGGGTTTTATAATGAAAAGATTATTACTAAATACCAGTATTTTTCAACAAATAAAAATAGAATCATTTGCTGTTGATAGCTACCAATTTGTTGCTACTAAAAAAACACAGCATGGACTCAATTTTAAGAATTCACATGTTGAATTTAGTGGTAATCAAAAAAATTCAATTATTTTTAAAGGGGGAGTATGTGGAAACCGTCACAACCCCATAAAAAGAAAATTTTTAGAAGATATTCTTCTTATAGGGAGTTTATTGGACGGTTCTAATTGGGAACTTTATTCCAATAGAAAAAGAAAAGGTGCTCCACTCTTTTCGAACCCTTATTTAGATTTCATTTGGAATAATAATAATGCAAATAAAAATATGGTAGAAAAGTACTTTCAAACTGCAATTGTTCAAATTTCAGATGATAGCTGGCAAACTCAATTTGAAAATGGCTTTCACTTGCTGATGCTTAAAAATCACGCAAACATAACCAATGAAGAGTCTCGCTTTTTATCATACTTTGTCATTTGGGAATGGCTTTATCCCCATCTAAAAAATCCTGAAGGAGCAAAAGTAGATGATGAATCTAATAATTTCCACGAAATATTCAACTATATTATGAAGTATATTTGGAGGAGTTACCAAAACATTGAAAATAATATTTTTCGTCATCTAAGAAATCAATTAACACACTCTGGAAAGTTGCCAATTGATAGAAATTATAAAAATCCTAAGTATAATCCTGAAGAATGGATGAAAAACCTTGATCACCACAACATTACAAAGTATATAAGCTTCTTTGAAAGACTAACACAGGTAATTGTGTTGAAAACTATAGGGATAAATGCAGACCATATAATTCAATTTGAACTCGACAATTTTCTACAAAATGGAGATTTAAAGGTATCATCACCAAGATGATTGGTTAAATTAACTACTGAATAGCTCTATTATTGTAAATAAAAATTACTTGCCAATTTAAAGCCGAAGAAAAGTTAAGGCTGCGCGCAGCACACCCGAAGGGCTTAGATTTTACTCTTCGTAGGCGGCCCATACTATTGGGCAAGGTTGCATCACATGTGCCTCGCTGGGCTGGGGCAGCGAGCCAGTTAGAGAACTCTATCACCTCACAACCCCAAACCGTAACCCAACAACCAAACTCACCCCGGTCATCTTACTCACAAAAAACTCCCGGTCCTATGCGAATTCCTATTTTAGACATACTACAGATTGAGATCAGGACAACCTTTTTTATGCTGTTCATAACTTGTTGATTTTAATATTAGATTAATGATTAGCATAGGACAGGCTAAGTCCTTGGCATGTTTATCATATATCAGTGGAATTTGGGATATGGATACTGCAATAGCAACTATAAAATCTCAAGGAAGAAAGCAAAGTAATAATATTTTTTGCATTTCACACGAAATTGCCTCTATTGGCTCTCTTACGCATACTGTATATAACTTTTTGACAAAAAACCAAAATAAGTTAAATGACCCTGCTGCGGCTATAGTTGTTCTTGCTTTGACAGATGCTTATCCACGCTGACAAGTAAATTTCTACTACTGTATCCTAGCTTTACTTTCTCCAAAATTTCACTTAAAGGACTTTATGATACCTAGAAGACACCATGGATTTTAATCGAAATTTATTAATCGTATTATCTTAATGATTTTCTTTACTCGTAAATATTCACTTTTACCTGTGAATGGAAAAAAGAAATCAAATATAAGATAAAACATAATAGAAATAAACAGTACTACACTAATAACACAAAGTATTATTTGTAAGCTACTATCACGAAGAGCTAAGCAAAATAAGCTGATGAGAAAAGTTATGGTTAAAACTAACCAACTTGTGAGCTGAGTAGTAATTGAACGAGGATCAAGAGATAATAGACTAATTACATGATCACATTCCTTCTCTGCTTTACTTAAAAACTCATCAGACAGTTTATCACTACTTTTCAAATCTTCAGTAATAAATTTGGCTCTAATTGCAAGATAGTCTCGTGTAAGGTGTGGAATTATAAAGGGATATTTTTCATACAAATATTTATAGTCTTTTTTTAGCCAAAATGTTGTAGCAATTATTGTTGGTACAAACAGTGCCCAGATCGCAATAAGAAGAAATATACTATCTCCTAGCCAATCGTAAATAATATTGAAGGCAAGAAAAATTAATGGCAAGAAAAATATACCAAAAAGAGTCAGCTTTCGCAGTTTATTCTTACATAGTAATGATTTTACAATATATCCACTGTGATATTTTCTTGTCAAGACTAATAGGTGATTGATGTTTTCCAAAGAATGACTCCTGCTAAATTAGTAATGATATGAAAGCAAATCATAATATCACCTTAATCAAGTATAAACAGTAAAATTGATTCAATTAGCCCCTCTTCGAAATCTTAGCACAGTACGATTGTCTAGGCTTTTATTTAACAAAACACCCTCTCCTTGTCTAAACCCTTTAATCACCTCAGGATGAACAATGAACTCCTTGGCAGTACGAACTGATCCCACCGTCCGATTATTAACAAGCTTATCAATTTGAGACGTAAGCTGAAAACTATCTCGGGTACCGATAAGTTTTGATAAGATTTCCGCATCATCATGATTATTTTGTCGCTGAATGATAAAATTATTGCAATTATTTAATACCTGACCCACCAAGGCATCACCACCTTTCTTGGCTATATCTGAGATAGACTGCGTAGCCAGTACAGCATGAATCCCGGCACTTCGTCCTTGATTGATTAAATTCACGATTTGGTCACCAGCAAAGATTGAAAACTCATCGAAAATGCAATAAATTCTATGCTGATTTTTTCATTGCAATTGTTCAGCTGCTAAAGCTTTTAGATCATTAATTATCAACTTGCCCAGACACTCTGCGTAAGCTGGAAAGGCCAGGGGTTGTAAGCAAAAGTAAACAATAGCATTCTCTTCTAATGCTTTATCCAAAGTTAGAACAGTACCAGAGCGTGTATCAAACAAATGCCCTATTTCGCTCTTCGTCATATTATCTATTTCAGCTATCAAACTCGAAACATCCCGGTACTTGGCCTCTAGGGATTCAATATCACCAATAACGGACTGGGCTTGTTTTTCTCTTGCCAAATCATACAAAGCATCTGGGTGAAGATATTTACTCAGCGTCATCAAGTCGGGTTCAATAGTAAAACTATCCAGTATCGAAAATACGGTCTGCAAATAACCCTCTGCAATTTTGCGATAGTGATCCTCTGACCAAATACGAAGCTCAATAATCCGATCCTTTTTCGAGGTAATCCCACCCAAAGCTATGGGGTTATATTTAACACTCTCACCTACCATGCTAAAAAGGTAAAAGGGACGCCCCTGTTGCTTGGCAAAATTGCCAATACTATGAGCTAACTGATTGTCACCTTTGCCATCCACATAAAATAGTGGCAAACCACGTACAATGGCACTTTCAACAATATTGCAAATACTGGTGGTCTTTCCACTGCCGGTCGTACCAATGGCTAAGGTATGCATATTCGCCGCTTTATCCATTAAAGTAACAGACTCTCCAGTATTACAATCAATGCCCATGATACTGCCACCCTCACAAGCACTGGTTTTAATAGCAGCAAGCTTTTTGTCAATGGCCTTTTGGCTAATTTTATATTGCTTAGCTTCAGATTTTCCCTCTGAAATCTTTTTTAGTTTTTTCTGTAGCTCATTCCTCGGGGACATAAAAAATCGAATCAGAGAAGCCAGCAGCATACCCTGGGGCAAGGTAATCAATAATAAATAAGCGTTGCCTAACTGCGCCCAGTTTCCCCTTAAAAGGCTACTAAAAACCATATGGTTGATCTTGATAATCTGTAAGGGGCTAAGAGACTGAGCCATCCAAACAACCCCGCTCAAAATCAAACCACCCATGAGCAAGCAAAGACTTGGGTGTTTCAGTATCGTTAAAATAAGAGCGACCACAGAACGCCAAGTGGACAATAAACTATTCCCAACATCAACATAAGAAAAAGAAAGATGATCCTTGGGCTTGCCTCGAAAATTTGTTCTATTGCTGACAACATCAGTCTCTCAACTCACCAAAGGATAAACTTTTAAAAATGAGTATTCTTTGGCCTGGTTGTTTAATTGATTCATCACTTGATTATCCCCACAAAAGTACCAAACAGATTGATAACTAAAATCTTTACGATACTGGTTCAAAATTTTACTGATCCGCTTTTTGGACTTAGCGGTCAATTCTACTTCAAGAGCAATCTTTTGATTGTCTTTGATAATCATTCCATCGGGCAAATAACGGCCTTTATTTTGATCACGCAGTTCTCGCTCTGTAACGAACTCAATGCTCTTATCATTTAATAAGTTAAGATAGACATTGACCACCGCTAATTGATGTCTGATGGTAGCAATAGAAATATGCCTTACTGCTGATAGCTCACTGCCCGCCAACGCTACGCCTTTTTTGCTCACCCAGTACCCACCCTGAATTTGTTTTTAGTTTTCGGGGAAATGGTTTAACACGAATTAACAATTCGGCTTGGAAGCGGGCAAGGACTCGTGCAGATTTGCCCCAGGTGCGTGTACATGATTTGCGCCATACTTTTGGGCGAAGATTGCGAGCAGCTGGTGTGAGTTATGAAGACCGACAAGATCTCTTAGGTCACAAGTCACTTCGTATCACCACACACTATTCATCAGCGGAAATTAAGAACTTAATAGAAGCTGCTGAAAAGGCATGTCGGCGAGAAAATTCTCCCACACTATTATTGATTAGTGAACGGAGAGTTGCCTAGGTCCCGCAAAAGTCCCGCAAGGGGTTTTAGAGGAATATGGGAAATATGTGTAAGTCATTGATTATATTGGAGCTGGCGATAGGAGTCGAACCTACGACCTGCTGATTACAAATCAGCTGCTCTACCAACTGAGCTACGCCAGCACCACAGACGACAATTTTATAACCGAAGGCACTGAAAAAGCAAATATTCGAGGCTTTTTTCAGAAAGATTTCATTAAAATTTCAATGAAATTGCTAATATCTCGTATTACTTCATTTTTTAATACCCAGATTGTATTCATTTTACTGTTAGCGGTTCCAATGCTGGCACTATTCACGATATAACTTGCATCTTATTATTTACAATGTTTTTTTATCCGTTGCTCATTGAATAGGCTGTCATCCCCTCAAAAACTAAATTTGGCACAACATGGCAATCTTGTGAACAATATTTTTGTATAATGGAAGCATTACCGCCGGTCAAAAAAATCTCCGATTGAGAGCCATCCGTATTAATCGAATTGATAAAAGTCACAACTAAAGACATTATGCCTCCAACCATTCCTTGGCTGGTATCTTTCCCTCGCTCCATTGTCATCCCAAGCCAGTCCACAGTACCCAAGACACAAGCCTCTGTTTGCTGAACCAAGGACTCTTTCATTAGGTCGAATCCCGGAAAAATATACCCCCCTTGGTGCTGACCACCTTGCAAGACATAATCAACGGTAATAGCCGTTCCAGCATCAATAACAATAAAATCCGTTGCAGTTCGCCCCCAAGCACCGATTAATCCGAGCCAGCGATCAACACCCAACTGACTCGGATCAGAATAACCATTGATCAAATCTTTATGTTTTTTTTCTGTGTAAATAAAATTAAGACTCGACAAATGATTTCCAATAGCCCAATCCTGCAATTTCTCTGCAACTTGCTCCCCTGCCACATTAGCAACAAAGATATTATCCATATTGCTTACATATTGATTTAATACTGAAAAACAAAGATTCTCTACCAATGGCTGAGAAAAACTCGCAACTATTTTTTCGCCCTTCGATACAGCCCATTTTAATTGAGTATTTCCTATTTCAATCAATAAATTCATAATTTTCCTCTTTTTTACGAATTGAAATTTCACCGGCATGGTACGTCGTCACCGTATCTTCATGTTGAACCTTTAAACCACCATCACAATCAATACCTAGAGCCTTTCCAAAAATCTTATGTTCCATTAAGCGCAGCATAACTTGCTGATTTTTCAATAAATCATATTTCTCCCAACCTTTTTCAAAAGAAGAAAAACCATCTTCGTTAAATTTTGAAACCAAAGAAATCAAATGATTCATTAATGCAACAAATAGTGTATTACGACTGATTCGCTTATTTAAAATTTGCAACAAATCCACACTTTCTTGGCAAATATCAGCTTTCGCTTGCTTAGGAAGATCCACATTAATCCCCAGTCCAATTACTACATGACATACACCCAGACTATCCATATGCATTTCAGTTAAAACACCCGCAAGTTTTTTGCCTTGCCAGAGTACGTCATTCGGCCACTTTAAGCCTAGATCGCAAATACCAAAATGCTCCAGAACTTCAACGATCCCTAAGCCAATCGCCAAGGTTAACCCCGCTGTCTTAGAGGGGCCGTCAAGGAAAGACCAACTAAAAGATAAATAAATATTTTTTCCAAAAGGAGACTGCCAATGCCGGCCTCTGCGTCCTCGCCCTTGGGTCTGGTGTTCCGCAGTACTCACCAATACGGGTAACGCCCCTTGCTTTATCCTCGCCATCAATGATTGATTGGTGGAGTCAACACTCAAATGAAAATCCATTTTGCTTATCATTTTTTTTACATCAAAATTCAATTGGCTTTGTATCAGTTGCTCATCTAAAAATTCAATGCCCCCAGGGATACAATATCCTTGACCATGAAGACGCTGGCAATAAATTCCATATTGACCCAGTTGATTCATGATTTTCCATATGGCCGTTCGAGAAATATCTAATTCTTTCCCTAACGCTTCCCCAGAGTGGTATTGGCCATCGGAAAGGATCTTTATTAAGGCATAAACTTGATTTGTCACATTTCAACTCTTAAAAATAGCAGACAAAAAAAAGCCCCACATAAGTGAGGCTTTTGGGTGTTTAAAGTCTGGCAATGACCTACTTTCACATGGGGAAACCCCACACTATCATCGGCGCTAAGTCGTTTCACTTCTGAGTTCGAGATGGATTCAGGTGGTA
>JAJFKH010000061.1 GCA_021773305.1 Gammaproteobacteria bacterium | reverse complement strand
TGAAAGCGCAACCCTGGTAAATCTATATCTTCCGGTTCAATGCATGATTCAAGCCGTGCTAAAATGACTCGAATCTTGCTAACTTGTTGAGCATTAATGCCAGCAGTTGAGCCAGATTCGTAGAACTTCCTTAATCCTTTGTGTTTAAAACTCTTTATCATTGATAAGTGTAACCTATAACGTGCCGGGTGTCAACAATCTGATTGATACGCCAAATGTATACGAAAATTTCCTTGCGGGAGATTTGCGGGGATGAGTACTCAAGAACCCTCATCCGTACGCTAATTTGTAGTGGGCATCTCCGGTTAAAACTACTAATAATCAAATGGTTAGATATGCAGCCTATGATTTGTAATCAGCAGGTCGTAGGTTCGACTCCTATCGCCAGCTCCAATTTTCTTTATTTTTCAATGAGTTATATCTTTAAAATTTCTATTTATATTCGAACAGCTGATGCTTTGCGGGAGCTAGTGAAGTCTGGGCTTCGGCGTTGACAACATCTAAACAGTTCATTATACTATTTGAACATAAAAATAAAATCTAACAGAGGTCTTTCCTATGCTTAATGATCTATATGAGTCTATCAGTGTGTTACTTAAAAATGAGTTGCAGCAATCTGAAAATAAACAGAAACCCTTGCTTGTGAGAAGGATCCCCTGGGGCCAATTTAGAGGATCCTTCTCAGCTTGTTCTTGCTGGGGAATCACATACAAATAAGGGCAGTTTTTTACTAGAGCAGATATTAATGCATGTTTTATATGATAAGAACATTAGAAATTTAGTAGTTGAGCTTTTTCCTCAAGAATTGAATCCTATTCTAAGTAATTTAAGACTAAGGAGCAACAAAAAAACGCAGAGTTAACTGACAATCAGATTGTCTGATCTGTCAAAACTGTCAGATCACATATGAGCTATTACATATTTAAAAATTAGCTGCCGATCTGTCCTAAAACCCCTTGCGGGAGATTTGCGGGGATGAGTGCTCAAGAGATCTCATCCGTACGCTAATTTGTAGTGGGCATCTCCGGTTAAAACTACTAATAATCAATTACTTAGATAACCCATTTAACTTTTATAAAAAGCTCTTGCGAGATCTAGGCAGTCGATCGTTCACTGACGATAAATAGTGTGGGAGAGTGCTCCCTTTAGCAAGATTTTTCAGCAGCACAATTGAGTATTTGGCGCACTAGCTGTAATCCCGCATTGACAGTTCTCCGTTTAACTCCGGAGTTAAGCCTATCCTTGATAAAGGGTTGCAGTGCTTCCAAATGCATAAATATAAAAAAATCATATAATTTACTGCTAAAGCAGTAATTAAAATGAATTTTTAGAGAAAAGAATGTCACAAACCTTTTAATTTGTCATTTTTACTGCTATAACAGTAATATATTCTTAATTTATGGTGTAATATGCTTCAGACTGAAATTGCAAAGATGATTTACTATTATCGTAAGCAAGGGGGATTATCACAACAAGAATTAGCCAAATTAGCGGGGGTGGGCAAAACCGTAATATTTGATCTTGAAAAAGGTAAAGAAACGGTAAAATTAACAACCTTATTGAAAGTCTTGGATGTTTTAAATATTCAAATGAAATTTGAGACACCATTTGCGCAACCAACGGATGATAACTCATGAGAAAAGCTTGCGTATTTGTTAATGGAATTGATGCGGGGATCTTAGAAAAATTAAAGGGAAGAAAATATCAATTTAGTTATCATGCTGATTATCATGGTGCACCGGTTTCTCTCACCATGCCTTTAACAAATAAGATTTATGAATTTGATGTATTTCCTCCCTTCTTTGAAGGTTTGCTGCCCGAAGGTGCTATGCTGGAAGCGCTATTACGCAAATATAAAATTGATAAAAATGACTATTTTCGGCAATTGATAAAGGTTGGCCAAGATGTGGTGGGTTCAGTAACTATTGAGGGGCTAGAATGAAATACTGCCCAATTACCTATGAAATGCTAAGTGAACAAGAAAGTTATTCGCAACGCGGATTACGTTCGCTTTCCCCTCAATTAAAAAATCTTAGATCATTAAATTTAAGTGCTGAAGAGCAAAGGACAGAAGCAATCGATCGTGTGGGGAAAATGTCTATCCAAGGAGTACAAAAAAAATTAAGTGCACAATTAAGAGTGAAAGCGGGATGTTTTGAAATAGTTGACCAAAGAGGCCATTATATTTTAAAACCACAAAGTGATACCTATCCTGAACTACCCGAAAATGAAGCTATTACTATGTCACTAGCAAAAACCATTGGTATTGATGTGCCTGTTCATGGTTTAGTTTATTCTAAAGATAACAGTATGACTTATTTCATTAAACGATTTGACCGGTTTGGACATAATAAAAAACTAGCTTTAGAAGATTTTTCCCAGCTATCAGGCGGAGATCGACATACAAAATATAATAGCTCGATGGAAAAAGTGATTGCTGTCATCGAGAAATTTTGCACGTTTCCAAAAATTGAATTTGTGAAATTATTTAAACTAACATTATTTAATTTTCTAATAGGTAATGAAGATATGCATTTAAAAAACTTCTCTCTTATCACTAAAGATAAAAAAATCTTTCTGTCACCAGGGTATGATTTGCTAAATTCAACCATCGCTCTAAAAAATGCTAGAGAGGAAGTAGCATTGCCCATAAGAGGAAAAAAAAGTAATTTAACGAAACAAGATTTTTTTCAATATTTCGCTGATGAGCGATTAGGATTAAATAAAAAGGTTGTTGCTGACGTGATGCAAGGATTTCAAAAATCGATACCTGAATGGGAAAATTTGCTTCGTATTAGCTTTTTATCTTCACAAATGCAAGCAAAGTATATTAGCTTGTTAGAAAAAAGATGTAAGCAATTAGATTGTTTTGTTTAGCACTAACAGATTTGTTTTTTCTTCACCATTTAATATTTTTTAAATAGGGAGTTCTAATGCTGATAAGAAGGTTACAATTGGGCGATGAAGTGGCCTTGGAGCAGTTTTTATCTCTCTACCCAGATACCAGCATGTTCTTGCGAAGTAATTTGCGTGCTTCAGGTCTTGAATATCGTGATGAGTGTTATCATGGTGATTACTTTGCATCATTTCGTTCAGAGCCTTCAAAAGATACAATCAATGGTGTGTTAGCTCATTACTGGAATGGTAATGTCATGATGCAAGCTGAAGATTTTGATAGCTTAAAACAACTGTGTTTTCATTTTCGGAGGAAGATCTCAAGACCCCTTGCGGGCATCTTGGGAGACGGTGATCAATCCGCTTTTGTTATTTCGGAACTTGGGCTACCTCATAATAATTTTGCTATTAATGGAAATGACGGACTTTATTCTCTTGCATTAAGCAGTCTTGAGATCCTATCATTACCACAGGATAAAAATGTGCAAATGATTCAAGCCGGAGATATTGAATCGTCAGTACTGGTTGAGTGGATAAAGCAATACGAAAAGGCGGTTCTTGGTTTAGATAATGATAACGCCTTTGACGCTCGCGCTAAAAATCGTGCTGACAGAATGAGACAAGAAAAAAATGCTTGGATCTTATTATCAGATCAAACGCCAGTGTCTCTTTGTGGATTTAATGCGCAATTGCCGGAGATTGTACAGATTGGCCCTGTTTGGACGCCACCGGAGCATCGCAATAAAGGATATGCTCGGGTACTCTTAGCTTTGGTACTTGAACAAGCGAGAACGCAAGGCGTTAAAAAAGCCGTATTGTTTACTGACAATCCAGCTGCTGCAAAAGCGTATCAAGCAGTTGGTTTTGAGTTATTGGGTTCTTATCGAATAGCACTACTGAAGCGGCCTTTGCAATTATTACCTAAGTAACATTAATTTTCCGTTAATAATTTTATGGTATTATTTTTCCACTTGGCGATAACAAACTATTTGAATTTTTCATAGAATATCAGTAGTATCGTCTACTGGTGAATTCAATTTTAACACATAGGTGCGTGATGAACCATATTTCTTAAATTAGCTAAAAGCATAGGGACGTCATAAATGTTAGTTTGTTCGGACATTTTTTGACTTACTTTAATACTTCAGATATTTAAGAGATAACGATGATGCACAGTCCAACTTCTACTCATGATCTTTGCCTTTATTTTCCTGGTAAGCCTTGTTTCAAAGGTTTTAATAGTCAAATTCATTTTGGCAGCCGTATTGCTATTCTTGGAAGAAATGGCAGTGGTAAGTCAGCTTTTTTAAAAATGTTACTCGGTGAGATAGAGAGTACTCGCGGTGATATCTTTATGCCGGATGATATCAATATTGGTTACGTTCCCCAGACGATTGATCACTTTGAGGCATTAAGTGGCGGTCAACGATTAAACAAAGCGCTTACAAAGGCGCTGACACAAAATCCGAACCTATTGCTTTTAGATGAGCCAACTAATCATCTGGATACTAAAAATCGTAAAAGCCTGTTGAGTATGTTAAATCATTATTATGGCACACTCATCGTTGTTACTCACGATCTAGAAGTGTTACGAAATTGTGTGGATACGCTATATCATATTGACAATAATCAAATCCATGTATTTTCTGGGTGTTGTGACGATTATATGAATGAAATTAATATAAAACGGGACGGGATTGAGAATGAATTATCTTGTCTGAAGCGTGAAAAAAAGATGATGCACGAAAAATTAATGATAGAGCAAAAAAGAGCAGCGAAAAGTAGGGAGAAAGGAGAGAAAAGTATTGCTCGAAAAAAATGGCCGACTGTTGTTAGCAGGGCTAAGGCGATGCGCGGGCAAAAAACCTCAGGCAAGAAAAAAGCGGCAATAGATAGAAAGAAGTATGAATTATCAAATGAGCTAGAGGCATTACATCGACCTGAAATTATTTTACCGAAATTTCAATTGATTTCTGAACAACATGAAAATAAAACAATAGTCTCCATTAGCGAGGGTTCCTGTGGATATACTCAAGAAAGTCTTGTATTAAAAGATATTCATTTGCTTTTAAATGGAAGCGATCGTATTGGGATCACGGGCAATAATGCTTCTGGCAAATCGACGTTGTTAAAGGCGATAATGAGCAACAGAGGCATCACAAAAACAGGGCATTGGCACATACCAAAGCCCGAACAAATCGGTTATTTGGATCAGCACTACGCAAACCTCAATCCACAATCCTCCGTGTTTGAAATGTTGGCTAATGCCCGTCCGGATTGGTCACATGCTGAAATTAGAAAACATTTGAATGATTTTCTATTTAGGAAAAATGAAGAAATTAATAGGTTAGTGATCCAATTATCCGGCGGTGAAAAAGTTAGGTTATCGTTAAGCCTGATCGCGGCATTGACACCGAAACTACTGATCCTTGATGAGATCACCAATAATATTGATTTAGAAACAAAAGATCATTTGGTGCAGGTGTTAAATCATTATCCAGGCAGTATGATAGTCGTCTCCCACGAGGAAACTTTTTTAGAGCAAATTGGTATTGATGTGAGCTACAACATAAAAGATGGCAATGTAACGTCACCATCGATTTTATCCCTGTAGGTGAGATAAAATCAATAAGTTACCATTTTTATGTCAAACTGAAATTTAAGTTCTCGATATTTTGAATATTTAACTTCTATGGGTAGCTTTTTACCATAAAAAAAAGGATAATTTGAAAAAACACTGAGGGAGTTATTCACTGCTATGCTGAGTATCGGTTTAATGAGTGGAACATCAATGGATGGCATTGATGCAGCTTTAATAAATACAAATGGCGATGCTGAAATTGAAGCGCGTGGATGCATATCAATAGAATATGACCAAGAATTTAAATTATTATTGCATATAGCACAGTTTTGCATCAAGGAAAATCAGGGTAATTTGGAGCAAGCAAAGCAAGATTATTTCTCATTTGGAGTAAAAAAATATTTAAAAGATGAATTAGCTATTTTACCGGTTAACATTGAAAAAAAATTACAAGTTTTACAGAATTATGTACAAAAAAAAATGGAAGTTGAATGGCCTTGTACGTTTGATCATGTCATTGAATATTCAACTAAATTGCATGCCGAAGCAGTTTTAAAATTGTTAGAAAAAGAACAATTAACGGCTGAGCATATTGATGTGGTTGGTTATCACGGACAAGCGCTGTATCATCAACCCAATAGAGGTATTTCAATTGTTCTAGGTGATGGGCAATTACTCGCAAATCTTGTGAAGATTGTCGTGATTAATGATTTTCGTCGTCATGATGTTGCTTCAGGAGGGCAGGGTGCACCTTTTGCGCCATTGTATCACCAAGCCTTGGCGATTCGAGATAATAAAATTCCTGTTGCAGTTGTTAATTGTGGTGGAATAGCGAACATGACGTTAATTAAGGATCGCTTCCCTGAAAACTTAATTGGTTTTGACACAGGCCCTGGCAATGGTTTGATTGATCGTTTTGTCAGGCAACGCACGTCGGGAAAAGAAAATATTGATTATGATGGTAAGTATGGAAAATCTGGAACAGTTTGCCATGACACCTTAGATGCATTACGCCAAAAATCTATTGTGAAGGGAGAGGATAGCTATTTGGATATATTACCACCCAAATCCTTAGATTTTGGTGATTTAGTTTTGATTGATGAACTATCTAACTTATCCATAGAAGATGGTTGTGCGACCTTAGAAGCCTTTACTGCTGAAACCATTGTTGCGAGTTTAGATTTACTGAAATTAAACACTTTTCCAAAACAATGGGTGTTAGCAGGTGGAGGTTGGAATAATCCGGTTATTTTGTCTGAGTTAAAAAATAGATTAAGCAAAAAAATAGGAAGTGATGTTAGTATCCATAAAGCAGATGAAATGGGTTGGAATAACCAAGCCCTTGAAGCACAAATTTTTGCGTATTTTGCTGTGCGTAGTTTACAGGGAAAACCATTGAGTGTTCCTGGTACAACTGGTGTGCCTAAACCTCTATCAGGTGGGCATGGGTACCTCCCAGAGACTGGAGCATCGTCAGTTGTGATGGCATTAATTGAAAAAAATCCTTTCGTCTTGTCTGGGTATGAAAAAAATGTGACCTGCGCGAAGTATACCCATAGCGGATAATTTTTAGGTATATATCGCCGTAATATTAAGGAGTGAGTCAGATGGACAAATTTGTTGTTATGATTTCTGGAGCAAACCGTGGTATTGGTTTAGAAATTGCAAAAAAGCTGTTTCAAGATACAAAATATTATCTCAGCTTAGGTGTCAGAAACATTGAAGATATCGATCTTAGCAGGGATTTTCCTGATTCTGATCGTGTTTTGGTGAATCATTATGATGCTTTGGAATCAGAGACAGGTCGTCTTTGGATTAACCATACTCGGGAAAAATTTTCTCAAATTGATGGTTTAGTTAATAATGCAGGAATACTACGTTCTTGTAGTATGGATGATTATGATGAACGTGTTTTAGATGAGATGTGGCAAGTGAATACGAAAGCACCTGTGACGTTAACCCACGATCTATGGAATGATTTGAAGCAGTCTGGGAAGGGACGAATCGTCAATCTTGTTTCCGTCGCGGGTAAAAGTACCCGAGGAGATCAATTTGGTTATAATCTAACAAAGCATGCCATGATGGCATTTACTCATTCCCTTCGACAAGCGGGATGGGGTGATGGCATTCGAGTGACAGCAATTTGTCCTGGTTGGGTCAACACGGATATGGCCACAAGGGCTGAAATTTGTCAATTAAGTCCCGAAGAGATGACCCAGCCAGGTGATGTGGCTAAGTTGGTGAAGATGGTGATGGAGCTACCTAATACCGCTGCTGTTGCAGACATTACAGTGAATTCTATTTGTGGCCCATTTTTTTGATGGATGGGACGGGGATACAATAATTCTACAAAAAAAATTGTAAAATCAAAGAGTAATATTCACTCTCTTGCAGTGCTTGAAATAAAAATAATGATTTTGCTCTAGACGTCTAAAGATAATCTTATAGAACACTATAACATTATCTTATATTTAAGTGGTGGACTATTCCATTAAATGCTTTGTGGTATACTCAACATACGTAATGTTAAGGGAGTTATTTTATATGCATTTAAATAATTTTGCAGTTTACTCAACCCTGATTTTGCCTTGGATCTACGGGCTGTTGCTGCTTATTTTAGGCTTTGTTGCTGCCACATTTGCACGAAAAGTGACCCACAATATTATGATAAAGCATACATCGGCCCACCATGCGATGATTATGCGTCGTATTGTCTATATATTGATTTTATCGTTATTTGTAGTTTCAGCATTGCAGCAGGTGGGGTTTAAAATCAGTGTGTTGCTCGGTGCTGCGGGTATTTTTACGGTGGCTATTGGGTTTGCTTCCCAAACCTCTGTGGCCAATGTGATCAGTGGTATCTTTCTTATTTTGGAAAAATCGTTTGCTATTGGTGATGTTATACAAGTCAAAAATATTCGAGGAAAGGTGTTTTCTATCGATTCAATGTCGGTCAAGGTTGTGACAGCAGATAATCGTTATGTGAGAATTCCCAATGATGCATTAATAAAATCAGAAATTATTAATTATACTCGATTCCCTACTCGACGTTATGATATGCAAATAGGCATTGCATACAAAGAGAGCATTGAGCAGGTTTATCAAGTGTTGCTGGAAGTTGCAAAAAACAATGAATTTGCTTTGTCCGATCCGGCGCCACAGTTTTATTTTCAAAGCTTTTCAGAGTCGAGTATTGATTTACAATTTTCCGTATGGACAAAAAAGGAAAATTTTGTTGCGTTGAAAAATTCGCTATCCCAAGAGGTTAAAGCGACGTTTGATAAACACAATATTGAAATTCCATTTCCTCAAAGTGTGGTACAATTTCAAGAAATAAAAGTGCCATTTGTGAGATAACCCATGAATATTATATTAGGCTCGGCATCTCGCTGGCGACGAGAGTTGTTTAAAGAATTAGGTGTTCCATTTTCTGTCATGGAGCCTAATATTGATGAAGAAGCGATTGTGCATCAAGATCCAAAAAAACGGGTGGAGCTTATTGCATTAGCCAAAGCACAAGCATTGTTGACTAAAATAATAGAGCCGTCCCTTTTGTTAACATGCGATCAAGTGGTTGTGTGTCATGGAGAGATCCGAGGTAAACCAAAAAATGCTGAAGATGTACGTCGTTATTTACAAAGTTATGGGCAATATCCTGCCCAAACCTATACTTGTGTTGTGGTGACCAATACACAGTCAGGATTGCAGCACTGCATGGTGGATATTGCCAAAGTTTATTTTAATCCGATTCCAGAGAACATCATTGATCAAGCTATCAAAGAAGGTCATGTATTTCATTGTGCCGGTGGATTTCAAATTGAAGGTGATGCCTTGTTTACAGATTTCATCAAAAAAATAGAAGGAGATTTGGATAGCATTAAAGGTTTGCCTTTGAACCAAGTCAAAAAAATGTTGCAAAAGCTGGGATAAATATACTCATAGCGAAAAATCATTCGAGGTGAGCATACCGTATGGCAATAGCTGTAATGTTATCGGAATAGGGTTGAGCTTTTTTATAGCCCATGAGGCTCATTTCTGTGAGCGACTTTTGTAAATTGTCAGCCTTAACTAAAGCGAGCATGTCGTCTCGACTTGTATTTCCCCAAAAACCATCACTACATAACAGCAGCATTTCCCCAGGAGCGAGAGCAGGGAATTGATGAAGATCTGGTTCCGGAGGTTCGTGGATGCTGATGCAACGTAGCAGCAAGTTTTGTTGAGGGTGTTTTTTCATTTGTTCTTCAGTAATTTCTCCCGCACTGTAAAGTTGCTCTACATAAGAGTGATCTTGTGTGCGCCATTTAATGCCTTCGTCATTGATAAGATAGGCTCTAGAGTCTCCAATATGAGCAACAGTCAAATAATCTTGATTCAAAAAGGCTGCGACACAGGTGGTGCGAGCTTCAGGATAATGAAGTTGGTAAAGTTTGCTATTTAAATAGAGAGACGCTTGGATAAACAACGTGTTTATGATGAGTTGAGGAGAGAGAGTTAAGTCTTTCGTAAGGGTGTGTATATTGGACGCGAGTCCTCGGCAGAAATATTTTGCCGCAAACTTGCCTCCAGGATGCCCTCCCATACCATCTGCTATCGCAGCAAAGATCCAGGCTTCCTGGGTAATCACAGTATAATCATCTTCATTTTCTGGCCGATCTCCAATTAAGGACAAATCGGCAATTTCTAGTTTCATTATACATAGGGCTTTTGTAAAATCATTTCAGTTAAATTATAGCATTGTCTTGGATCGATAAGGATAGCAATCTGTCTGTGCCAAGTACACATACACCCAAAGCGAATCATATTTTCCTTGTTGAACTTCCATTAAACCATTATCTTTTAACGTTTTGGCAACAAAAAAAGACCTTGAAATAGAATGACTATTCCTCGTTTTTTTATTGCCAAAACGTTAAAATCTAACGGCTTACTGAAACCTCAATGCTCTATTTTATAATGATTGAAATCCACCTTCCATGATAGCGGATATTTCATTTGCATACTGGCCAATATTTTGAAAGAACTTGATAGTGCTATCTCTGAATTGACTTAACGTTTCATGATGCTTGTTATACAAGACATTTTTTTTGAAAAGTTTCCATATGGGTTCAATTAAATTTAAATTAGGTGAGCAAGTTGGTAAGAAAACTAACTTGATTCTAGAGTTTTCTAAAAAATCTTTAACAATTTTAGGCTTTTTCCCCATAAATTTTTCAAAATACT